>CAXSDR010000029.1:0-35424 GCA_964236445.1 uncultured Motilibacteraceae bacterium | reverse complement strand
AGCTCGACGGCAGCTTTCCCAACCACGAGGCCAACCCCATCGAGCCGGCCAACCTCGCCGATCTGCAGGCGGCGGTGCTGGCGCACGGCGCCGACATCGGGCTCGCGTTCGACGGTGATGCCGACCGATGCTTCGTGGTCGACGAGCGGGGTGCGATCGTCTCGCCCTCGACGATCACGGCGATCGTGGCCGTGAGGGAGCTGAGCAAGAACCCCGGCGCGACGGTGATCCACAACCTGATCACGTCCAAGGGCGTGCCGGAGATCATCGTCGAGCACGGTGGCGTGCCCTCCCGCAGCCGCGTCGGTCATTCCTTCATCAAGGCGCAGATGGCCGAGACCGGTGCGGTCTTCGGGGGCGAGCACTCCGGGCACTTCTACTTCCGTGACTTCTGGCGCGCCGACTCGGGGATGCTCGCGGCGCTGCACGTGCTCGCCGCGCTCGGTGAGACCCCCGCAGGCACGACGCTCTCGCAGCTGCTGGCCAACTACGCCCGCTACGCCGCCTCCGGCGAGATCAACAGCGTCGTCGACGACGCCGCCGCGCGCTCGGCGCTGGTCGAGAAGACCTATGCCTCGCGCGACGGCGTGAGCATCGACCGGCTGGACGGCCTGACCGTCGACGGTGGCAGCTGGTGGTTCAACCTGCGCCCGTCCAACACCGAGCCGCTGCTGCGCCTCAATGTCGAGGCTCCTGACGAGGCCGCGATGGCAGCGCTGCGTGACGAGGTCCTCGACCTGGTGCGGGGCTGACGGCCGTGGCGCTCGACGCTTGGCTCCTCGAGGTTCTCGCGTGTCCGCGTTGTCTGTCGCCGCTGCGTGAGACCGAAACGAGCCTCGTCTGCACCGCGACGGCTCCCGACGGCTGCGGTCTCGTCTATCCCGTGCGCGACGGCATCCCGGTGCTGCTCATCGACGAGGCGACCTCACCGGACCCGAGCCGTGTCGCCGACAGCGACGGGAGCGCCTGACGATGGTGCTGTCCCCGGTGCGCGGGGTCACGGACCTCGACGACGCCTCGGCCATCAGCGCACTCGACGGTGGCGACATGCTGCGGGCCTGCGCCAGCTCCGGGGCGCAGGTGAGGGCGGCGGTGCGGGCGAGCGCCGAGGCGGGGCTCGCGGCCGTCGTCGCCGAGGGCCGGCCCCGCGCCGTGGTCGTCACCGGGATGGGTGGGTCGGGCATCTCCGGCAACGTGCTCGCCGCGGTCACCGGGGTGGCCTGCCCGATTCCCGTGGTCTCCGTCAAGGACTTCACGCTGCCCGGCTGGGTCGGCCCGATGGACCTCGTCATCGGGGTCTCCTGCTCGGGTGTCACCGAGGAGACGTTGACCGCGACCGACGAGGCCGTACGCCGGGGCGCCCGCATCGTCACCGTCGGTGCCGCGAGTTCGCCTCTGGCGAGGCTGGCGGAGCGGGGCCGCGGCGTGCACATCGCCGTGGACGCGGGCGGTCGCCAGCCGCGGGCGAGCATGTGGACGTTGTCGGCACCGCTGCTCTGTGTCGCTGACGCGCTCGGGCTCGCAGACATCGGGCCCGCCGCCCTCGAGCGCGTGGCAGACCTGCTCGATGCCGACGCGGAGCGTTTCCGCCCAGGGGCCGCGAGCTATGACAATCCTGCCAAGGAGCTCGCCCTCTCCCTCGTGGGTTCGCTGCCGGTGGTGTGGGGAGTCAGTCGCCTGACCGGCGTGGTGGCTCACCGCTTC
Source organism: uncultured Motilibacteraceae bacterium (assembly GCA_964236445.1). Classification (GTDB taxonomy): domain Bacteria; phylum Actinomycetota; class Actinomycetes; order Motilibacterales; family Motilibacteraceae; genus CAXSDR01. The sequence continues at coordinate 33,720 of CAXSDR010000029.1, read as the reverse complement.
TGCTGCCAGCTCAACGAGAACGCCAAATATCCGGGCATCCCCGGCGAGCTGCCGGAGGCGGGCCACAACCAGATCGTCACGTTCGACGGGCCGTTCTCGGAATCGTCGCCCGAGTCGTCGGCTTCCGCACCGACCGACGACTTCTTCCGGGACCGCGCCGAAGACGCCGAGCAGACCCGCTCACGGCTGGTGCTCCTGCGCGAGGACGACGAGCACCCGCGCGCGACCGCGCGGGCCGGCGCCGTCGTCACCGTCGCCCTGGGTCGAGACGTGCCGGTGACGCAGCTGCGCGCCGTGGGCACCACGCCGGCCGAGCGGCTCGCGTCGCTGGTAGGGCTGACCGACTTCGCCAGCACCTATCTCGCGCTGGCGCTCGGCCTCGACCCGTCACCGATCGGGCCGATCTCCGAGCTCAAGGGCCGCATCGCGACGTGAGCGCGCCGGAGCAGCAGCCGGGTCACGGTGGCGGCGGCGTGGCGATTCTCGCTGCGCTCGGGGCCAACCTCGGCATCGCCGTGATGAAGTTCCTGGCTTTCCTGCTGACGTCCTCGTCCTCGATGCTGGCCGAGTCGATCCACTCGCTCGCCGACTCGGGCAACCAGCTGCTCCTGCTCGTCGGCGGCAAGCGTGCGCGCAAGGAGGCCGACGAGCGCCACCCGTTCGGTTATGGCCGCGAACGCTACGTCTTCGCGTTCATCGTCTCGGTCGTCCTGTTCAGCGTGGGCGGGCTGTTCTCGCTCTACGAGGCCTCGCACAAGTTCACCCATCCCGAGGCCATCGAGAGCTGGAAATGGGTGCCCGTCGCCGTGCTGGTCGGCGCCACCGTCATGGAGAGCCTGTCCTTGCGCACCGCGGTGCACGAGTCGGCGACGTCGCGTGGATCGCAGTCATGGCTGCAGTTCATCCGCACGGCCAAGGCGCCCGAGCTGCCCGTCGTCCTGCTCGAAGACGTCGCCGCGCTGTGTGGCCTGCTCTTCGCGCTGTTCGGTGTGGTCCTCACGCTGCTCACCGACGACGGCCGCTGGGACGCCGTCGGTACCGCCATGATCGGCGTCCTGCTCGTCGCCGTCGCAGTGGTCCTGGCCGTCGAGACCAAGTCGCTGCTGCTCGGCGAGAGCGCGAGCGCGAGCGATGTCGCCGCGATCCAACGCGCGCTCGGGTCTGCGCCGCGGGTCGAGCGCATCATCCATATGCGCACGCTGCACCTGGGCCCGGACGAGCTGCTCGTGGCGGCGAAGATCGCGGTCAGCCACGACAACACCGCCGCTCAGGTGGCTGCCACCATCGACGAGGCCGAGCGCGCGATCCGCAGCGCCGTTCCCATCGCCCGCGTCATCTACCTCGAGCCCGACGTGTGGTCCGACGAGACTGCCCGTCGCGGGGCCGACCTCCCGCCCGTGCCCGGTGGCGCAGCCCACTAAGGGGCGGGTCCGCCTCGGCGCCGAGTCGCCGTTCCCGCACGTACGCACGTTCAGCCCGCGCCGAGGACGGGTGAGCCTGCGCCAGCAGACGGCGCTCGATGCCCACTGGGACCGCTTCGGGCTCGAGGTCACCCAGGGCTTGCTCGACCCCGTCACGATCTTCGGTCGCACGGCACCGCTCGTGCTCGAGATCGGCTTCGGCATGGGCGAGGCCACGGTTGCGATGGCGGCGGCCGACCCGTCGCGCGACGTGCTGGCCGTCGACGTGCACACCCCGGGAGTCGGCGCCCTGCTGCACGCCGTGGGAGAGCGGGGGCTGACCAACGTACGTGTCGTGCAGGGCGACGCGATCGAGGTGCTGCGCGACATGCTCGCCCCCGGTTCGCTGGACGAGGTGCGCATCTTCTTTCCCGACCCGTGGCCCAAGGAGCGTCATCGCAAGCGACGGATCGTCTCGGGCGAGCCGTTGGCACTGATCACCTCGCGGCTGCGGGTCGACGGCGTGCTGCACTGCGCGACCGACTGGGAGCCCTATGCCGACCAGATGCTGGCCGAGGTCGACGCCTCGCCCGAACTGCAGAACCTGCATCCGCACTTCGCGAGCCGGCCTGACACGAGACCCGTGACGCGCTTCGAGCGGCTGGGCATCGCCAAGGGCCATCACGTCTTCGACGTGGTGGCGCAGCGTCGCGCGCCCGATATTGCCGTGACATCCCCGGCGCAGCGGGTCTAGCGTGCGGGCAGCGGATGCAGCGGTGGGTCGACGAGAGGGGGTGGTCCTGGTGGACGTCACCTCGATGGACCTCTCCCGCCCCTGCCCTCCAGCTCTCGCCGAGCCCGCCTGACGGTGCCGCGCGCGAGGGCTACCGCCTGATCGGAACCCTCGTGCCACACGACCCTGTCCTTCTCTCACGCCTCGGCTGGGACCCGTCCTGGCAGTCGGCGCACGATGGCGCCGTCGGCGCACTCCCGGCTCACGACTCGATCTCCTCCCGGCCCGCCCGCGTGATGCGCGCCGACCGGGGTGCCTGCACGCTGGTCTCGGACACCGGTGAGCAGCGGGCGGCGTACGCGCCCGGCCTCGACCCCGTTCCCTGCGCGGGTGACTGGGTGGCCTGGAACCCGGCCACCGGCCTCGTGGTGGCGGTGCTGCCCCGGCGGGGTGCGCTGCGCCGGGCCGACACCGCCCCGGGTTCCTCGCGTGAGCAGGTGCTCGCCTGCAACGTGGACATCGTCATCGTGGCCGAACCCGTCTGGCCCGAGGCGGATCTCGGTCGCGTCGAGCGGCTGGTCACCCTCTCGTGGGACGGCGGTGCCACCCCCGTCGTGGTCCTGACCAAGTGCGACCTCCTCCCGGCGGAGGACGGTCTGCTCGCCCGCGCCGAAGCCACGGCACCCGGCTGTCAGGTGCTGCGCGCGAGTGCCACGACCGGGGTCGGCCTCGAACCGCTGAGCCGGCTGCTCGGGCCAGGAGTGACGGCGGCGTTGCTCGGGCCCTCCGGCGCGGGCAAGTCGACGCTCGTCAACGCCCTGACCGGGCGCGATATCGCCCCCACCGGGGAGGTGCGCCGCGACGGCAAGGGCCGCCACACGACTGTGCACCGCGAGCTCGTCGTCATGGACAGCGGCGCCTGCCTGCTCGACACGCCTGGGTTGCGCAGCGTGGGGCTCGTGGGGTCGGCGGGTGCGCCCGACGGTGGCGGCCTGGCGCTCGCCTTTCCCGAGGTCGACGCGCTGCTGGGGCAGTGCCGCTTCGCCGACTGCGGGCACGACACCGAACCGAGCTGCGCCGTCACGGCCGCGCTGGACGCCGGCGAGCTCGACCCGCGTCGCTGGGCGAGCTGGCGAAGGCTGGTCAGGGAGGCCGAGTGGATGGCCTCGCGCACGGACCTGCGGCTCGCCGCGGAGCAGCGCGACCGGCGGAAGGCCATCCAACGCGAAGCTCGCCAGCGAGGCCACCGCTGAGGCGGCAAACCCTGACACGGTCGTGCTAAGGTTGGGCTCATGCAGCAGCTGACCGTCCAAGAGGCCGCTTCGGCGAGCGGATGGACGCCCCGGATGCTGCGCTATGTCGAGACGTTGGGGCTCGTCGCACCCGGTCGCTCGAGAGGGGGCTACCGCCTCTACAGCGACGCAGACCTCGACCGGGTGCGCTCGCTGCGCGAACTGCTCGAGACGCACGAGCTCGAGCTCGGTGACGTGGCTGTCGTTCTGCGGCTGCGGCGTGACGCCGAGGCCCGCGCGGCCGTGGAGCGCTGGCTCGACACCGCGCCTCCGCCTTCCAGCGACGCCGTGGATGCGCTGCGCTGGGAGCAGGACAAGGCGCTACGCCTGCTCGGGGTGGTTTCCGACGTGCAACCCTCACGAACCTCTGTCAACGTTGATCCCGTTCCCCCTGCCCCGCTTGTCAAGGAGACCGCATGACGCCCACTGCCGACCGCTTCGGCCCGCTCGACTACAAGGTCGCCGACCTGTCGCTGGCCGCCTTCGGGCGCAAGGAGATCTCGCTCGCGCAGCACGAGATGCCCGGCCTGATGGAGCTCCGCCGCGAATACGGCCCCACGCAGCCGCTCGCCGGCGCGCGCATCGCCGGTTCTCTGCACATGACGGTCCAGACCGCGGTCCTCATCGAGACGCTCACCGCACTCGGGGCCGACGTGCGCTGGGTCTCGTGCAACATCTTCTCCACGCAGGACCACGCCGCTGCCGCGACCGTCGTCGGACCCCAGGGCACCGTCGACGCGCCGAGCGGTGTGCCGGTCTTCGCCTGGAAGGGCGAGTCCCTCGAGGACTACTGGTGGTGCACCGAGCAGATGCTGACCTGGCCCGACGGCGATGGTCCCAACATGCTGCTCGACGACGGTGGCGACGCCACGCTGCTCATCCACAAGGGCACGCAGTTTGAGACCGGCGGTGCAGTTCCCAGCGCGGGCGAGGACGACTCCGAGGAGTACGCCGTCATCCTCGACCTGCTCCGTGCTTCGCTGCAGAGCGACCCGACCAAGTTCACGCGCATGGGACAAGGCATCAAGGGCGTCACCGAGGAGACGACCACCGGCGTGCACCGGCTCTACGAGTTCGCTCGCTCCGGTGAGCTGCTCTTCCCGGCCATCAACGTGAACGACTCGGTGACGAAGTCGAAGTTCGACAACAAATACGGCACCCGTCACTCGCTCATCGACGGCATCAACCGCGGCACGGACGTCCTCATCGGTGGCAAGGTCGCGGTCGTCCTCGGCTACGGCGACGTCGGCAAGGGCAGCGCCGAGTCACTGCGCGGTCAGGGAGCGCGCGTCATCATCACCGAGATCGACCCGATCTGTGCGCTGCAAGCAGCCATGGACGGCTATCAGGTCGCCACGCTGGAGGACGTCGTCGAGTCGGCCGACATCTTCATCACCGCAACCGGCAACAAGGACATCATCAGCGCCGCGGACATGGCGCGCATGAAGCACCAGGCCATCGTCGGCAACATCGGGCACTTCGACAACGAGATCGACATGGCCGGCCTCGCCGCCACCGCCGGTATCGTGCGCAACACCGTCAAGCCACAGGTCGACGAGTGGGTCTTTCCCGACGGTCACTCGATCATCGTGCTCTCCGAAGGTCGTCTGCTGAACCTCGGCAACGCCACGGGACACCCCAGCTTCGTCATGTCGAACTCCTTCGCCAACCAGACGATCGCCCAGATCGAGCTGTTCACGAAGAACCACGACTACGAGCGCCAGGTCTACGTCCTTCCGAAGCTCCTGGACGAGAAGGTTGCGCGGATGCACCTCGCGGCGCTCGGAGTGCGGCTCACCGAGCTGAGCAAGTCGCAGGCCGAATACATCGGTGTCCCGGTCGAGGGTCCTTATAAGCCCGACCACTACCGCTACTGAGTTCAGCGAAACAGACTTCTGCGAAGTCGACTTCGTGTCTGACGTCGCCGACGTCGGCCTAGCGGCTGCGGGCCAGCACCGCATCGAGCGCGCCATGCGCTCGATGCCGGTGCTGGCCCGCGTCCGTGAGCGCTTCGAGTCGCAGCGGCCTCTCGCCGGGCTGCGCGTCGGTGCCTGCCTTCCCGTGACCGCCGAGACTGCTGTGCTCATGCACGTGCTGCGAGCCGCTGGCGCCTCGGTCGCCCTCGCCTCGTCCAACCCGCTCTCGACCCAGGACGACGTCGCCGCAGCACTCAGTGCCGAAGGCATGTCGGTCTGGGCCAGGCGAGGTGCTGATCGGGCGACCTACTACTCCGCTGTCAGGTCGGTGCTCGACACGCGCCCGGGCCTGCTTCTCGACGACGGCTGCGACCTCGTGGGAACGCTGCACGAGGAGCGGCGTGAGCTCTTGGCCGAGGTCATCGGTGCGTGTGAGCAGACCACCACGGGCGTTCTGCGGCTGCGCCAGATGGCCAGCAACTCCGAGCTCTTCCTTCCTGTGCTCGCTGTCGACTCGACACCCACGAAGCGCGTCGTGGACAACCGCTGGGGCACGGGCCAGTCCACCGTCGACGGGCTGGTGCGCGCCACCGGTGTGCTGCTCGCCGGACGCACGGCCGTCGTCGCCGGCTTCGGTGACTGCGGCAGGGGAGTGGCTGCGCGCCTGCGTGGGCTCGGGGCGCAGGTCGTGGTCACCGAGATCGACGCGACGGCGGCGCTCGACGCCGCGCTCGACGGCTACCGCGTGATGACGATGCTCGATGCCTCGGCGATCGCAGACATCGTCGTCACCGCCACGGGAAACCGCGATGTGGTCAGCCGATCAGACCTGCAGGCGCTGCGTGACGGGGCCATTCTCGCGAACGCAGGTCACTTCGACATCGAGATCGATGTCCTCGCGCTGCGCGACCTCGCGGTGCATCGCCATGCCGGCGTCCGACCGGGCGTCGACGAGTACGTCATGGCAGACGGCCGCCGGCTCCTGCTCGTGGCAGAGGGCCGGGTCGTCGGGCTGGCGGCCGCGGAAGGGCACCCGCCGCAGGTGATGGACGTCGCCTTCGCGTTGCAGGCGCTCGCCGCGGTGTGGTTGCTCGGCGCCGCGGCCGCGCTCGGTCCGGGCGTGCACGCGGTGCCCCACGACATCGACCGGGAAGTTGCGCAGCTGGCGCTCGCGGGGCTCGGCGTACGCATCGATGCGCTCACCGCTGCGCAGGAGCGCTACTCCCACTCCTGGCGCACCGGCACGTGACCGATACCCAAAACGTAACATTGCCCGGTCTTGACATGAATATGTAAGGACGCTTCACTAACAAACGTGTCAGCCCCCACCGACCTCCGGCGTACGTCGCGAGCGATGAGCAGGACACTGCGGCCGACCGCGAAGGTCCTGCCGGAATACGCGCGTCGCCACAACCGGGCGATGGTGCTGCAGCGCCTGTTCCACCACGGTCCCTCGTCGCGCGCGGATCTGGCTCGCGAGACAGCGCTGGCGCGGGTCACCGTGTCGGACCTCATCGGTGACCTGCTGGCCGAAGAGCTGGTCGAGGAGCTGGGCGTACGCGCCGAGTCACGCGTCGGCAAGCCGGCCACGCTGGTCGGCCTTCGCCCCGACGCCGCACACATCATCTGCCTGGACCTGTCGGACGAGACCTGCTTCCTCGGGGCCGTGCTGGACATCGCCGGCAACGTGCTGCAGCGCCGCTCCGTGCCGCTGAAACGACGCACCGCAGAGGCTGCGCTCGCCTGCGCGGTCGAGCTCACCCGCGACCTCGTGGCGCTCGCGACCCGTCCGGTGCTGGGTGTCGGAGTGGGCAGCCCCGGTGTCGTCGATCCCGACGGCGTCGTGCTGCAGGCACCCAACCTCGGCTGGGAGCAGCTGGCGTTGCGGGCAGAGCTCGCCGACGCCGTCAACCTGCCGGTGCACGTCGCGAACGACGCCAACACCGCGGCCATGGGCGAGCACACCTTCGGCGGAGCCGAGGGCAGCGGGCTCATGCTCATCCGCATCGGCCGGGGCATGGGTGCGGGGCTGCTCCTCGACGGGGCGCTGCTCAGCGGCCACCACTACGCCGCGGGTGAGATCGGGCACGTGACGGTGGAGGAGCGCGGTTCGGCCTGCGCGTGCGGCCGTCGCGGGTGTCTCGAGACGGTGGTCGCGGCCCCTGCCCTGCGGGCAGCGATAGCCGGTGCCGACGAGCGGGCCACCAATGCAGCGCTCGCCTCCGGCGGTCGTCGCCTCGGCATGGCGCTGGCGCCGATCGTGAGCGCACTCGACCTGCGCGAGGTCGTGCTCAGCGGCCCGCCTGAGCTCCTCACGACCGCGCTCATGGAGGCCGCGTTGGCCACCATCCGCAAGCGCACCATGCCGCTGGTCGGCGAGAGCCTGGACCTGCGGATGGCCTTCCTGGGGGCGGATGTGGTGCTCGCTGGTGCTGCCGTCCTCGTGCTGTCCGGCGAGCTCGGCGTCTCGTGAAGTGCTGCGACCACCGCTGAAGACCTATTCAACTTGGCGACCGGCGCCCGTCGGCCGTCCCGCACCATTCGGAGGCAACTCGTGAAAGTTTCCCGCATCATCGCTGCTTCGGCGGTGGCAGCGCTCGCACTCACGGGGTGCGGCGGCTCATCCGACGGCAAGAGCACCGCAGGGGCTGGGACGACGACGTCGGCAGCCACGGGTGCCGCCGCCGACGGCGCCAAGACCAAGGTCCGCCTGTGGCTCGTCGGAACCGACACGCCGCAGAACGTCCGCGACTACGCCAAGGCCACGTTCGAGCAGGCCAACCCCAAGGCCGAGCTCGTCATCGAGCAGCAGGTCTGGGACGGGTTGGTCGACAAGCTGACCACGGCCCTCTCGGGCAACGACAGTCCTGACGTCGTCGAGGTCGGCAACACGCAGGCGGTCAGCTTCACGTCCGCCGGCGCTTTCGAGGACATCACCGACAAGAAGGCCGAGCTCGGCGGCGACGACCTGCTCAAGGGCTTCGTCGAGGGCGGCACCTTCGACGGCAAGTTCTACGCGGCGCCCTACTACGCCGGTTCTCGTCTGGTGTTCTACCGGAAGGACCTGTTCAAGAAGGCGGGCCTGTCGGTGCCCACGACGCTCTCCGACTACATCGCGGACGGCGCCAAGCTCAAGACGGCCAACGCCGCGACCAAGAACTTCTCGGGCATCTACTTCCCCGGGCAGGACTGGCGCAACGCGCTTCCCTACATCTGGAACGCCGGCGGCGACGTCGCGGTCGAGAAGGACGGCAAGTGGGCGGGCAGCCTCTCCTCGCCCGAGTCGGTCAAGGGCCTCACGCAGGTCCAGCAGGTCATGAAGACCGCATCCGGAGCACCGAAGGGCGGCAACGAGACCGATCCGCAGGTTCCCTGGTGTGCCAACCAGATCGCCATGCTCTCCGCACCTGGCTGGGTCAAGGGATCGATCCTCGACCCCAAGGCCGGCTGCCCCAAGGCTGAGGCCAATCTCGGTGTCTTCGCTCTGCCGGGCAACACGGCGGGAACCACTGCCCCGATCTTCCTGGGCGGTTCCAACATCGCGATCTCTGCCAAGAGCAAGAACAAGGACCTCTCCTACCAGCTGCTCAAGGTCATCCTGAGCGACGGTTATCAGACCCTCATGGCCAAGGCCGGCCTCGTGCCCGCCAAGACCTCGCTCGCTGTTCAGATGGGCACGGACGAGGTCGCCAAGGCCACGGCGCAGGCTGTCGGCAACACCAAGCTCACACCTGCCGCTCCGGGTTGGGCCAACGTGGAGTCCGACAAGATCATGGAGGACCTGTTCGTCAACATCGCCGGTGGCGGTGACGTGGCAGCCCTCGCCAAGGCGGCGGACGCCAAGATCACGGCGGCCCTGAACCGCTAGGGCGGCGCTCTTCTCGAGGCGGACATCATGTCTCCCTCGGTACGGCGGCGGGTCTAGCGCCGCCGTACCGAGGGACCCTCGGAGCATTGCAGACCTGCACGGTGCAACCACGGCGTACGAGGAGAGAGACCATGGCGGTCATGTCGCCCCCGGCAGTGGCCACGGCGCTGGAGCCACCGCAGCGCCGCACGGTCGGAAGAGGCCGTCGGTTGCGCCGCTCACTGATTCCGTGGCTGCTGCTTTCACCGACGATCGCGACTTTGTTGGTCCTGACGGGCTATCCGCTCGTGAAGCTCATGATCACGTCGACGGAGCACTACGGCCGGGCGCAGGTGTTCGGCAAGCCGCCGGAGTTCGTGGGGCTCGACAACTACAAGGCGGTGCTGTCCGACTCCGAGTTCTGGCACGTGCTGGCTCGCAGCGTCGGGCTCTGTGCGGTGCTCGTGGTCTTCACGATGTCGCTCGGCATGCTGGTCGCGCTGATGCTGACGAAGCTCGGCCGTGCGATGCGGCTGCTCGTGACCGTCGGGCTGCTGCTGTCCTGGGCGATGCCGGCACTGACCGCCATCGTGATCTGGGGTTGGATGTTCGACGCGCAGTACGGCGTCGTCAACTGGGTTCTCAGCGCCCTGGGCATGGGGATGGAGGGCCATTCCTGGCTCATCAACCCGTTGTCGTTCTTCGCTGTCGCGACCATCGTCATCACGTGGCAGTCGGTGCCGTTCGTCGCGTTCACGCTCTATGCCGGGCTGACGCAGGTGCCGGACGAGGTTCTCGAGGCGGCCGCTCTCGATGGTGCCAACGGCGTGCAGCGCTTCCGCCACATCATCGTCCCCTATATCAAGCCGCTCATCGTCGTCGTGACCGTGTTGCAGGTGATCTGGGACCTGCGCGTGTTCACCCAGATCTTCGCGCTGCAGGACTCAGGCGCCATCCGCTCGAAGACGAGCACGATCGGCGTCTACATCTACCAGGTCGGTGTAGCGCAGGGTCGCTTCGACACAGGAAGTGCCATCGCCGTGATCATGGTGATCCTCATGCTGTGCGCATCGTTCTTCTACGTCCGTCAGATCGTGCGACAGGAGGAACTGTGAGCATCGCCGTCAAGACACGCAGAGCCCCGCGCTCCCACAAGCGACTGGGGCGCGCCGCGCTCAACGCGGCCGCGCTGGTGGTGTTCCTCTGCTCGGTGTTCCCGGTCTACTGGATGGTCAACACGTCGCTGCTGCAGAACCGGTTCATCCGCCGCCCCGACCCGACGTTCACTCCGATCCGTGGGACGTTCGACAACTACGGTCGGGTGCTGCTGCGCGAGAGCCAGTTCCCGTTCGTCGACGCCCTGCGCAACAGCCTGGAGGTCACGCTGCTGACGGTGGTCGGCGCCCTGGCGTTGGCGATGCTCGCCGCCGTGGCGCTCACGAGGTTCAAGTTCCGCAGCAGGCGTGCGTTCATCATGGTCGTGCTCATCGTGCAGATGATCCCTGGCGAGGCAATGATCCTCTCGATCTACCGCCTCCTCAACGGGTGGCACCTCACCAACAGCATTCTCGGGCTCTCGATGGTCTATATCGCCACCGTGCTGCCCTTCACGATCTGGACCCTGCGGGGATTCGTGTCCGGTGTGCCGATCGAGCTCGAGGAAGCAGCGATGATCGACGGCTGCAGCCGGATCCGCGCTTTCTTCAGCGTCACGTTCCCCCTCATGGCCCCGGGCCTCGTCGCGACCGGCGTATTCGCGTTCATCCAGGCCTGGAACGAGTTCGTGACTGCTCTGGTGCTCATGAACCGACCGGAGAACATCACCCTCCCGGTGTGGCTGAGGTCGTTCCGCCAGGTCAACAGCGGCACCGACTGGGGCGCGATCATGGCGGGGTCGACGCTCATGACCATTCCCGTCATCGTCTTCTTCCTGTTCGTGCAGGGGCGGATGACCACGGGTCTGGTCTCCGGTGCGGTGAAGGGCTGACGGACCGACATGGATGACCTACGGGGCTTGGCATCACGCGTGGTCATGGGTGCCTTCGCCGGCCCGGAGCTGCCCGGCTGGATGCGCGACCTGCTCGCCGGTGGACTCGGTTCCATCTGCATCTTCGGCTCGAACGTCGAGTCACCCGCACAGCTCACCGCACTGACAGCGGCCATCCACGCCGCCGGCCGGGACGTCATCATCACCGCCGACGAAGAGGGTGGTGACGTCACTCGGCTGCACATGCGCACGGGCAACCCGTTCCCCGGCAACGCCGCGCTCGGGTCGGCGGACGACGTGACGCTGACCGAGCAGGTGGCGCGCAGCATCGGGTCGTCGTTGCGCGAGGTGGGCGTCGACATGGACCTCGCTCCTGTCGTTGACGTCAACAGCAACCCGCAGAACCCGGTGATCGGCGTACGAAGCTTCGGCGGCGACCCGGCTCTCGTTGCACGTCACAGCCAGGCCTATGTCCGAGGCATGCAGAGTGCTGGCGTCGCCGCGTGCGTGAAGCACTGGCCCGGGCACGGTGACACCTCCGTCGACTCCCATGTCGGCCTGCCGACCGTCGACGCTCCGCTCGATGTCCTGCGCGCACGTGAGCTCGTGCCCTTCATGGCGTCGGTTGCGGGCGACACCGCTGCGGTGATGACGTCGCACGTGATCCTGCCGGCGCTCGGCTCCGCGCTGCCCGCGACCCTGAGCGCCGCGATCGTCGGCCTGCTCCGTGACGAGCTGCACTTCGACGGACTGCTCGTGTCGGACGCGCTCGACATGAAAGGCGCGTGCGAGGGCCGGGGAGTGCCCGCGGCCGCGGTGCTCGCTCTCAAGGCCGGTGTCGACCTGCTCTGCATCGGTGCGGACAAACTGCCGTCCGACCACGACGAGATCCTCGACGCGATCGTCGCGGCGGTGCAGAGCGGTGAGCTCGACCGCAGTCGGCTCGAGCAGGCGGCGCAACGGTGCGTGGCGACCAGCCGGCTGGTGCAGGGGTGGCACGACGAGCCCGCTGCCCCGGCGTTGCGCGGTGCCGGCGACACAGCCGCGATCGAGGCTGCGCGCCGGGCGATCCGGGTGAGCGGGACGCTCGCTGCTCAGACGGGCATCGTGTCCCTGCGGTTCCTGACGAGTGAGAACATCGCCGCCGGGCACGTTCCGTGGGGGCTGCCCGCCGATGCCGCGGTGCTGTCGGGTGGTCGCCAGGTCGACGTCGTCGAGGGCGCGTCCCTGCACGACGTCCTCGCGGCCGTCGATGGATCGCCGGTCGTGGCCCTCGTCCGTGAGGCTCATCGCTGGGAGTGGGTCAGCACGCTGCTCGACGGTCTTGCGGCCGCGCGCCCCGACCTGGTGGTCGTCGAGATGGGATGGCTCGGTCCTGACAGCACTCCCGGGACGGTCCAGGTGTCCAGCTTCGGAGCCTCGTGCGCGAACTCCGCCGCGGTTGCCGAGCTCTTGGCGAATGGATCACACGAATGACGGCGCGCACCCGAGGGCTCAACGTCGGGATCGATATCGGTGGTTCCAAGATTCTCGGGGTCGCGCTCGACGAGCACAGCAACGTCGTCGCGACCACCCGATTCGCGAGCAACTCCGGCGCGACCGGGGTCGTGGACTCCGCCATCCACTGCGTCCACCAGCTCGCCACCACGGCAGGTGTGTCACGCGCCGCGTTCGAGTCGGTCGGCGTGGGTGTGCCGGGTCTCGTGCAACCGCGCTCCGGGCGGGTGTCGCACGCCGTCAACCTTGGTGTCGGGGCGGGTGCGGTCGACCTCGGCGTCCGGCTCGAGCAGGCGCTCGGCATGCCCGTCACGGTCGAGAATGATGTCAACGCCGCCGCTCTCGGCGCAGCCAAGGTGCTCGCTCTCGGTGACGCCGATCTGGCCTATCTCAGCATCGGCACCGGCCTCGCAGCGGGACTGCTGATCCAGGGCAGACTGCGGCGTGGTGTTCGCGGGGGAGCCGGCGAGATCGGGCACATCCCCGTCGATCCCGCAGGTGCACTGTGCGCCTGCGGGCAGCGGGGCTGTCTCGAGACCGTGGCATCGGGGTCGTCGATCGCCGCGGCCTGGCCCGGGGACGCGACGCGCACCCCCGCTGCCTCGCTGTTCGCTGCGGCCGCCGCCGGAGATGCCCGCGCCGTGGCGATCCGGGACCGGTTCGCCGATGCGGTGGCCGGTGCGGTACGCCTGCTCGTGCTCACCTACGACGTCGAGGTGGTCGTGCTGGGCGGCGGGGTGACCGACCTCGGCGCGCCGCTGCTCGAAGCGGTGTGCGACGCGCTGAAGCGACAAGGTGTGCGGTCGCCCTTCCTTCGCAGTCTCGACCTGCCGCACCGGGTGGCGATCGTGCCGGCGGGGTCACCGCTCGCGGCGGTCGGCGCGGCCCTTGCAGGGTTGCGGCAACCTCGGTGAAGCGGCTGGGTGTCGCGGCGGCGATCGTTGCTGACGCGTACGTTCCCGGCGATGTCGCTGTCGAGGACGGCGTGGTCGTCGGCGTCGGCCTTGCGGGGGGCCGGAGCGGCCTTGCCATCCCCGGGATGGTGGACCTGCAGGTCAACGGCTATGCCGGCGTCGACTTCCTGACCGAAGACGGCGACGGCTGGCTGACCGCGGCGCGCGCGATGGCGCGCGACGGGGTGACCGCCTTCGTCGCCAACCTGATCACGTCGAGCGAGCCGATGTCGGTCGCGGCGTTGCGCACCGCCAGCAGCGTCACGTCCTCGCAACACCAGACGTCGGCGGGAGCACGCCTGCTCGGCGCGCACCTCGAAGGACCCTTCCTCGCCCCCGGCAAGTCCGGCACGCATCCCCCCGCCCAGCTGCGCCGGCCCGACGTCGAGCTGGTGCGCCGACTGCGGCTCGAGGGACCCGTCGTCGGGCTCACCCTCGCCCCGGAGCTGGCGGGCGCAGTCGCGCTGATCGAGGCGTGCGCGGCGTGGGGGCTGCTGGTCTCCCTGGGGCACAGCGAGGCCAGCAGCGTCCAGTCACACGCCGGTTTCGATGCGGGCGCCCGCACCGTGACGCACATCTTCAACGCCATGACCGTCCCGACGGCGCGCGAGCCCGGCCTCGCGGGAGTCGCCCTGATCCGCAGCGACGTCGCGGTGCAGGTCATCTGCGACGGCGTGCACGTCACGGACGACACGATCCGGCTCGTGCTCGCCGCCGCGGGTGACCGTGTCGTCCTCGTCACCGACGCACTGTCTGCGGCAGGCGCGGCCGACGGCTGCTACCGCCTGGGTGAGGTCGACATCGTGCGCAGCGGCGTCGAGGCCCGTCGCGGCGACGGCACCCTCGCGGGCAGCGTGCTCACCATGGCCGTCGCGCTGCGACGTGCGCTGTCTTGCGGCGCATCGGTCGAGCACGCGGTCGCGGCGGCGACTACGCGGCCGGCGTCGCTGCTCGGGCGCGAGGACCTCGGTTGTCTGCGCCCCGGCGACCCCGCAGACATCACCATTCTCGACGACTCGTTCGAGGTGTCACAGACATTGCTCGGCGGCACCCCCACCCGTTAGGACATCTTGTGGAAATCGTCATCCAACCCGACAGCGCGCGCGTCGCGCAGACAGCAGCCGGCGCGATCATCCGTCTCCTGCAGCGAAATCCTGACGCGGTCCTCGGGCTGGCCACCGGCTCGAGCCCGCTCGGCGTCTATGGCGAGCTGATCGTGGCCTACCAGAAGCACGAGATCAGCTTCGCCCGTTGTCGCGCCTTCATGCTCGATGAATACGTCGGCCTGGCGTCGCATCATCCCGAGCGCTATCGGCGGGTCATCTCGCGCGAGCTCGAGGACCACGTGGACTTCGCGCCCGGCGCGGTGCAGGGGCCCGACGGCCTGGCGGGCGACATCGATGCCGCCTGCGCGGACTACGAGCGGGCCATCACCGACGCCGGAGACATCGACCTGCAGCTGCTGGGCATCGGCACCGACGGCCATGTCGCGTTCAACGAGCCCGGATCTTCACTGTCGTCGCGGACACGCGTGAAGACGCTCACCGCGCAGACGCGCCGGGACAACGCGCGATTCTTCGCCACGCTCGACGAGGTTCCGTACCACGTGCTGACGCAGGGCCTCGGGACCATCTCACGTGCTCGCCATCTGGTTCTCGTGGCGACGGGCGAGGCGAAGGCCGAAGCCGTGCATGCCATGGTCGAGGGGGCGGTCGCCGCGTGGTGCCCGGCCTCGGTCCTGCAGCTGCACCCGCACGCGACCGTCGTTCTCGACGAGGCGGCGGCATCGCGGCTCAAGCTGGCGGACTACTACCGCGAGACCTACGCAGGAAAGCCCGACTGGCAGCTGCTCTGAGCCTCAGCCGGGAGGCGCGTACGCCGACCGCGTGGCGTGCGGCGACACGAGGGGCGCGGGAGAGGTCTGCAGCTGCTGGACAAAGCCGGGCCCGTGCGGGTAGGTCGGGAACGACTGCGCTGTCAGCCGCGCGATCTCACGTCGCGTGCGTTCGGCCAGCACCGCACGCAGGTAGATCTCCAGCGGCATCCCCGGCGGGGCCGGTGGGGTGACGACGGCGGCCACGGCACCGGCGATCCGCCGACCGAGGTCGTCGCGCGACACGGGGTCGAGCTGCGCGCCACGGGTGAGGAACTGACGCCCTGCAAGGGCGAGGTCGTCGCGCATGCCCGAGAGCTGCAGGGTGCTCGCCCAGGCCGCGGCAGCGTAGGGCATGGTCAGGCTCGGACCGGTCGCCAGCGGAACGCGTTCGCGGACCACCATCGTCCCGGCAAGCAGGTCGCCGAGCCGCTTGCCCTTGCCGGACACGAGAGACACGAGCACGGCGACGACCCCGGCGGTCAGCCACAGCTCCCCGGAGGCGGCGAGGCCCCGGAGCAGCGCCTGCCAGAAGCGCACCGGCCCGCCGTCGTCACGCACGACCCGCAGGCCCAACGCCAACTTGCCCAGGGTGCGCCCACCGCACAGCGTCTCCATCGCCACCGGGTAGCCGACGATGACGAGGATCACCAGGACGAGACCTACGGCGGAGCCGAAGGCGGTGCCCAGCGAGGACGCGGAGATGGAGAGGAAGACGGCTATCCAGAGGACGCCCAGCTGCAGCGCCACATCGATCACCGCGGAGACGCACCGCGTCGCGACGGTCGCCACGCGCTGGTCGACGACGACGGCATCGCCCGTCACGAGGCTCATGCGCGGCACCTCACGGGAAGCATGCGCAGTAGTCTGCCCTGCGATGGACCTCGACGCGTACGTCGCCGTGCACCGTGGTGAGTGGGTGCGCCTCGAACAGCTGCTGCGCCGCTCGTCGTCGCTGCGCGGCATAGAGGTCGACGAGCTCGTCGACCTCTATGCGCGCGTAGGCACCCATCTGTCGGCCGTACGCGCCGCAGCCCCCGACCCCGCGCTGGTCGCGCACCTGTCACAGCTCGTCGGGAGCGCGCGAGGTTCGATCACGGGGACGCCCGACCCCGGCATACGCGACCTCCGGCGATTTCTGCTGGTGGGCTTCCCGGGCGCCGTCTACCGCGCTCGCTGGTGGATCCTCGGCTCCACGGTGGCGTCGCTCGCGCTCGCCGGCGCGCTGGGGTGGTGGATCGGGGACTCCGAGGTCGTGCAGCGCTCGATCGCTCAACCGGACGCCGTCAGCCAGCTGGTGAACCACGACTTCGAGGACTACTACTCCCGCAACAACCAGGGGGCGTTCGCCGCACAGGTGTGGACGAACAACGCGTGGATCTCCGCGCAGTGCCTCGTGCTCGGCGTCACCGTCGTGTGGGTGCTCTTCACGTTGTTCCAGAATGCCGTCAACCTCGGCGTCGCGGCGGGTTTCATGGCAGCCTACGGCAAGCTCGGCCTGTTCTTCTCCCTCATCCTGCCGCACGGCATGCTCGAGCTCACGGCAGTGTTCGTCGCTGCGGGTGCCGGTCTGCGGGTGGGATGGGCGTGGATCGACCCCGGGCGGCTGACTCGGGGGCGCGCTGTCGCCCAACAGGGCCGCGCTGCCCTCGTGATGGCCATCGGCCTGACCGGGGTGCTGTTCGTCTCGGCCTTGCTCGAGGCGTTCGTCACCCCGTCACCGCTCCCCACGTGGGCCCGCATCGGCGTCGGTGCGATGGCTGAAGTGGGGTTCCTGACTTATGTTGCGGTCTTCGGCAGGCGCGCCGTTCGTGCGGGCGACGTGGGCGATCGCGAGGAGCTGGCGCAGTCCTACGCGCCCAGCGCGGGCTGACCGCGCGGGGGCTCAGGCGACGGGCAGACGGCCTGGTGCCCCGAGCTGGTAGACGAGGCTGACCGCCACGATCGCCTCCGCGCAGATCAACGAGACGAGCACCACCAGCTGGAAGCGGGCGGCGTCAGTCGGGCTCGCGCCGCCGAGAAGTGCACCGATGAAGGCGCCGGGCAGCGTGACGAGACCCGTCGTCCTCGTCTGGTCGAGCGCAGGCACGAGCGCTTCCCCGGCGGCGCTGCGGGCGATGTCGGTGACCGCCTGCCGGGGCGACGCGCCGAGGGACAGCCAGGCCTCGACCTCCTCGCGCCTGGCCAGCAGTCCGGCGCGCAGGTGCCGCCCCGCAAGCGTCGCGCCGGTCATCGTGTTGCCGATCACGATGCCCCCGAGCGCGACGACGTAGCGAGGCGACAGGGGGAGAACCCGCAGGGCGAAGACCAGGGCGAGCGTGATGGTCGCGCCTGCGGTGCACGAGACGACCACGGCGCGGCCCGGACGCTCGAGCCCCTTCAGCCGCGTGGTCGCGGTGCGCGTCGCCGTGCCCAGCATCACCAGCAGGGCAAGTGCGACCGCGGGGGGCGACTGGAGCACGCCACGCAGGAGCAGCCCGACCAGCCCCAGCTGCACCGCGCCGCGCAGCACCGCCGTCACCGGCGCCCAGCCCAGGCGTACGCGCCCGAGCCGGAGCACTGCGACGGTGAGCGAGAGCAGCGCGACGACACCGATCGCCAGGCGTATGCCCTCCTCCGCTGACATGCCGCTCATCCTGGCCCATAGCTCTGGTGAGACGGTGCCGCACCGTCGGGCAGGCTGTGGACAACCGCAGCGGGATACGGCCCGGCCTCGCTAGGGTCGATCACACGTTCGAACACGCGCCCATGGCCAGCCTGGAGTCGGCGCTCGCCTGCGCTCCTGTAGTTGCGGCCCTGCGTTGGCTCGAGGGCATCGACCTGACCGCGCTCGACGACGACGGGCGGGTGCGGTGCCTGCAGGCATGGGAGCTGTCGCTGCGCTGGCTCACCGCGCGCCACGCCGTGGCCGTCGTGGCCGTCGTGGCCGTCGCGGGGGAGCGTGCGGTCGACTGCAACGACGTCGCGCGCGAGCAGGTGCGTGTCGCGCTGGCGGGGTGCGGCGGCTCTCCGCGAGCCGATGTCGAGGTGGCGCGTGCGCTGTCAGGTCCGCTGCTCGCCGTCCGCCAGTCCATGGCGGGCGGGCAGGTGTCCTACGCGCACGCAAAAGTGCAGCGCCGCTCGCGACCGGCAGGTCACGCGCCGGGTCGAACAGCACTCGCAGGGATCTCTCACCTTCACCGGGCCTGCGGTCGACATCGCCACGGTGTGCACGGCACTCGATCTGCGAGCAACGAGCCGACCGGCGACGACCACCGACGCCCGCACCCTGGACCAGCGCCGCTTCGACGCCCCGGTGGACGTCTGCCGAGAGGCTGCCACCAGCGGCATCCGGCCGCGACGTGGGCTGGCGCCGACGGTGCACGTCTACGCCGACGCCGCGACGTGGGCCGGGCTGCACAACGAGCCCGCCGAGCTCAGCGGTTACGGACCGATCCGCGCAGGCATCGCGCGCGACCACTTCACCTCCTCCGCATGGCGTGCGGTCGTCACTGATGCGCTGACCGGGCTCGCTCGCTCCGTGTCGGACGCGACTATGCGCCGACGACGCGCGCCCGTCGCCATCTCGCGACTCGCGACCGCCACTGCACGTTCCCGACCTGCACGGCGGCGGTGTGGTTCTGCGACGCCGACCACAACACGCCGCACGCTGCGGGCGGGTGCACCGACCGGGACAACTGCGGCCTGCTCTGCCGACGCCACCACCGACTCAAGACCTTCACCGGCTGGCTATGGCGGCGACTGCCAGACGGCTCCACGCGGTGGACAGATCCGCACGGCACCTCCTGGGATCGTGCGCCCGTCACCTACGAGATGCCCGACAAGGCCCACGGACCGTTGCCCGACACCGTTCCGATGCGGGTCTAACCGGCGCGACGCGCCGGCAGGCGTCGGTAGTGGTAGGCGCAGGCGTCGGTGAAACCGAGCGCGGCATACAGAGCGCGAGCGGCGGTGTTCTCCCGCTCCACCTGCAGCCAGACGTGTGTGGCCCGGGCAGCGGCGCCCCACGTGGTCACCGCACGGATGACCTCACGTGCCACTCCCCGTCGACGGTGAGCGACGTGAGTGGCGATGGCGCTCAGACCGAGCCATGACCCGTCGAGGACACCGATGCCTACCCCCGTGTCGGCCGGCCCGATGCGCACGTGCGCGAACACCTTCGGCAGGTCGATGCGCTCGACCACGACGTCGAACGTTGCCTGCGCGTCGGGGCGCGGCTCGAACGCCATGGCCGCGGCGGTCCACGCCTCTCGGCGTGTCGCATGCAGCTGCACGTCAGGCAGGGCGGCTCCGGGCAAAGCCTCCCCGAGGCGGGCGATCCGGGAGGTCACCGAGGCCATAGGTGCGGTCATGACCGAGGCGTGGGCCTCGGCTCCATAACCGCGTTCGGCGAGCGTCGCATCGAGCCCGGTGTCGCGCTCGGGCGTCACGTGGAAGACAGCGTCCGCCTGTCGCGACGCATAGAAGTCTTCCACTGCGGCGATGTCGTCGAGGCCTGCCTCGGCGTTCGACAGATTGATGGCGCTGTTGCAACGCCGGCGTAGCACCGGCGGAGTGCTGCGCAACAACCAGCCCTGCCGCGTGACCGCCTCGCTGGCCGGAAAGGCGCGCACGCCGAGCTCCTCGAGCACCTTCACCTCAGCCATCGAGCTGGTCACCCAGGAAGGCCAGTTGGCGGGGCACGAGCCAGCGCCAGTAGCCCACGTCATGCCGGCCGTTGCCCATCGATCCGGCGGGCGTGGGGTGCACGTGGCGCCGGTAGCGCTCCGTCATCGCCCGGAACGCGTCATCGCGACCGCACGACACGTGCAGAGCCACGTCGCCCACCGCCGGCGTACGAGCCAGGTCGCCCCACCGGGTGAAGTCGGCCGGGCCGTCGAACGCACCCCCGGCCGTCGTCCGGGCAGACGCGAAGAGGGCGGGGCTGCCGGCGGCGACAGTGCGTACGACATGGCCGCCCAGCCGGTCGGCCGCGGACTCCCGCGCCATCAACAGGGCACCGAACCCACCCATGGACCAGCCCAGCACACCGAGTCGGCCCAGGTCCAGGCCCAGGGCCGCCATGCGCGGCAGCAGCTCGGCGGTGACCATGGCCAGCGGGTCTGCCCCGATTCGCGGGTGCCAATAGCTGCTCGTGCCACCGTCGACCGAGACGAGCGCCATCGGTTCGCGACCGGCGCGGACATGCGCGGCGAGGAACGCATGCAGGTGCAGGTCGTCGAACGCCGAGCGCGCGGTGCCGCCTCGCCCGTGCAGCACGAGGACGGCCGGGAGGCCACGCAGCCTGGTGCCGCGCGGCGCCGAGACGATCCAGTCGACGGTGGACCGCCGACGTGTGGATGCGAAGGAGTAGGACGTGAGCGGCGCGGGAGTGCCCGTCGGGAGCGCCCCGGACACCTCACCGAGATGCAGTGTGTTCTCGAGCCGGATGCGTCCTGGCAGCAGTCCACTCTCCACGCCGGCGACGAGCCCACCGCCTGTTGCTGCGAAAGCGCTCGCCGAGACACCGATGGCAAGCAACGAGCGGCGCGTCAGCTCCGGCAAGGCTAGAGCCGCCCGGCAGCCTTGAGCGCGAGGTAGCGGTCGGCGACTGCCGGCGGCAGCTGTTCCGGTGCGGCGTCGACCACCTCCACGCCTCGCCGGCGGAGGAGCTCGCTGAGCCTGCGCCGCTCGGCCAGGGCCCGCTCGGCCGAAGCAGCGGCATAGACGTCCTGCACCTCGCCCCGGCCACCGGCGAGCGACGTCAGGGCGGGGTCGGCGACGGCAGCCACCATCACGGTGTGCCGGTGCAGCAGCTGACCCAGCGCAGGGAGGAGCCCTTGCTCGACGGCGGGGCTCTCGAGACCGGTGAGGAGCACGACCAGCGAGCGCCGGGTGCCACGGGCGAGGATCGTCGTGGCCATCCCGGCCAGGTCGGTCTCGACCAGCGCCGGCTCCAGCGTCGCCATGGCGTTGACGAGAGCCGGCAGCAGGGTGCTCGCCGAGGCTCCTTCGACCCGCGCGCGCGCGGCCCGGTCGTAGGCGAGCAGGTCCACCCGGTCGCCCGCGCGGGCGGCGAGCGCCGCCAGGAGCAGCGCGGCGTCGAGCGAGGCATCGAGCCGTGGGGCGTCTCCGACCCGGCCCGCACAGGTGCGTCCCGTGTCCAGCACGATCAGCACCCGACGGTCGCGCTCCGGTCGCCACGTGCGCACCACCACGTCGTTGCGTCGGGCTGTCGCACGCCAGTCGATCGAGCGGACGTCGTCGCCGATGACGTACTCACGGAGCGAGTCGAACTCGGTGCCCTGCCCGCGCAGCTGCGTGGGGGAACGCCCCTCGAGCTCGCGCAGCATCGCCAACCGTGAGGGCAGGTGGCGGCGGGAGCCGAAGGGCGGCAGCGCGCGTACGGTCCACGGCACGGACCGGGACCGCTGCCTCGCCGCGAGGCCGAGCGGGCCGACGGATCGCACGGTCACCGTGGAGGCGGTCCGGTCGCCGCGACGGGTCGGCCGGAGCTGCGTAGACAGCCGGGCTCGGTCACCACCGGCGACGCGGAGGGGATGCCGCTGCTGGCTCGCCCCCGCGGACGGCGGCCAGGCGTCACGAACGCGGCCTCTCACGAGACGGGAACCGGTATTCGTGAACTGTAGTTCCACGAAGCACACTTCACCCAGGCGTACGACATGGTCTCCGCTGCGGGTCACAGCCAGCGCTTTCACCGATCCCGCCAGCGCAAGGTCGACGAGCGCCAGCGCCATGACGACGAGCGTCACGAAAGCGACACCGAGGCGGTTCGGCGCGAGCAGCCCCACGGCGAGGGCACCCAGCATCGCCAGCAGACCGGTGCGTCCCGTGATGGCCATGAGTTCTCAGCGGGGCACGGGCACGGCGCCGAGCATGCCTTCGAGCAACGCGTCAGCCGTCACACCCTCGAGCTCCGCCTCGGGGCGCAGGCCGATGCGGTGCCGCAGCGCAGGACGGGCGAGCGCCTTCACGTCGTCCGGCGTGACGTAGTCGCGACCCGAGAGCCATGCCCAGGCCCGCGCCGCCGAGAGCAGGGCGTTCGCGCCGCGTGGGGAGACCCCGAGGCGCAACGAGGGTGACGACCGGGTGGCGCGGGCGATGTCCACGACATAGCCGACGACCTCCGGCGCGGTCTGCACCCGGCGAGCGGCGGCACGACCCGCGGCGAGCTCGGCCGGCCCCGCGACCGCACGCAGCCCGGCACCAGCCAGGTCGCGGGGGTCGAAGCCCGCAGCATGACGCCGCAGCACGTCGATCTCCTCGTCGCGCCCCGGGAGCGGGAGCACGAGCTTGAGCAGGAAGCGGTCGAGCTGCGCCTCGGGTAGGACGTAGGTGCCTTCGTACTCCACGGGGTTCTGCGTGGCAGCGACGAGGAACGGCGCAGGCAAGGCCCTCGGCATGCCGTCCACGGTGACCTGTCGTTCCTCCATCGCCTCGAGCAGCGAGGCCTGCGTCTTGGGAGGTGTGCGGTTGATCTCGTCGGCGAGCAGCAGGTTGGTGAAGACGGGTCCCTCGCGGAAGGAGAACTCCGCCGACCGGGCGTCATAGACGAGCGAGCCGGTCACGTCGCCGGGCATCAGGTCGGGGGTGAACTGCACGCGCTTGGACTGCAACGCCAGCGAGGCGGCGAGCGAGCGCACCAGCAGCGTCTTCGCGACGCCCGGCACCCCTTCGAGGAGCACGTGGCCGCCGACGAGAAGGGCGACCACCAGCCCGGTCACGGCGGCGTCCTGGCCCACCACTGCCTTGGCGACCTCACCGCGTACGGCCATGAGCGCCTCGCGGGCACGCTCGGGTGAGATCTCGGGCACGTGCTCTGCATAGGGGGCGCTCACGTGGCGCGGACCTTCCACTCGAGGGCATCCAGGTAGTCGGCGAGGAGGACGAGTCTGGCGTCGTCCTCGGGTGCGGCACCGTACAACAGAGCGCCGACGTCGCGCGGCTGCCACCCGCTGCGTGCGGCGGCCGTGACGACGATCGCGGACGCGTCCGCGCCCCGTGCCAGGCCCAACACGTCGACCAGACGCGCTCGCGCAGCGCCTCGCAGCGCCTCGCCCGCGACGTCACGCGCACGGGCCCGTCGATAGAGCCTCGCCCTGCCTTCCACGGTCTCGGCGGCGCGGACGACCACGGGAAGCGGCTCGGACACCACCGGGCCGAGTCGGCGCGCCCGCCACACAGCGAGAAGCAACGCCCCGATCATGACCTGCACGGCACCGAAGGTGACCCAGGGCGGCACCAGGCTCGAGAGCGGTCGCCGCCCGCCCGGAGGGACATCGCCGAGGCTCGGGAGATACCACACCAGGTGGGGCCGCGCACCGAGCAGCCCGAGCGCGAGAGCCGCATCGCCCGAGTCGGCCAGCTGCTCGTTGCGCAGGGGCAGTCCGGAGCCCAGGACGGTGGTGCTGACCGTGTCGGTGCGCAGGACCACCAGCGCGGCGGCCCCGTCGCGCGGGTAGCACAGCGACGTCCGTCGCCCCGGTGCCGTGGCGGCGGTGTAGAGCCTGCCCCCGAGACGCGCCGTGCCCGCGCGCCGTGCGGTGTCGACGGCACAGACCGGGTCGAGGTGCGCCTTGTCCGACGTGCCCGCCTGGGTGACACCGGGCGCGAGGGTCGCGAGGACGTCGCTCGGCGGGTCGATGACCACGAGGTCGGCGCCCGACGCCACCAGCCGCCGCGCCTGGGACACCGCGAGCAGCCGTGGCGTCGCGACCAGCACGGTCGTGCCGCCCGCTGACCCGGCGGTGACGGCTGCGAGTGCGGCGTCCGTGGTCTGGACGCGCTCCACCGCGACGCCTTGCGCGCGCAGCAGGGCAGCCACGGCGTGGGATCCGGCGCGGTCGCTGTTGTCCGGGTCGAGGGTCTCCCCGCCTGCGGCCGAGCCTGCCGCGACCAGCGCGCCGGCGAGCACCACAGCCAGGCCCAGGGCCGTCCAGCCCAGCGCAGGGCGTAGCCGTCGCGCCGGGCGTGTCTCGGCGAAGGCGGTGCTCACGCGACCGGGACTCGCTGGACCGCGGCCCGGGTGGCGCGTACGCGCTCGTCGAGCATCCGCACGGCGTCCTGGTCGGCGGCGGTCGCGGCGCGTCCGCCGTACCAGACCTGCTCGAAGGTGCGCGCAGCAGCGGTGAGGCCGTCGCGGTGGGCGGGCAACGGGTCGGCGGCCTCGGTGGCCGCCTCGCCGGCCGTACGCCCCGGCCGTGGCTCCAGCAGCCCGCGCTCCTCCAGGCCACGCACCAGTCCTCGGACGCGCTCTCGCAGCGCCTCGGCCCACTGCCCCGACGCGGCGAAGGCGTCGGCGGCCGTCCTGTGCTCCTGGGCGCTGCGCACCGCACCGTCGAACAGGGGTCCGTGGCCGCCGGCGCGGGCGATCGCCGGCGAGAAGCGTCGGGCGCCATAGACGACAGCGCCGATGAGCACCCCGAGAACCAGCAGTCCGATCAGCGCCCCGGGGCCGCGCGGGGTCACGCTGTGGTGAGCGAGATCGAACTGGTCGAGCAGCCGGTGCAGGCCGCGCTGGAGCAGCCCGGGATCATGGCGGTGGTAGCGGCGGTGCGCGAGCTCCTGCTGCGCCAGCCGCCGCGCCTGGTCGCGGCCGAGCTGCACCGGCGGGTCGCTGTTCAGGGTCACTGGCCGGCGAGCTCCGGCCGGCCGCTGTCTGCGGCCACCACCCGCGTCAGCTCGAGGTCGAGACCCTCGCGACGCATCCGCTGGTCGACGTAGAGCAACGCGGTCGCGGCCGCCACGAACGGTGTGGTGATGGTCCCGGACAGCACCGCGCCGACACCTGATATCAGCTGTGGCACCACCGAGAACGAGCCTGTTCCGGAGTTGATCGCCAGGTTGACGAAGGTGGAAACGACCGCGAACGGCACGCTGAGGATCCCGCCGATCACGCCCGCGATGAGCTGGACCAGTGCGAGCACGCCGAAGACCCGCCAGAAGGAACCCCGCACCAGCAGGCGCGATCGCCGCAGGGCCGCTCTCACCGGCTGGCGCTCGAGAACGACGGCGGGGGCCGCGAAGACGGTGATCACGTAGACCCACAGGACGGCGAGCAGCGCGAGGGGGACGAGCAGGACGGCGACCACGACACCGACGGCGACGCTGCCTGTCGCGAACCCGAGCCCTGTCGCCACACCTGCGGCGACACCGATCAGCGCCAGGGTGATCACGAGGACGACGAGGCTGACCCCGAACAGCGCCGGCAGCCGGGGTCGCGCCTGGCGCCATACGGTGCGCAGGTCGGCGTGACGGCCCAGCACGGCCCGCCCCACGATGGCGGTGAGCATGCCCGAGAGCACGACGCCCGCCACGAACCCGACGACCGAGGTGATCGCGAAGGACGTCCCGCTGCCGCCGGCCAGGCCTTCGAGCTGCGACCGCGTGATCGGTTCTGCGGTGCCGGCGCGCGCGACGTCGTCGAGCTGCGAGCCGAGCAGGAGGACCGTGGCGGCGATGTTCACGGCCGTGGTGAGAACGGCGACCACGGCCGCGAGGCCGAGGGTCGTCCTCGGGTTGGCGCGGATCGTGCCGATCGCACCGTCCATGATCTCCATGACGCCGAGCGGACGCAGCGGCACCACGCCAGGATTCGGCGGTGGGGGTGACCAGGTGGGCGGAGGAGCACCGGCGTACGGCCCCGGCGGCGGTGCCCCCCAGCCGGCCAACGCCGGTCCGGCGGCGGCGTCGGGCGACGCCCACCCGGGTGGTTCGGCCGAACTTCGCCCCGCCGGACCATCGCTCATGGTCACGATCCTGCCACCGCTCGCCGCGGCGGATGCGATGCCCGCTGCCTGACGGCCGACATGGGTGCACCATGGGGAGCATGAAAGGTCGAGTGCTCGTCGTCGATGACGACCCCGCGTTGTCGGAGATGCTCGGCATCGTGCTGCGCGGGGAGGGGTTCGAGGTCGTGTTCTGCGACGACGGCGACCGCGCCCTGTCGACGTTTCGCGACTCCCGCCCCGACGTCGTCCTGCTCGACCTCATGCTGCCCGGCAAGGACGGCATCGAGGTGTGCCGGCTGCTGCGCGCCGAGTCCGGTGTGCCGATCGTGATGCTGACGGCGAAGACCGACACGGTGGACGTCGTCGTGGGCCTCGAGTCGGGCGCCGACGACTATGTGCTCAAGCCGTTCAAGCCCAAGGAGCTCGTGGCGAGGCTGCGGGCACGGATGCGTCGCACCGACGAGCCCGGCCCCGAGGTCCTCGAGATCGCCGACGTCGTCATCGACGTACCCGGCCACACGGTGCGACGCGGCGACGAGATGCTGTCCTTGACCCCGCTCGAGTTCGACCTCCTCGTCGCGCTGGCGCGGCGGCCGTGGCAGGTCTTCACGCGCGAGGTGCTGCTCGAGCAGGTCTGGGGCTACCGCCACGCGGCGGACACCCGGCTCGTCAACGTGCACGTCCAGCGGTTGCGCGCCAAGGTCGAGCGTGACCCGGACGCACCGCAGGTCGTCGTGACGGTCCGCGGCGTCGGCTACAAGGCCGGCGTGGGCGGCGCGGCCTGAGCGCGCACCTGCCGGTGCCACGCCGGCAGTGGTCGGCACCGCGCCGCAAGCTCGCTCGCTTCGGGCTGCGCCGCTGGCCGCTTGCTCGCTGGCCCGTGTGGCGCTGGCGGCTCTGGAACGGGCTACGCCGGCTGCGGGCCACGTGGCGGCGCTCGCTGCGCCTTCGGGTCGTGAGCACGACGGTGCTGCTCAGCCTGCTGGTGGTCGCCGTCCTGGGGTCGATCCTCACCAACAGCATCCGTGACGGCATCCTCGGGGCCAAGCGCAACAGTGCCGTCGCCGAGGCCGTCGCGGGCGGGCAGTCGCTCGAGGCGAGCAGCGAGAAGGCACCGTCCGACATCGACCAGCCGGCGGCGTTCTACTCCTGGGCGCGCCCGCTGGTGAACGCGCTGGGTCGCGGCGGGGGAGCGGCGGGCAGCCGCGAGGTGCTGCTGGTGCCGTCACGCATCCCCGATGGTCGGGTGTTCCCGGCCATCACGCCGCCGGACAACCGCGCGTCGCGGGTTCCCGCGGCCCTGGCGGTCGAGGTGGCGCGCGGAGCCGGCGAACCGGCGTACGCCTTCATCGAGGCGGCGGACGGGCCGGCACTCGCGGTGGGCGAGACCATGGACTTCGCCGGCGGCGCGCCCTCGGGCTACGACCTCTATTACATCTTCCCGCTCGACCGCGAGGTCGACACGCTGAACCTCGTGCGCAACGCCCTCGCCGCAGCGGGCCTGGTGCTCATCGCCCTCGTCGGCCTGATCGTCTTCGTCGTCGCCCGCTCGGTCGTCACGCCGGTGCGCATGGCGGCCCGGATCGCCGAGCGGCTGGCGGCCGGTCGCCTGGAGGAGCGCATGCTCGTGCGGGGCGAGGACGACCTGGCACGGCTCGCGGCGTCCTTCAACAAGATGGCCACCAACCTGCAGCGCCAGATCCGTGCGCTCGAAGACCTCTCACGCGTCCAGCGCCGTTTCGTGTCCGACGTGTCCCACGAGCTGCGTACGCCGCTGACCACCGTGCGCATGGCGGCGGACATGCTGCACAGCCGTAGCCACGCGTTCAGCCCTGACCTGGCGCGCTCGAGCGAGCTGCTGCAGACCCAGCTGGAACGCTTCGAGGAGATGTTGTCGGACCTGTTGGAGATCAGCCGTTTCGATGCGGGCGCCGCGGTCCTGGAGATGGACTCCGTGGACCTGCGCGACGTCGCCCGCCGGGTGCTCGACGCGACGGAGCCGCTGGCTGAGCGGCGCGGGAGCCGGCTCGAGCTGCTCACGCCCACGCAGCCCTGCTGTGCCGACGCCGACGCGGTGCGCATCGAGCGCATCGTGCGCAACCTCGTGGTCAACGCGATCGAGCACGGCGAGGGCAACCCCATCGTCGTCAGCGTCGCCACCGATGCCCGCGCCGTCTCGCTCTCGGTCCGCGACTCGGGCGTGGGCCTCAGACCCGGCGAGTCGGCCATGGTGTTCGCGCGGTTCTGGCGCGCCGACCCGTCGCGGGCGCGGCACACCGGCGGCACCGGGCTGGGCCTGTCGATCGCGCTCGAAGATGCCCACCTGCACGGCGGCTGGCTGCAGGCGTGGGGAAAGCCGGGGGTCGGTGCCCAGTTCCGGCTGACGCTGCCGATCCGTGCGGGCGACGAGCTGGTCGGCTCGCCCATCCCGCTCGGCTCTGTCGAGAGCGGGCCGAGCGCGCTGCCGGTCGGGGCGCCCTACCTGCGCACAGGCGAGTCGTCTCATGCGTGAGTGCCGGTTGCGGGCCGTTTCCGCCGCGTTGCTGCTCGCCGTGCTGTGCGGCTGCGCGTCGATCCCGTCCGGTGGTGCGGCCGCGCAGGCCCAGGTCGACAAGCCCGGCGCCGATCTGGTCGGAGCGAGCGTGCTCGAGGCGCAGGGGCCGACGGCGGGAATGAGCCCGCAGAACCTGCTCGACGGCTTCCGTCTGGCCAGCGCGGACTTCACCAACCACTCCGCGATGGCTCGGTCCTATCTCAGCGAGGTCGCGGGGGCGCAGTGGACGACGCCGCAGCGGCAGTTCACGCTCGTCTATCAGCCCGTGTCCGGGACACCCGGCGCCGCGTCGGGTGCGGCGTCCGCTCCGGTCGCCACGGGCGACAAGGCGTCGCTGCTGCTCAGCATCAAGCCGCTCGGGCACGTGGACGGTGACGGTCACTACCAGGCGTTCGTGCCGGGGGAGATCCCGCTGCCGGGTTTCGCGGAGAAGTTCAACGACCCCAACATCTGGACCTGGGACGTGCGGTTCGTGCGTGAGGGCGGTGAGTGGCGCATCGCCAACCCACCGCCCGGCGTCGCGGTGCAGTCCCAGCTGCTGAGCGGCGTCCTCTCACGCTATGAGATCTGGTTCGCGACGCCGCCCGACCCCGCCCATCCCGGCCCCCCGTCGCTCGTGCCCGACCCTGTCGAGCTCTCCGCCGAGGGCGGCGACCTGCTGACCGAGCTCACGCAGCGGCTGCTCGCGGGCCCGAGCGTGGCGTTGCGGGGCGCCGTGAGCAGCGGCTTCCCGCCACAGACCCGCCTCCGCGGCCCGGTGAAGCTCGAGTCGGGCACCGCAGTCGTCGACGTGACGAACGACGTCCAGGCCGCCACGCCGGCCGACCGCGGCGTCCTGGCGTCCCAGCTCCAGGCGACGCTGACCCAAGTGCCGGGGGTCGGGGCCGTACGCCTCACCGCAGCGGGCGACCCGCTCACCGCGGCGCCGAGCGCGATCGACCCCGACGCGCTCGCCGACGACACGGCGAACCGCATCCTGTTCGCGACCAGGAACGGCATCCTGCAGTCCTTGCAGTCTGGCGCCGCGGTTCCCTATCTCGTGTTCGGCGACGACGGGTCCGGAGCGCCGCGCAAGGTGCGACGTCCGGCGATCTCCAGCGACGGCAAGCTCATCGCCGCACTTACCCTTGGTGGCGAGCCTCAGATCCTGCTCGCCCGCACCGACGTGCTGGGGCAGGTGAGGACGCTGCGCGTCAGCGGCGGCTTCGGAGCGCCGGGCTTCGACCGTCGGGGCTTTCTCTGGACCGTCGGCCTCCTGCGTCACGAGGTGATGGCCATGGGTCCCGGTGACGCGTCGCCCTACGTCGTGCGCGTGCCCGGGTCGATCGCCGGTCACGTCATAGGGGTCGAGCCGGCGCGCGACGGCAGCCGCGTCGCGCTGATCGTCGAGGACAAGAACGTGCAGGGGGACCCGGTGGCCGACGTCTACGTGGCCGCGGTCGTCCAGCCCGCCGCCGCCGGCGGGCGGCTGGTTCTTGGCCCGGCTGTCCCGGTGTTCAACAGTGCGACGTCCATGACCAACAAAATCGTCGACCTCGCGTGGAGCAACGCCGAGACGCTGGCCGTGCTCGGGGGCGCCGCGATCGCGCGCGGTGTGCAGCGGGTCGACATCGGCCAGCCCGACGTGGGGCAGACGCCGGGCCTCGTGGCCGGGGGGAACTCGATCGCCGCTCGCCCGGCACCACCGGACGACATCGTGTATGTCGGGACGATCGGCAAGCCTGACGGGCTGAGCGCGGTCAACACCAAGAACTCGGCGACGCCGGGCCGCAAGCGCAACGAGGGGCTGACCGATCCGGCGTTCCGCAGCTGACGGCCGTCGCTCGTCCACAGGCGACCGGCAGGTGGGCGACCGTCCACAGTCTCGGCCGCGCGTGCGCGCAGCAGGTGTTCTCGGGGTCTGCTGTCTGCATGACCCCCGTGCACTTTCCGTCCGTCCGGCTCCGCGAGATCGTGCGGGGTGTCGGTGACCTCGTGCTCGAGGCCACGTGCGCCGGCTGCGGCTCGCGGCCTTCACCCGTGTGGTGCGCCGCCTGCGCCGAGCAGCTCGAGATCCCGGCGCACCGGGCGATGCCCGACCCAGTGCCCACCGGGATGCCGTCGACGTGGGCGGTCTGTGACTACGCGGGGCCGGTGCGCCGGGCGATCGTCGCCTCCAAAGAAGATGGTCGCCGCTCTCTCGGCGATGCCCTCGGTGCCGCACTGGCGACCGCGGTCGCAGCATCACTGGCGTCCGCGCCGCCTCGACGGCGGTCGCGAACCGTCTGGCTCGTGCCGGTGCCCTCGTCCGCCGCGTCGCTGCGACGGCGAGGCGAGGACCCGCTGCTGCGGGTGGCACGGCGGGCGACCGTGGTGCTACGTCGCTCGGGGTTGCGGGTCGAGCTGGTGCAGGCGCTGCAGGTGCGGGGCAGCCCTCGCGACCAGGCAGGTCTCACCACGGCCGAGCGCGCTGACAACCTCGCCGGTCGCCACGTGGTCGACCCGAGATGGAGCCGACGGCTGCAGGGGACCGACGGTGTCAACAGCGAGGGCGGCGCCTGCATCGTCCTGCTCGACGACATCGTGACGACGGGGGCGACCCTCACCGAGGCGGCCCGGGCGCTGCGCGCGGGCGGCGCGCGCCACGTCGAGGCAGCCGTCGTCGCCGCCACCGCGCGTCGCTCTACCACCACGGCGCGCTCGACCGAAGTGGGGGAAGTAGTACCAGCCGGCCTCGCACGCGCGTAGCGTGCCGCCATGGCACCCGCCCGGGTCCGTGGTTGCGTCGGGCGACGGTTCCTGCACTTCGTGGTCTTCTCTCGGGAAGCCGCCAGTGCAGGGCACCCCGTCCGGCTAGCCGATGCCAGCCGCAGGCAAAGCGGTCCACGTAAGACGACTTCTTGTCGTTCGATCACGGTGCGGCTTAGAAGTAAGTCCTGCCCCGCCGGCGGTCCAGATGGCCGCCGATCCCGGGAGAAGGGCAG
The DNA here is from genome assembly GCA_964236445.1 of uncultured Motilibacteraceae bacterium. Lineage (GTDB taxonomy): Bacteria > Actinomycetota > Actinomycetes > Motilibacterales > Motilibacteraceae > CAXSDR01. The sequence goes on along the minus strand of CAXSDR010000029.1, from coordinate 1,975 downwards.
TAGTGGCCGCAGGGCTGCGAACCTCTCGGCAGGCGAATGTGGGGTCGAAAACCAGGTCGGCCGGGCGGGTGTCACCGAACATCGTCACCGAGGAGGACCCATTGTCCGTGGACGTCCATGTCAAGGGCCGGCACACCGAGGTCGCGGAGCGCTTCCGGGCGCACGCGCAGGAGAAGCTCTCGCGCATCGAGCGCTTCGACTCCAAGGTGATGCGCATCGATGTCGAGGTGAGCGAGGAACACAACCCCCGCTTGCACGACCAGTGCGAACGGGTCGAGATCACGGTCGTCTCACGAGGTCCGGTCGTGCGTGCCGAGGCGTGCGCCGTGGATCGTTTCACCGCGCTCGACCTGGCCTTGAGCAAGCTCGAGGCCCGGCTGCGCCGGGCGGCCGATCGCCGGCGTGTCCACCACGGGGGCAAGACCCCGGTCTCGGTGGCCGTCGCCACCTCGCAGCTGTCGCGCCCTGCCGCCAGCGTCGCCACGATCGAGGACATCGCCGGGCCGAGCGGTGAGATCGACGGTGACGGTGAGGACGCCGCGTCGCCGGTGGTCATCCGCGAGAAGATCCACGACGCCGAGCCCATGACGCTGGACCAGGCGATGTACGAGATGGAGCTCGTCGGGCACGACTTCTTCCTCTTCGTCGATGCCACGTCGCGCCGCCCGTGCGTCGTCTATCGCCGCAAAGGCTGGGACTACGGCGTGATCGCCCTGCAGATCGCACCAGACGGAGCGGCTGGCGGCGGTGGGCGTCGCGGACAGGACTGACATGTCAGACAGACAGGTCATGGGGGAGCCGTCCAGCGGCGCTGAGCCGATCCGGGTGCTCGTCGTCGACGACCATGCCCTGTTCCGGCGAGGGCTGCAGATGGTGCTCGCACACGAGACCGACATCGAGGTGGTCGGTGAGGCCGGTGACGGAGCGCAGGCGGTCGAGCTGGCGGCCGAGCTGATGCCGGACCTCGTGCTCATGGACGTTCGTATGCCGCGCCGCGGGGGCATCGACGCCTGCACGGCCATCCGTGATGTCGTGCCGAGCGCTGAGATCATCATGCTGACGATCTCGGACGAGGAAGCAGACCTCTACGAGGCGATCAAGGCCGGAGCCAAGGGCTATCTCCTCAAGGACGTCTCCATCGAGGAGGTGGCGACAGCCATCCGCGCCGTGCACGGCGGGCAGTCGCTGATCAGTCCGTCGATGGCCTCCAAGCTGCTCAGCGAGTTCGCCACGATGATCAAGCGCGGCGACGACCGACAGCAGGTTCCGGTGCCCCGGCTCACCGATCGCGAGCTGGAGGTCCTCAAGCTCGTGGCACGCGGCCTCAACAACCGCGACATCGCCAAGGAACTGTTCATCAGCGAGAACACGGTGAAGAACCACGTCCGCAACATCCTCGAGAAGCTGCAGCTGCACTCGCGCATGGAGGCCGTCGTCTATGCCGTGCGCGAGAAGCTCCTCGAGATCACCTGAACAGCACGTCGCTCTCCGCGTCGCAGGGGCGTCGCGTCGCACTGGCTGCCCAGGGCTTCGCGACTCCTCGTCCGCTCGTCGTGGGGAGCCGTCAGATCCTGTCGACCGTGCAGCGCATCGGCCTGCTCCAGATCGACAGCGTCAACGTGCTCGCGCGCGCCCACTACCTCCCCGTCTTCAGCCGGCTCGGGCCCTACGACCGGTCGCTGCTCGACAGGGCCGGAGCCCGGGCACCCCGCCGGCTCGTGGAGTACTGGGGCCACGAGGCGAGCATCCTGCCCCCCTCGACCTACCGGCTGCTCGAGTTCCGGCGCCGGCGCTGGCGCGAGGAGGCGTGGGGCGGCATGAGGCGTATCGCGGTGGAGAACCCCGCGCTCGTCGCTGCGGTCCTCGACGAGGTGCGGACGCGGGGACCCCTCACGTCGGCCGCTGTGGACGCCGCGCTCGCAACTGATGTGCCGCGGACGAAGGACCAGTGGGGCTGGAACTGGTCGCTCGTCAA
>CAXSDR010000028.1:0-36303 GCA_964236445.1 uncultured Motilibacteraceae bacterium | reverse complement strand
GAGGCTGGGAAAGGGGAATTGCATGACGTTCAACGTCGGCGAGACTGTCGTCTACCCGCACCACGGGGCGGCCCTCATTGAATCTATCGAGATCCGCACCATCAAGGGCGTCGACCGGACGTACCTCGTGCTCAAAGTCGCTCAGGGTGACCTGACGGTCCGCGTCCCTGCCGACAACGTCGATCTTGTCGGCGTTCGCGATGTCGTCGGACAGGACGGGCTCGACCGGGTCTTCGAGGTGCTGCGTGCGCCGCACACCGAGGAGCCGACCAACTGGTCGCGCCGCTATAAGGCCAATTTGGAGAAGCTGGCCAGTGGTGACGTCATCAAGGTCGCCGAGGTCGTCCGTGACCTGTGGCGGCGCGAGAAGGATCGCGGCCTCTCGGCCGGGGAGAAGCGGATGCTCGCCAAGGCCCGCCAGATCCTCGTCTCGGAGCTCGCGCTCGCGGAGCGCACCAACGAGGACAAGGCAGAAGCCATCCTCGACGAGGCGCTGGCTTCCTGAGCCTTTTCGTTCGTCAGGTTTCTGCGCACGGCTTTCTTCGCACGGCTCGGTCCCTTCGGGGACCGAGCCGTTCGCCTGTGCCCCGACCGGTCAAGGCGACGTGCCTATGCGTCGATGCGCACGCATGGGGACCTCCAACCGGCGGATGCCGTCGTTCGTCGTGGAGCTGCTGCGGCTGTGCGTCGTGGTGTTCTTCGCCGCTGTCGGCTACAAGGTCGGCACCCTGGCCTTCCCTGGGGGCGGTGCAATCCTGGGCGCCCTGTCGGGACCTGCGGTGGCCGTCGTCGTCGGCACCGGTTCGGGCTATGTCCTCGGTGGCGCGCTGGGCCGCAGGACCGTCGATGCCGTCTCGCGCACCGAGCATGCCCTGCGTGACCACTCGGCGGAGCAGGTGGTGGCGGCCGGTTTCGGCAGCATCGTCGGTGTCATGGTCGGCTGTGGCATCGCCTGGCCCGCCCTGGTCGTCGGCCATCACGCCCTCACCGTGCCGGTGTTCGCCTTCGTGGTCATGACCACCGGGCTGCTCGGCTCGCGGATCGGCGTAGCCAAGCGTGAGTCGATGCTCGGCCTGTTCGGACCGCGGGCCGGCATGGCGCCTCGCTCGCCCGAGATCTCGTCCCTGCCGCGCCTCATCGACACCTCCGTCGCGATCGACGGGCGGATCCTCGACGTCGTACGCGCCGGCTTCCTCGGTGGCCGGTTCCTGGTCGCGGCCCCGGTGATCGCCGAGCTGCAGGGCCTGGCCGACGCCTCCGACGACCTGCGCCGCGGTCGTGGGCGGCGCGGGCTCGAGGTGCTCGAGTCGCTGCGCCACCTGCGCGGCGTCGATCTGGAAGCCATAGACGACGAGGCGCTCGAGGTGCCCGAGGTCGACGCCAAGCTCGTTCGCATCTGCCTCGACCGCGGCTGCGCGCTGCTCACGATCGACACCAACCTCGCCAAGGCTGCCGCCCTGGCAGGCGTACGCACGCTCAACCTGCACGCGCTCGCCATGGCGTTGCGGCCTGCGGTCACGGCGGGCGACGAGGTGTCGGTGCTGCTGATGAAGCCCGGCAAGGAGCCGGGACAGGCGGTGGGCTATCTCGACGACGGCACGATGGTCGTCGTCGAGCGGGCCCGCGAGTTCGTCGGCTCTGAGGCCCACGTGCTGGTCACGAGCGTGCTCACGACGGCCAACGGCAGGCTCGTCTTCGCTCGGGTCCTTCCCGGCATGACCGGCGCGCACCCGCCGCTGGAGGCTGTGGACGCGCGCGCGCTGCCACACCCGCGCCGCTAGGGTTTCGCCCGTGCCCGTGCCCGCGCCTGCCACCGAACCAGCCGGTCCCGCTGCCGGGCTGACGGCGGCGATCGTGGTCGCGGCGGGGCAGGGTGTGCGACTCGGCGCGGGCGTTCCCAAGGCGCTGGCCCTGGTGGGCGGGGTGCCGTTGGTCGTGCACGCCGTCCGGACCCTGCTCGAGACTCCGGGCCTCGACATCGTCGTGGTCGCCGCGCCGCAGGCCGAGCTCACCGCCATGCAGGAGCTCTGTGGTCCCGACGTGCACGTCGTCGCCGGAGGAGCCACGCGCCACGAGTCCGTGCGCCGGGCGCTCGAGCGCGTCCCCGACCGTGTGGACGTCGTGCTGGTCCACGATGCCGCGCGCGCCTTCGCGCCGGTGCAGCTCATCAGCGCCGTGGTCCGGGCCGTACGCGCGGGAGCCGACGCCGTCATCCCGGCGCTGCCCGTCGTCGACACCATCAAGCGGGTCAGCGCCGCGGGCAGCGGCGCCAGCGAGGTGGTCGTCGAGACCGTCGACCGCAGCACCCTGCGCGCGGTGCAGACCCCGCAGGGCTTCCGCCGGTCGGCGTTCGTGCAGGCGCACGCCTGCACCGCCGGTCCGGTGAGCGACGACGCGGGGGTCGTCGAGGCGCTCGGCGGCGTGGTCGTGGTCATTCCCGGCTCGCCCGAGGCATTCAAGGTCACCGGCCCGCTCGACCTGCTGCTCGCCGAGGCCCTGGTCGGCCATCGCTCGCGTGAGGCGCCGCGATGAGCCGGCCGCTGATCCCGCGCGTCGGCACCGGCACCGACGTCCACCCGTTCACCGTCGGTCGGGCCTGCCACGTCGTCGGGTTGCTCTGGGAGGGCGAAGCCGGTCTGGCGGGGCACTCCGACGGCGACGTCGCCGCTCACGCCATGTGCGACGCACTGCTGGCCGCTGCCGGGCTCGGTGACCTCGGCTCCAACTTCGGCACGTCCGAGCCGGCCTGGGCGGGCGCGAGTGGCGTGGCGCTGCTGAGCGAGACGGCGCGTCGGGTGCGTGCGGCCGGCTTCACGGTCGGCAACGTCTCGGTGCAGGTGATCGGCAACGCCCCACGCATCGGAGCGCGGCGCGACGAGGCACAGGCCGTGCTCGCCGCCGCGGTGGGCGCGTCGGTCAGCGTGAGCGCCACGACGACGGACGGCCTGGGGCTGACAGGCCGCGGTGAGGGGCTGGCGGCGATCGCCGTGGCGCTCGTCGTGCCGGTGCAGGGCGCGGACGCCACTACCCTGGAAGCGTGAGCCTGCGCCTGTACGACACCGCTGCGCGGTGCGTACGAGACTTCGTCCCGCTCCGGGAGGGCCGTGCGGGCATCTACCTCTGCGGCGCGACCGTGCAGTCGCCTCCCCACGTCGGGCACGTCCGGTCGAGCCTCGCCTTCGACGTCCTGCGCCGCTGGCTGGAGCACACCGGCGTCGCGGTGACGTTCGTGCGCAACGTGACCGACATCGACGACAAGATCCTGCGCAGGTCCGCCGACGAGGGCGTGCCGTGGTGGGCCCTCGCGGCGCGCAACGAGCGTGCCTTCCTCTGGGCCTACGACGTGCTCAACTGCCTGCCCGCCACCATCGACCCCCGTGCGACCGGCCACATTCCGCAGATGGTCACGCTGATGCGGCGGCTGATCGACAACGGCAGCGCCTATGCCGTCGGCGGCGACGTCTATTTCTCCGTGCGCAGCCTGGCGAGCTACGGCTCGCTGTCCGGGCAGCGTCCCGACGAGCTGCAGGCGGCCACGGACAGCGACGCCGAGGACAAGCGCGACCCGCGCGACTTCGCGCTGTGGAAGGGCGCCAAACCAGGGGAGCCGTCCTGGGACACGCCGTGGGGAGCCGGTCGCCCCGGCTGGCACCTCGAGTGCTCGGCCATGGCCGACACCTACCTCGGCCCGACCTTCGACATCCATGGCGGCGGGCTCGACCTCGTCTTCCCCCACCACGAGAACGAGCGCGCGCAGTCGTGCGCCGCGGGCGACGACTTCGCCCGCTACTGGCTGCACAACGCCTGGGTCACCACGGCGGGCGAGAAGATGTCCAAGTCGCTGGGCAACTCGCTGCTGGTCAGCGAGGTGGTGAAGCGCGTACGCCCGGTGGAGCTGCGCTACTACCTCATCTCTGCGCACTACCGCTCGCACCAGGAGTTCTCCGACGAGGCGCTCGCCGAGGCAGCCAAGGCCTATGCGCGGGTCGAGGGGTTCCTGCGCCGGGCCGGTGAACGGCTGGGCGTCAGGGCGGCCGACGGCACGGTGCCGGACGCCTTCGCCGCGGCGATGGACGACGACCTTGCCGTGCCGCAGGCGCTGGCGGTGCTGCACGAGACCGTCACGACCGGCAACAAGCTGCTCGCCGACGGGGCGTCCGACGAGGAGCTCCTGCCGCTTGCCGCCTCGGTCGCCGAGATGCTCGGCGTGCTCGGGCTCGGGCTGCCGCGGGACGCCGGCCCAGGGGTGTCCCCGCGCATCGTCGACGCGCTGGTCGCCGTGACGCTCGAGCAGCGGGCAGCCGCCCGCGACCGCAAGGACTGGGCCGGAGCGGACGCGATCCGCGACGGGCTCAAGGCTGCAGGCATCGCCGTGGAGGACACCCCGCACGGTCCGCGTTGGCAAATCGAAGGAAGTGCGGGCTGACATGGCTGGCAATAGCTCACGTCGCGGCGCCGTCCGCAATCCGGGTTCCAAGAAGGGCGCGCAGGTCGGCACCGGCGGCCAGGTTCGCAAGGGTCTGCAGGGCAGGGGGCCTACGCCGAAGGCCGAGGAGCGCACCAAGCACCCGGCGGCTCGGCGCGCCCGCGCGGTCGAGCGGGCCAAGGCGGCTCCGGGCGGTTTCAGCTCACCGTCGCGCTCGCGCCGGCCCGGGCCCAAGACCGCGTCCGAGATGGTCGCGGGTCGCAACTCTGTCGTCGAGGCCCTGCGCGCCAAGATTCCGGCATCGACGCTCTACATCGCCGAGCGCATCGACACCGACGACCGCGTGCGTGAGGCGCTGCTGCTCGCCACCCAGCTCAACATCCCCTTGCTCGAGGTGCCGCGCCCCGAGATCGACCGGCTCACCGACCGGGCGTTCCACCAGGGCCTGGCACTGCAGGTCCCGCCCTACGACTACGCGACGCCGGGCGAGCTGATGAACGTCGCGGCCAAGGCCGACGTCGCTCCGCTGATCGTGGCGCTCGACGGGGTCACCGACCCGCGCAACCTCGGTGCGATCGTCCGCAGCTCCGCTGCCTTCGGCGCCCACGGCGTCCTCGTGCCCGAGAGGCGGGCGGCGGGCATGACCGCGGGAGCGTGGAAGGCGTCGGCCGGCGCCGCCGCGCGGCTGCGGGTCGCGCGGGTGCCCAACCTCGTACGCGCCATCGAAGAGCTCAAGAAGGCCGGCTGCTTCGTGGTCGGGCTCGACGGTGACGCCCCGACCGACGTCTCGGACCTCACGTTCGCCTCCGACCCGCTCGTCCTCGTCGTCGGCTCCGAGGGCAAGGGCCTGACCCGACTCGTGCGCGAGAACTGTGACGCGATCGTGAGCATCCCGATCGCGGCCGACACCGAGTCGCTGAACGCGGGCATCGCCGCGGGCATCGCGCTCTACGAGGTCTCCCGGCGTCGGGCCGCGTCGGGATCGGACGGCTAGCCGGCACGCAGTCCGGCCGATGAGTGAGTGAGCACTCACTCATGAGATATCGTCGCCGCCATGTCCGTCACCGAGCGCCGAGCCGAGCCCCTGCCACCCGAGGAGCGTCGTGCCGCCCTGGTGACCGCGGCGCTGGAGCTGGTGATCGTGCACGGCACCGACATCAGCACCCGTCAGATCGCCCAGGCCGCCGGCGTCGCCGAAGGAACGATCTTCCGCGTGTTCCCGAGCAAGGACGAGCTGGTGCAGGCGGCGATCCGGCGGGCGTTCGACCCGGCGTCGCTGCTCGCCCGGCTGGCTGCGATCGAAGGAGACGACCTCGAGTCGAGCCTCGTGGAGGCCGTCGAAGCGATTCAGGCGAGCCTCATGCGCCTCTTCCACCTGATGGACTCGCTGCGCGCCAGCTCGCCGCCGGGCAAACGTCCCGACCACGACCCGCGGCGCGAGGCGATGTTCCTTGCCCTCGCCGACCTGATGGACCCCTACCGCGACCAGCTGCGCTATGACCCCGTGGTCGCGGCGCGCCGCCTCTGGCTTCTCGCCTTCGCCAGCACCCACCCGCGCCTGACCCAGGACGAGCCGCTCGCTGCGACCGAGATCGTCTCGCTGCTGCTCGACGGCGTCCGTGACCGCCCACACCTTCCGACCGATGACGGGGGAACGTCATGCTGATCCGCCTCCTGCGCACCTACCTGCGCCCCTACACCAGAGACCTGACCGGCGTCGTTGCGCTGCAGCTGGTGGCGACGATGGCGTCGCTCTACCTCCCGAGCCTGAATGCGCAGATCATCGACCGCGGCGTCGCGCGGGGTGACACGGGCTTCATTCTGTCCACCGGTGCGTGGATGCTCGCGGTGACGCTGCTGCAGATCCTGTGCTCCGTCGCTGCCGTCTATCTCGGCGCACGCACAGCCATGCGGTTCGGTCGAGACGTCCGCTCCGCCGTCTTCCACCAGGTCGTCGGCTACTCCGCACGCGAGGTCGCGTCCTTCGGTGCGCCCTCGCTCATCACGCGCAGCACCAACGACGTCCAGCAGGTGCAGATGCTCGTCGTGATGACCTGCACGATGCTCGTCTCGGCGCCCATCATGTGCGTCGGCGGCATCGTCATGGCGCTGCGTGAGGATGTCGGACTGTCCTGGCTGATGCTCGTGTGCGTGCCGGCGATGGTGGTGCTTGTCGGCGCGATCGTGCGCAAGATGGTGCCCCTGTTCCGCACGATGCAGATCCGCATCGACAACGTGAACGGCGTGCTGCGAGGCCAGCTGACAGGCATCCGGGTCGTGCGCGCGTTCGTGCGCGAGAGCCACGAGGTGCAGCGGTTCAGCGCAGCGAACCAGGAGCTCACCGGCACGGCCCTTCGTGTCGGCAAGCTGCAGGTCCTCATCTTCCCGACGGTCATGTTCATGTTCAACGTGTCTAGCGTCTCGGTGCTGTGGTTCGGTGCACACCGCGTCGACAGCGGAGCGATGCAGATCGGCGCACTCACCGCCTTCCTGATGTATCTCACGCAGATCCTGATGTCGGTGATGATGGCGACCTTCATGGCGATGATGATTCCGCGCGCGGCCGTGTGCGCCGAGCGCATCACCGAGGTGCTCACCACCGAGTCCTCGGTCGTGCCGCCGAGCAAGCCCGTCAGCACGGTGCTGGCGCGAGGTGAGCTCGAGCTGCGCGACGTGGAGCTGCGTTATCCGGGTGCGGAGGTGCCGGTCCTGCGAGGAGTCTCCCTGCGCACGACCGCCGGCCAGACGACGGCGATCGTGGGCAGCACCGGTGCTGGCAAGACCACGCTCGTGTCATTGGTGCCCCGGCTGTTCGACGTCACCGCGGGGGCGGTGCTGGTCGACGGGGTCGACGTACGCGATCTCGACCCCGCGACGTTGTGGAGACGCATCGGTCTCGTCCCGCAACGGCCCTATCTCTTCACGGGCACGGTCGCGAGCAACCTGCGCTACGGCAATCCCGATGCCACCGACGAGATGCTGTGGGAAGCGCTCGAGGTCGCGCAGGCACGTGATTTCGTCGAGGACATGCCCGAGGGCCTGCAAGCGCCCGTCGCGCAGGGCGGCACGAACATCTCGGGCGGGCAGCGTCAACGGCTGGCCATCGCGCGAGCCCTGGTGCGTGACCCTGAGATATACCTGTTCGACGACTCGTTCTCTGCGCTCGACGTCGGCACCGACGCGCGGCTGCGTGCAGCCTTGCGCAAGCGGACCGCCGGCGCGAGCGTCATCATCGTGGCCCAGCGCATCTCCACCGTCCTCGATGCCGACCAGATCGTGGTTCTCGACAGTGGGGAAGTCGTGGGTCACGGGACGCACGACGAACTGCTCGAGAGCTGCCCGACCTACGTCGAGATCGTCCAGTCACAGCTGGCCATGGAGGCGGCATGAGCACCACGGCAACCCCCCTGCGCCCGCAGCGCCCGATGGGCGGCTTCGGTCGCGGGCCCATGGCAGGCGCAGGAATGCCTGCGGAGAAAGCGATGTCGTTCGGTCCGTCGGTGAGGCGCCTCATGCGCCACCTCGTCCCGGAGCGGGCGCGTGTCGCGTCCGTGGTCGTCCTCGGGACTATCAGCGTCGCGCTCTCCGTGGTCGGTCCCAAGATCCTCGGTCACGCCACGGACATCATCTTCTCCGGTGTTCTCGGGCGGCGGTTGCCCGCAGGGACGACGCAGCAGGAAGCGGTCGACGGGGCCCGCGCGCGGGGTGACGACAACATCGCCGCGATCCTGTCGCACATGCATCTCGTGCCGGGACGCGGCATCGACTTCACCGCGCTGCGCAACGCCGTGCTGCTCGCGCTCGCGCTGTTCGTCGCCTCCTCCATCTTCTTGTGGCTGCAGGGCTGGCTGCTCAACGGGGTTGTGCAGCGCACGATCTTCGCATTGCGCGCAGAGGTCGAGGACAAGCTGCAGCGCCTGCCGTTGCAGTTCTTCGACGGGCAGCCGCGCGGCGAGCTGCTGAGTCGTGTGACGAACGACATCGACAACATCTCCCAGACGTTGCAGCAGACGATGAGCCAGCTGCTCACGTCGGTGCTGACGGTGATCGGCGTCGTCGTGATGATGTTCGTGGTGTCACCGTTGCTCGCACTGATCGCGCTCGTGACGATTCCGCTGTCGATGCTCGTGACGCAGCAGATCGCCAAACGCTCGCAGAAGAAGTTCGTGGCGCAGTGGGCCCAGACCGGTGCGCTCAACGGCCACATCGAGGAGACGTTCACCGGGCACGAGCTGGTCAAGGTCTTCGGTCGTCAGGCCGAGGCCGAGCAGGTGTTCCGAGAGAGCAACGAGCGTCTCTATGAAGCGAGCTTCGGTGCGCAGTTCATCTCCGGCATCATCATGCCGTCGATGATGTTCATCGGGAACCTCAACTATGTCGCGATCGCGGTGGTCGGCGGACTACGCGTCGCGACGGGGACCATGAGCCTGGGCGACGTGCAGGCGTTCATCCAGTATTCCCGCCAGTTCACGCAGCCGCTGACGCAGCTGGCGTCGATGGCCAACGTGCTGCAGTCCGGTGTCGCCTCGGCAGAACGCGTCTTCGCGCTGCTGGACGCGAAGGAGCAGTTGCCCGATCCGGTGTCGCCGGCGCCTGTCACGCAACGTCATGGTCGGGTCGAGTTCGAGCACGTGTCGTTCCGCTATGTCGCCGACCAGCCGCTGATCGAGGACCTGTCGCTCGTGGCCGAGCCCGGTCAGACCGTCGCGATCGTCGGGCCGACCGGAGCGGGCAAGACGACGCTGGTGAATCTCGTCATGAGGTTCTACGAGCTCGACTCGGGCCGTATCACCCTCGACGGCGTCGACATCACGGCGATGCGCCGGCATGATCTGCGGGCCAACGTCGGCATGGTCCTGCAGGACACCTGGCTGTTCGGCGGCACGATCCGGGAGAACATCGCCTATGGCAACCCCGGCGCCACCGAACAGCAGGTCCGGCAGGCGGCGGAAGCCACCTTCGTGGACCGCTTCGTCCGCAGCCTGCCCGAGGGCTACGACACGGTCATCGATGACGAGGCGAGCAACATCAGCGCGGGGGAGAAGCAGTTGCTCACCATCGCGCGCGCGTTCCTGTCGGACCCGTCGCTGCTGATCCTCGACGAGGCCACGAGCTCGGTGGACACCCGCACCGAGGTGCTGGTGCAGCGGGCGATGGCCGCCCTGCGCTCGGACCGCACCAGCTTCGTCATCGCGCACCGGCTCTCGACGATCCGCGACGCAGACCTGATTCTCGTCATGGAGCACGGGCGGATCGTCGAGAAGGGCACGCACGATGAACTCCTGGCGGCCGACGGGGCCTATGCGCGGCTCTACGACGCGCAGTTCCGGGCGCCGGACGCGGAGCTCGACTCGGTGTGAGCAGGGGCACGTCCGCAAAGAGGAAGTGAACGATGACCGACGAAAGCTCCGTCGAACGCCGGCGGCTAGGGGCAACCTTCGACACAGCGGCCGAGCTGTATGAACACGCCCGCCCCGACTATCCCGCGGAGCTGATCGACCATCTCCTCGCCACGACACAGCTGAGTCGCAACGCCCGCATCCTCGAGATCGGCTGCGCCACCGGCAAGGCCACGGTCGCGTTCGCCCGGCGCCGCTACCGGGTGACGTGCATCGAGCCCGGACCGGCACTGGCGCGGGTTGCTCGTCGCAACCTCGCTTCCTACGACGTCACGGTCATCGAGAACCGCTTCGAAGACTGGGACCCCGGTGACGAACGGTTCGACCTGGTCTTCGCCGCAACGTCATGGCACTGGGTCGATCCGGCGGTGCGCTATGCAAGGGCAGCCCGGTCGCTGACGCCAGGTGGGCACCTCGCCTTCTGGAGTGCGATGCATGTCATCCCCGTGGACGGCGACCCGTTCTTCGACGAGCTGCAGGAGGTCTACGACGAGATCGGCGAAGGTCTGCCCCCGGGCACGTCGTCCGTCCGGCCGGGCGAGCTCGAAGATCACACAGTGGAGATCGAGCGCAGCGGGCTGTTCGAGGTCGTCGACGTCCGGCACTTCGACTGGGAGCGGGTCTATGACGCACACAGCTACATCGAGCTCCTGCGCACCTTCTCGGGGCACATCGCCATGACGGACGCCCAGCAGCACCGGCTCTACGGCGAGATCCGCCGACGCCTGGCGTTGCGGTCCACCGGGACGCTGCGGCGCCACTGGGGAGCTGTGCTGCACATCGCCCGGTGCGGGTGACGGTCGTCGACGGTGGCAGCATCGGCGCATGCCCTCGCATCCGATCGATCTCGCAGAGAAGCTCGCGCTCGTCACCGAGCACTGGTCACCGAAGGTCGTCGCCAGGCTCAACGACTACGAGATCAAGGTCGTCAAGGTTCAGGGCGAGTTCGTGTGGCACACGCATGACGACACCGACGAGCTCTTCCTCGTCGTTCATGGCGAGCTCACGATCGGGCTCCGCGACGGCGATGTGACGATCGGCCCCGGTCAGCTGTTCATCGTCCCCCGCGGCGTCGAGCACTGCCCGCGCGCCGACGGAGAGGTTCATTCCCTGCTCATCGAACCGGTCGGGACCGTCAACACCGGTGGCGCCGGGGGGCCGATGACAGCGGCGTACGACGACTCGTTGGTGTGACCTTCGCGCTAGGGCGCGACGCGATAGACATAGGAATGGTGAGGTGCGAATCCGAGATCGGCATAGAGGGAGCGAGCCGCGGAGTTGTCCACCTCGACCTGCACGTAGGCGTGTCGCGCCGTCTGCGAGGCGCCGTCGAGCAGCACCGACATGAGCCTCGTCGCCACCCCCTGCCGGCGATGCGCCTGCGCCACCCAGACGTTGCTGATGCCGAGCCACTGCTCCACCCGCGAGCCCCGGGCCACTCCCAGCAGCGTGCCGTGCGTGGAGGTCGTCGAGGCGAAGACGTTGTCGCCGCCGGTCAGCACCCTGATCGCCGCCGTCGGCAGCTCGCCCACGGCGCTGAGCCACGCCTGTGACGGCTCTGCGCTGGTCGAGACCTCGCCCTGCTCGTCGGCGCCCGCCCCCCGAGCCGTACGTCGACCGTCGAGGTCGGTGGAGAGGACGAGGGTCGGCGCCTCCGCCACCCAGCCTCGCTGGTCGAGGGCCACATCGAGGCGTTCGCACAGCGGCAGCGGAACCTGGATGATCGACCGCTGTCCGCGAGCGGCGTACCACTCGCGAACGGTGGTCAGGGCGTCGTCCAACGCCATGCCCGGCGAGCCGACCGGCAGCACCGAGTTGCAGCGGCGCGACCATCCTCGTGACGCACGCAGCTCCCATGACCCGACGGCGTCGCGGTCGAGCGCGCGCCAGCCCTCGCTCGCAATGCGCTGCAGCTGACCGACGGCGACATCGCAGGCCTGGCGGGCGGGCACGACCTTGCCCGCGACTACGGCTGCGAGGGCGATGTCCACGACGGTCCTGTCGCGCGGGCGTAGGGACAGCGCGGTGGCCGACCAGGACTCGAGCTCGCCCAGGACATCGGTGGCATGACCGTCGGCGAGCAGATGGCGGACGACGACGCGACGCCCGACGTCGGCCGGGGTGAGGCGCGCGTCGATGGCAGGGAACACGCCCTCAGTATCACGCGTGCTCACCTGCGCCGTCGTCGTGGAAGAGTGGCGTGTATGTATGTCGGAGACGTGAGCGTGGGCGGTCCCGCACAGAAGCGTGACCTCGGGCCGCTGAGCATCACCAAGGTGGCGGTCGGACGCATGAACAACAATGCGTACGTGCTGGAGTCGTCGGGCTCGGTGCTGCTCATCGATGCCGCGAACGATGCGGCGACACTTCTGGGCCTGGTGCCCGACGGTCGGATCGACACCGTCGTCACGACGCACCGGCACCCCGACCACTGGCAGGCGCTCGCGGAGGTCGTCGCGGCCACCGGTGCCGAGACCGCGGCACACCCGCTCGACGCCGGACCGCTGCCACTGGCGACGACGCACCTGCTCGAAGACGGTGACACGATCGGCATCGGCTCGCAGACCCTCACCGCGATCCATCTCGTCGGTCACACACCTGGCTCGATCGCCTTGCTGTGGACCGGGCCCGACGCCAGCAGCCACCTCTTCTCCGGTGACTGCCTGTTCCCGGGCGGACCGGGCAACACGCGAGGCGACAAGGCCAACTTCACCTCGCTGATGGACGGGCTCGAGGAGAAGGTCTTCGGGCGTCTGCCGGACGAGACGTGGGTCTATCCCGGGCACGGGTCGGACACGACGCTCGGCGCCGAGCGCCCGCACCTTCTCGAGTGGCGGACGCGCGGCTGGTGAGCGGGATGACCGTCCTCAGACTTGTTGCAGCGGGTCGACCACGACGTAGGGCTGGGGCGGGAGTATGCCCCGGCTGGTGGCCGACAAGGGCAGGTAGGGCACCGGGTTGATGACCCGCGGGATCGCGGCATCCGAGCTGTGCATCCGTGCGGGAACGACCTGATGAAGCGCGTCGAGCTGGCCGAAGCAGTAGCCGAGCCCGCGGACCTGGTCAATGACCTGCGGCAGTGCCACTTTGACGGCTGCACCGGCGGCGGAGTCCATGGCACCGTCGTGCATAAGGATCACCAGCCCCGGACGCAGTGCCGCGACGATGGTGTCGCTGATCTCTTCGGGCGTCGTCGCGACGTCCCAGTCGGTCGCGGCGACGTCCCAGTTCACGTGGTGGTAGCCCATGGCTGTGAGCTGGGCGTCCACCGTGACGTCGACATCTCCGAAGGGCGGCCGGAGCAGCCTGAAGGGCATCGGCGCCCCGGCGTTGCTGAGCGCCTGCTCCGTGCGGAGCACCTCCGACTCGACCTGTGCCGGGGTCAGCTGCGGCAGGTGAGGATGGCTCCAGGTGTGGTTCAGCACCAGGTGACCCTCTTGGGCCTGGAAGCGGGCGAGCTGGGGGTTGGCCGCCACACGCATCCCGACGTCGAAGAAGGTGACCGGGACGTCTCGCTCCCGCAGGGTGCGCAGCGTCTGGGTGCGGTAGGACGAGGGGCCGTCGTCGAAGGTCAGGGCGACCCACTGCTGGCAGGAACGCTGAGCATCGTCATCGTGATCTGCAGCACTGGCCGAGCTCGCGGGCACAGTCGTCATTGCCGCCATCAGTCCGGGCAGCACGGGAACGGTCGCCGGTGCGGTCCGGGAGGATGAGACGGCCATGGCGCATCACCCTGCTGGGTTTCAGCGTCGTGTGCAAGACGCGGACGGCCACGGTGCACGTGCGGGTTGGACCGGCTGGTGCTCGAACCGTCGACCGAACGTGTCTCAGAGGTAGACGTCGGTCCCGGTGGTCGCGACCTTCGGCGCGCCCGGTGCCTGGCGCGGCGGCGTCATCATCGCGACGATGCTCGCACCAGCGGTGCGCTGCAGGTCCATCATGCGCGCCAGGAGCATCAGCTGCGCCTGACCGGGCGCGCTGTCGACTCCGGAAACCTCACCCATGAGGAGATCCTGACTCCAGGACAGCGGCGCCGCCAGCGCCCGAGCGGGTGATGTGCTCAGCGATGACGTGCCGGTTCTTGCCGAGTTCCTTCGCGCGGTACATCGCCGTGTCGGCCGCGCGGAGGATGTCCTCCGGTACGTCGCCCGCCGACGCGAACGTCACCCCGATGCTGGCCGTGACGTGGTGAGACACGCCGTGGACCTCCACCGGCTCACCGAGAGCCTTGCCGATGCGCTCGATCACGACGAGGGCGTCGGCGCGGACGTCGGTCACGCCGTCGCCGCCAGGTCGGGCGTACGCCGGCTCGATGACCACCACGAACTCGTCGCCGCCGAGGCGGGCGACGGTGTCCTCCGCCCGGAGCGCGGCCTGCAACCGTTGCGCCGTGGCGACGAGAACCGCGTCGCCGGCGGCATGACCCCCGCTGTCATTGACGGCCTTGAAGCCGTCGAGGTCGCAGAAGAGCACGGCGAGCTGCTGCCCTGTGCGTCCGCAGCGCGCGAGGGCGTTCATGAGGCGGTCGGTCAGCAGTGTGCGGTTGGCCAGGTTCGTGAGCGGGTCGTGCAGAGCGGCCTCAGCCATGTTCTGCTCGACCTGGACCGTATCGGTGATGTCACGCGACACCACGAGGATTCGGGTGACCGCGCCGTTGTCGTCCCGGGTGAAGGGTGTGGCACGACGGGCATACCAGTGATAGTGGCCGTCGGTGCCTCGCATCCGGTAGCGGATCAGCAGCACCTCGCCGTCCGCGAGCTCCTGGACGTCGACGTTGGCCGCGAGCAGGTGCGTGAGGTCCTCGGGGTGGATCACGGCGGCGGCGATGTCGGCGGATCGCTCGGGCACCTGCGAGGACAGGTGGTCCCTGTCGAGCTCGGGCAGCGGGCGTGAGGACCAGAGGAGGCTTCCGGTGCGTGGGTCGCAGACGCAGATGACATCGGGGCTCGCGGCCAGGACCGCGTCGTGGAACGCGGCATTCTCGCGGATCTGCGCCTGCACCTGACGTTCCGACGTGACGTCGGTGAACGCGGCGACGGCTCCGAGCAGCACCCCGTCGGGGTCGCGGATCTGTCGTGCGGTGATCAGGACGTCGCGCAACGGGCCGTCTAGGCGCCCGATCCGCAGGGGCAGGTCCACCAGGTCAGCACCGGCCAGCGCCTGGCGAAGTGGCGAACGCTCCGGTGGCAGCTCGGTCCCGTCGGCCTCGAGCATGACGAGGTGACCCGTCACACGGTCGACGTTGATGTCCTCGTCGTCGTCCAGGTTCGTGAGGCGGCGTTGGGCTGCATTGCGCAACAGGACGTGGTGGTCGGCGTCGCAGGCCAGCACACCCACGTTGACCGTCTCCAGGACCGCTTCGCCGAACTGGCGGCGGGTCGCGATCGCCGCGATCGCCTCGCGCAGCTGGTCGTTCGCCGCCACGAGGGCGGTCTGGCCCTCGACCTGGGCGCTGACGTCGATCACCATGCCGACGAGCCGGTGCGGTGACCCGTCGGCCCCGCGTACGGCACCGACGCTGATCAATGCCGGCATCCGGCTTCCGTCTTTGCGAAGGTAGGTGCGCTCGACGGCATAGCCCGCCGCGCCATGGACCGTCGACGCGATCTGATCGGCCTGGATGTCGCGCTCGAGCGGGTCGGAGATGAACGAGGCCGGCTGACCGACGAGCTCATCGGCGCGATAACCCAGCATCTCGCAGATCTTCGGGTTCACGGTGAGAAGCGTGCCGTCGGGTAGCGCCTCGATCACCCCCACGGGAGCGCAGGCGAACAGCGTGCGGAAGCGCTCCTCGCTCGCGCGCAGCGCCTCGTCCGCAGCGACACGGGACGTGATGTCGCGAAGCTCGATCTGCACCGCGGGCTCGCTGCGCGCCGCAGCCTGATCGTGAGCAAGATCCGTGACCGCGGTCGTCTTCCTTCGCAGCGTCAGCTGGGTCATCACCTGCGCAGCCAACGCCGTCAGCATGTCGCGCTGGTCGTCGGTGAACGCTCGCGGGCCAGTGTCCAGAACGCACAGGGTGCCGAGGACGTGGCCCTCGACACTGACGATCGGCGCGCCGGCGTATGCCCGAACGTGAGGTTCTCCCACCACGAACGGGTGGTGGACGAAGCGCGTGTCGCTCGTCGTGTCGGGCACCACGAGCAGGGCCCCCGTCTTCCTCACGTGTGCACTGAACGACGTCTCGCGCGACGTCGAGCGGATGTCGACGCCCAGGCGTGACGTCAACCACTGCTGGTCGGCATCGACGAGGGTGATGAGCGCCATCGGTGTCCGACAGACGTACGCCGCGAGCCGGGTCAGGTCGTCGAACCGCGCCTGCTCCTGCGCGGGGATCCCCTCCATGAGGCAGTCCTCGACCGCTCACGGCTCCGGCTGAATGGCCGGACGTCACATTCTCATCGTGCGGTCCGCACGCGCGATCCTTCAGTCGTCCTCGATCGGATAGCCGTATTCGTCCACCTCGGCCAGCGCGGCGCCCCCCGCCGTCTGCGCGTCGAGTAGCGCGAGCTCGTCGGGCTTGTGCTTGAGGACGGTGGCGATGTAGCTCGCGACCGCCTTGTCGAGCCCGACGTCCCTGCCCGCGGCCTCGGAGAGGAACCAGCGGTGCTCGAGGATCTCGTGGAACATCTGCGCGGGCTCGAGCTTGCCCCGGAGGTCTCGCGGCACAGCGTGCACGACCGGCTCGAAGATTCGCGCGAGCCACTCGTGGGCCACGATCTCCTCGGGCGCGTTCTGGCGGTCCGTCGAGGCCCGGTAGGCGTCGAGGTCGTTGAGCAGCCGGCGCGCCTGGTTCTCCTCGACGTCGAGACCTGCCAGGCGCAGCAGGCGGCGGCTGTGGTGGCCGGCGTCGACGACCTTGGGCTGGATTCGGACGCTGCGCCCGTCCATGTCGGTCACGATCTGCAGCTCGCCGACGTCGAAGCCGAGCTCGTTGAGGCGCTCGACGCGGGCAGCGATGCGGTGGCGCTCGTCGAAGTCGAACACCTGCATGTCGTGGAGCTCGCTCCACAGCCGGCTGTAGCGGCGGGCGATGTCGTCGCCGGTGCTGACCGGATCGATGTCGGGGTCGAGCAACCCGCCGGCCGCCAGGTCCATCATCTCGCCCACGATCGAGATGCGGGCGGTCTCGATGTCGAGCCTGCGCTGGCCGTCGGTCAGGGTGCCGTGCAGCTCGCCGGTCTCGGCATCGACGAGATAGGCCGCGAACGCGCCGGCGTCGCGGCGGAACAGCACGTTGGAGAGCGAGCAGTCGCCCCAGTAGAGCCCCGTCACGTGCAGCTGCACGAGCAGAGCCGTGAGGGCGTCGAGCAGGCGGTTGGCGGTCTCGGGCCGCAGCGTCTGGGAGAAGACGGCGCGATAGGGCAACGAGAACTGCAGGTGCTGGGTGACCAGCGCGGCCTCCAGCTCTTCCCCGTCAGGGGACGTACGCCCCGCGACGACGGCCACGGCCTTGACCGAGGGCACATCGAGTCGTTCGAGATCGCGCAGCAGGCGGTATTCGCGGACCGCCAGCTCGGGCGGCACCTCCTTGACGGCATAGACGACGTCGCCGACCCCCACGAACCGCACGACGTGGCGCGAGATGCCGCGCGGCAGCGCGACGAGCAGCTCGGTGGGCCAGACCTCAAGCGGGGTCGACCACGGCAGGTCGAGCAGGAGCTGGGCGTCGCGTACGGCGGTGATCTGCAGAGCCACGCGCTCATCCTCGCGGATTCGCCGAGTCAGCGCCTACAGCACGTCAGTAGCGAGCAGCGCTGGGCCATCTGACGTGGCGGCCCAGGTCAGCAAGTGGGGGTATGACGAGCACGTACAACTGCCCGAACCACCCATGGGCCAGCGTCTTCCCCGCCGGACTCGCCGCCCTGGACACTCACACGGCCCCAGGATGAACTCCACCCACCGACCCCGACGAGCGCAGGAACCGGCGTTGGAACCTGCGGCCCCACCAGCCGAGCCAGCCGGTCGCCTTGTCACACCCGAATGCCACAATCAGCCCCGGTCATCATGATCAACGAAGACGACATGCAACATTCGGGCTAGTGGCACCATCGGGGACTCGCGCCATGAACAGGACAGGCACGCCGGCCAACGCCCCGAGCATGACATCCGCACGTGCCCCATTGACCGGCCGCTACAAGGTGTGGCTCGTTGCCGCCTTGTTCTCACAACTCGGCGATGCGTCGCTGTATTTTGCGCTCGGTTGGGCCGCGGCGGGCTACGGCGGAAAAGCGGCTGGGCTGGTCGTTTCCATGATCGTCATTCCGCGCACCGTGTTTTCTCTGCTCGGCGGGGCTGTAGGCGACCGCCACGGTGCCCGGCGCGTAATGATCATATGCGACGCGGCGATGCTAGTCGTTGCTGCTGCGCTTGGGCTGACGTCTTCCCACTTGGGAACGCACTTGGGCTTTCTACTTTGCGCGGCCTTGCTGATCGGAGTAGTTGACGCCTTCTACTTGCCGTCATCTGGCTCGATGCCTCGCCGCTTGGTGGCACCTGAACAGGTTGGACGTGCTGTCGCGTTGCGCCAGGGCGGGAGCCAGCTCGTAGCGATGGTCGGTGGGCCGCTTGGCGGAGTACTCGTTGCCTTCGCCGGGTTCGCAGCCGCCGCGTGGGCCGACGCCGTGACGTTCGCGGTCGTGCTGGTCGTCCTTATCCTCGTACGCGAGCGCTTCGCGCAACCACCGGCGGCGCCAGAGCGCAACCTGCTGCGTGAGGCCGGCGACGGGCTTCGTGTCGCCGTGAGGACGCCCGCGCTGGCACCGGTGCTGATGCTCGTAGCGGGCTCCACCGGGCTCATAATGCCTGTAACCTTGCTGCTCATACCGCTCCTGGCCCGATCCAAAAGCTGGACGGCTGCAGATGCAGGAATAATCGTCGGCGCCCAGGGCACTGGAATGATTCTCGTGACACTCATCGTGGCTAGGCTTGGCACGATGCACCGCCCGGGGCGGGTCGCTGCTTACGCCTTGGCCGCTGTCGCGGCCGGACAACTATCCCTCGCCATGAGCGCCGGCCCACGCTACGCCGCGGCCGGGGCGTTTGCCGCGGGGTGCGGGATCGGTCTGTTCGTGGCCCATCTCTCGCCTGTCCTGCTCACTGCCACCCCGGAGTCTCATCTAGCCCGTATCCAGGCGCTGTCGACGGCCGTTCAGAGCCTGGCGTTGCTGCTGAGCATCAACGTGCTCGGTGCCGTCGCCAACGCCTGGGCGCCTCGGGTTGCAATCCTGCTTTGTGCTGCCGGGCTAGTGTTCTGCGCGACAGCAGCGTTCGCCAGCCCTGCTATCCGGCGCATCAGCTGACATCGGCCGTCCGGCGATGGCGCTTCCAGACCACACGGCTCAAGTCGCGCCCACGCCCGATCGCTGAGCACCCCAGTCCTGAGGCCCGGCCTGGAGCACCACACCGCCTACAACCGCGAGAAGACACGGCCTAGTCGCCTGGCGCGTACCTGCCGCTACGGACGTCGATGGCGTCCATGCCAGCAGCCCGGGCCGCCTCGAGGCCCTCGTTGCTGTCCTCGTAAACGAGGCAGTCCGAGGGGTGGATACACAGTCTCGCAGCTGCCAGCAGGAACACTTCGGGGTTGGGTTTGCCCGCGCTGACGTCGTCACGGGTCACGACGACATCGAATGCGTCCGCGAGCCGAAGCGCGTGAACCGTGGGTAGAACGGTTCGACGTTCACCACCCGTTGCCAGCGCAGTCGCTCGGTGTGGGCGCGCGGAGTGGAGCACCGCGAGGACATCGTTGAACGTGCCGATCTCGTGCACCCGTGTGAGATACATGGCGTCGCGGCGCGCCGCCACGACGTCGGGATCGAGCGGGCGGTCGTGGAGCAGTGCGATCATCGCGACCATGTCACGGGTGGAGGTGCCTGTTCGAGCCGCGAACCACGGCTCCGCTAGCTCGCAGTCGTGCTCGGCCAGCGCATCGCGCAGGACGGCGTAGTTGACCGCCTGACTGTCGGCGAGGGTGCCGTCCCAGTCGAAGATCAATGCTCGATGGCGTGGGTCTGGAGTAAGCGCTGTCATGACACCTCGTTCAACGCCGCGCTTGATTTCCGGCACTCACGCTCTCCGCCCCGCACATCGACATCCGCACCTTGTGCGGCGACGTCGCGGTCGCTCGCTGTGCCGCGGCGGACGAGGAGCGCGGGAGTCAGGACGGCGATCAGCGCGGGAAGCACGACGAGTGCTCCGAGCGCGGTACGCAGCGACGAGAGCGACGCAACCCAACCGATGAGGGGTGGTCCGGCGACGACACCGACCCAGCCGCTGCTGGATACGAGGGCGATGGCGGGTGCGGCCGGCACGCCCTTTGCCGTTCCAGCGACGCGCGTGACCACCGGCATCACGCATGACAGGCCGAGGCCCAGCAGAGCGAAGCTCGCGATGGTGACAATCGCCTGCACGGCGTACAGGCCAGCGAATATCGCGATCGCTGCGCATGCCGACGCGACGACGACGCCGCGTGCGGTACCGACCGCGGCGAACACCCGGTCACCGCAAAGGCGCCCGGCGCACATCGCAAGGGCGAAACCGGCGTAGCCCAACCCGGCTGCCCATGCCGTCACATGAACGGTGTCAGTGAGGAACAGCGCACTCCAGGTCAAGACCGCTCCTTCGCACAACAGGGAGCAGAACGCTATGAAGGAAAGGCCTAGCAGCCATGCGTCGGGACGCACCAATCCGCGGCGATGCACAGGATCATCATCTCCCGTCCCCGGCAGCAGCGCGAGCGACGCTGCGGCCATGACAACGAGTGCTGCGAGAGCTGCGACCGTCATCCGCGCGGTGACGGAGAAGTTGACTGCGCCGAGCCCGGAGCCCAGCGCCGCACCGGCGAAGGCGCCCAGACTCCACCACCCGTGCAGCTTCACGAGAACTCCGTGGCCGATCGCCGCCTCGACGACGAGCCCTTGAGTGTTCATCGCGATGTTGAGAACCGCCATCGTCGCGCCCCACAGCCCGAGTGCGACAGCAGCCGTCGACAGCGATGTAGCCAGCCCTACGGCGGCCGTCGCCGCTGCATACGGCACGACGACGGCACGCAGAACGCGGGCGCTGCCGAACCGCTGTACGAGCGCGCCGGCCCCCAGCATCACCAATCCGGAGCCTATGGGCTCGGCGGCGAGAGCCAGCCCCAGTTGACCGTCGTGGAGTCGTGCGTGGTGCGCGACCGCCGGAATCTGCACGGACCAGAACCCAAGGACCGCGGCGTGCATGACGAAGATCGTGCGCGCGGCAAGCTCGGCGCGTGAAGGCGCCGGCCGAGGCCTCACGCGTGCGCCTTGGCGGCCCACGCATCGGCCGCTTGAAAAACGGCGTCGGCGAGTGCATGTTGTTCCTCGCGCTGCACGGTGACGGCCAGCCGCCGCAAGAAGCGCACCCAGAGATCGGGGATGTCGCTGGACGCCAAGCGGCCGCGATCGAGCGCGAGTTCGACAGCGCGAGCGAAGCCGTCTTGGTTCATCGACACGAGAAGTCGGTAGTAGTCCGCCAGCCCGATGCGAGCCCTGTCCGACGAGGACTTCGATGTCTGCGGCACGCGGTAGAGCGTCGCGATACCGGGGGCATACGCGAAACCTCGCCCCGCCGCCGACATGCGCAGCCACGTGTGCGAGTCCTCCGAGCCGCGCACGGCCGGAAAGGGTTGCGCCAACGCAAGTCCGATCCGTACACCGACTGTCGACGTCTGGGTGGTGTAACCAGTTTCGGTGGCGATGCGCTGCCAGGCGTCCGGTCCGTGCACGGGCGCGTCCCCGTGGACGTCGAGGATCTCAGCGATGGAGGGCGTGAGCACGTCTGGCGAAACCAGTCGGTCCTCCTCGTCGATGACGAGGAACGTCGAGTACACGAAGTCGACGTCGTCCCGTCGCGTCAGAATTTGGCGCGTCAGCTCGAGACGTCGCTCGTGTGCGATGTCGTCGGCATCGTGAAAAAGCACGATGGATGCACCCTGGGTCGCGGCCCACCGCACGCCGGTGTTGCGGCACTCCCCTGCGCCGACGTTCCGCGGCTGGACGATGACGTGAACTCGTGGGTCTTCGCCCGCTAACGCAAGGAGGAACTGTGACTCGTCAGCCGCCGGTGAGGCATCATCGACGATGACGAGGCGCCACCGAGCGTCCGTCTGCCGGATAAGACCGGCGAATGCTCGTCGCAGGTATTCACGGCTAAACGCGCTGTCGCCGTAGTACGGCATCACGAAGACGGCATCCGATAGCGCGGTCACAGTGTCATGCCCTCCCCGGTTGTCGCGGCACGCAGGACGGCCTGTGTGACTCGAGCGTTCTCGACCGACTCCGTCAGGGCGTACGGCGCTTCGCGGCCGTTGAGAACCGCCTCCTCGAAAGCTCTCACCTGACACCCGTAGTGATCGGCGGCCGCGACCGTCACGTCGCGCACGGAATTGTCACCGATCGCGATTGTGACGCGCGCTGGCGTTGACTTCATCGCCCATGCGTTGTGCACCGTGACGGAGCCGGTCGTGCCCTGCAACTCGTACCACGCGCGCGGACCGTAGTCGATGCTGTAGTCAATGGTGGCGAAGCGACCACCGCCGAATTCGAGAACTGCGGCGACCGTGCTGTCGAGCCCGCTCGGACGTGACCGGCGGAACGCGCGCACCGCCAACGGTGTGCCGAGGTACCAACGTGCGACGTCAACGGGATAGCAGCCCACGTCCCACGTGGCGCCGCCTCCGAGCGAAGCATTCAGCCGAATGTTGCGCTCGTCGCGGATCTCGAACGCGAATGACGCCCGCACCCCACGCAACTCCCCGATGGCGCCGCTGCCCACGGCGTCGTGAGCCACGGCATGCTGCGGGTGGAAACGGTACATGAACGCCTCCATGGCTGTCCGCCCTGCCGCCGCCGCGGCCTCGCCCACGGCGGAAACCTCCTCGGGCGTCATGGCCAGCGGCTTCTCGACCAGCACATGCTTACCTGCGCTCAACGCGCGGCACGCCCACTCGGCGTGCAATGCGTTTGGCAGCGCGATGTAGACGGCATCGACGTCAGCACTTGCGAGAACGTCGTCGTACCCCGCAACGCTGCGCGCACCATACTGGTGCGCGACGGCTGTTGCCGCGGCCCGGCCGGCCCGGCCACTTGCAACAACCGCCACGACGCCCGTCGGCGATGCGTTGATGGCGGGTAGGACATGACCACTGATGTACGCCGTGGCACCCAGAACGCCCCAGCGTAGGAACATGGCGCTCATCGGGCAGAGCCGACGAGCATGTCGGCTCCGAGCGAGGCAATCGCGAGAACTGGCGCCTGGATGTTGCCCGTTGTGACGGACGGCATGACGCTGGCGTCCATGACGCGCAGCGCATCGACGCCGCGTACGCGTAGCTTGGGGTCGACGACTGCATCGTCGCCGGTTCCTATGCGACACGTGCCGACCGGATGATATTGAGTCTGCGCAGATCGGCGGACGAACCGCTCGAGCACTGCGAACTCCGCATCTGCGGCGATCGTCGGCGTGTGCTCCGTGCTGCGCGCCGTTCGCAGAGGCTCCTGCTCGGCTATGGCGAGGGCGACACGGACACCGGCGACGAGCGTGTCCACGTCCGCAGGCTGCGTCAGATACGCCGGATCGATCAGCGGCCTGTCCGTCCAGTGGGCAGTCGCGAGAGTCATCCTTCCGCGACTCGCGGGCCGAGTGACGGCGGGGCCGATCGTGAAGCCGGCCCCGATGCCTTGCACACCGTTCAGCCCGAACATAGGCGCGAACGACAGTTGAACATCCGGCGCCGGTAGGTCGGCCGACGTGTAGAGGAAGCCACCGGCTTCGCCAAGATTGGATGCGGGCGAGACGGCCCGGCGTTCCTGCGCGGCGTAGCTGACGGAGACCTGCACGTGATCGTGCAGATTCCGTCCAACACCGGGCACGTCGACGACAGGGCGGACGCCGACCCCTTCCAACTCATCGGCTCCCCCGATGCCTGACAGCATCAACAGGTGGGCCGACCCGATCGTGCCAGCGCAGAGGACCACCTCCGCTCGGGCGTACACACGGTCCTCGCGTCCGTCGGCGACATACGCGACGCCAGTGGCCGCACCTTCGGACACGAGCACTCGCGTGACATGTGAGACCGGCCGAAGCGTGACCCCGATCCGGTGACGCAGAGCCTGTGCGGTCGTCCACCGCGTCATTCCCACACGTGTGGTGCGGTAGAAGCCGACGCCGTCCATCGTTCCGGCGTTGAAGTCCGCAGTCCGCGGCAGCCCCGCGAGCGTCGCCGCGTCGAGGAAGGCGCATGACAGCGGATGGGGGTCGTCCAGGACGGTCACGGGCACGCTCTCCGCGCCGGCCCCTTCGAGCCGCGCCATCGCTCCGAGCATGGCCTCCGGCCCCCAATCCGTGCCGCCGAAAGTCTCCCATGCGGCGTAGTCGGTGGCGTGCCCACGGATGTACACCATCGCGTTGATCGCGCTACTTCCTCCCACCAGTCGCCCGCGGGGCCACGCTAGAACTCGGCCGTTGAGCCCGTGCTGGGGCGCCGTCTCGTAAGCCCAGTCGAACTCGCTGCCGCTGAGCTGCGGCCACGCAGGTGGAATGTCGACGCGGCTGTCGTCCGTCGACGGGCCCGCTTCAAGGAGCAGCACCGATCGGCCCGTCTCGTCTGCCAGTCGTCGTGCGACGAGACAGCCAGCGAGGCCGGCGCCGACGACGATGTAGTCGAACTGTTCATGCATTATGCCCCGCTTGTGTTGGTAGCCGCTTAAACGGCGAGAAAACCGCCGTCGACGCCTAGGATCTGGCCAGTGATGTAGTTCGACGCGGGTGAAAATAACCACGCCACGGTAGCTGCGACATCGGCGGTCGCGCCCACGCGGCCGGCAGGCAACAGCGCGGGCCAAGGGTCAGGGCCGCCAATAGTCGCGTGTGATCGGCGATACATATCGGTTTCGATGGGTCCCGGTGCGACACCGTTGACGCGGATCCCGTCAGCGGCGCATTCCACAGCCGCCGCTCTCGTAAGCGCCGCAGCGGCTGCCTTGGATGCGACATAAGGCGCGACGCCCGTGAAGACAACACGGAAGGAGTGGACCGATAAATTGTTGACAATGCAACCGGCACTCGCCTCGCGCATTACGGCTAGTTCTGCGCGCATACTGAGCCATAATCCCCGACAATTGACTGCAAACGCCTCGTCGAACGTCGCCTCGTCGGCGTCGGCGACTGAGCCAGCACCCGAAACCCCCGCATTGTTGAATGCGCAGTCGAGACCGCCGAAGGCGTCTGCCGCGACACTGACCGCGCGTTCGAGCTGAGCCCCGTCACGCACGTCCGCACGGCAGAAGAGCACCTCCGCACCGCTTGCAGCCAGCTCGCTCGCGACCGCTTCGCCGCGGTCGACGTTCGTGCCGACGATGGCAACCCGCATCCCGCAGGCAGCCAGCAGCGCCGCCGTGTCACGGCCGATGCCAGCCGTGCCGCCGGTCACGATCACGCTTCGGCCGGCCAGCCCCATGCTGGCGTACAACTCGGGCAGCGCAGCGGCGCCGGATGTCACGAAGCGCTCCACTCTGTGACGTGCAGACCCAACTCCCACGTCAGCCCGGAAGCCGCCGCGAGCTCATCCCTCGTCACGTCGTTGAGGAACGCGTATCGGCCGATCTCAGTCATCACCGGCAGGTTCTGATTGCCGTCGCGGTGTCGCTGAGTGTCCGCGAGTGCCTCCACGAGCAGGTTGACATCGAGAAAGAGGGGATGCGTCACCGGGAGGCCGAGCGCGTGCGCGACACGCATCGCGCGTAGAACGGACTCGCGGGACAACAGGCCGCGTTGCCAGGACAGGACCGCCGAGAAGAGGCAATCGAGCGTCACGGCCTCGCCGTGCAGCAAATCCGGAAGCGCGCGCATCTCGACCAGCGGGCTGAACGAGTGACCGTAGTCAACCGCCCGTTGCAGCTCCTTCTCCCACAAGTTCGGCGCAAGCTCGTCGACCATGCCCTTGATGGCACGACCGATCACGTCGTGACCCGCGGCATGCGCGAACTTGGTCTCGACTAGGTCTGGTCCGAAGTTTTCGAGCAGTTCAAAGAGCTCCACGTCCTTGATGAGCGCCATCTTGAAGATCTCGCCGAGACCGTTGCGGATGTGCCGCTCGGGCAGGGTCGCCAGGAAGGCTCGGTCGATGAGCGTGCGCGGCGGAGGACCGTACGAGCCCAGGCGGTTCCGGTAGCCCTCGAAGTTCACGCCCGTCTTCGCAGCAACGCTGACGTCGACCTGGCCGAGCAGAGTCGTCGGCACTCTGACGTAGGGGATGCCGCGGCGGAACAGGCTCGCCGCGAGCCCCACGACGTCGAGCATGACGCCGCCGCCGATCGCGATGGGCGGGTTGCCCGCTCGCCTTGTGCCAGCCGAATTCAGCGCGCTGGCAACGCGCTCGACAAGCTCGAGCGACTTCACCTCCTCCGCGCTCTGAATGCTGAGGAAAGAACAGCTAACGCCGTGAGCGGAGAAGTATGCGCGAATACTTTCGCCGTACAGACTCTCGATAGACTGATCGATCACGACGACGGTCTGCTCGTCTCCACCGTCACAGAACTGCCGGAGTTCCGGATTGCGAGGGTCGAGCAGATTGTCGACTTCCAGGATTTCGTACCTTACGGGAAGCACCGTCTCGATCACCCAATAAGGCTTGGGTGCGGGAACACGGACAGGAGTGGTTGTGCTGGTCAATTCGTCCCCTTGAAGTGTTGCGTTTTGCGAGAACGCTTTTGCGGCGACCTATGCCGAGCGCGTCTCTGGGGACAGACTCTATGAGGCGCAGTAGCGCTGGGTCAAACCCATTCGGTTCACATGAAGTAAATATCCGGCAAACTTATGAAAGCCAGCCGCAGAATGAGCCGGGTCGCCGCGGAGCAGGACGTCGGCCTAAAATGGCCCGCCTGTTTCGGGGTTCCCCGCCGCGCTGGGCCGGTGCATCACAGGGCCCGGGTCGCAGTGCCCGGCTGTCATGCCTGCTCCGGAGCGGCGCCGAGTCAGCCAGGCGCAGACGGCGTCAGTGCCCGATCTGCATGCGGGGCAGCCGCAACGTCGACAGGACGGCACAGGCCACGGCGAGCAGGACGAGGACGAGCGCTGCGGCGCGCGTGCCCGCGTCGGCGAAGGTGAAGGGCACCGAGCCCGCTCCGAACCCCTCCGCGAGAACCCGGCGCGCATAGGCGCCGACCGACAGGTCACGCAACGCCCGGGTGTAGGTCGCGAGCGCCCCCTCCCAGACGACGACATAACCCAGCCCGATCAGCAGCCCCCGCGTCGAGAGCAGCGAGAGCAGGACGAACAGCGCGGTGTATCCCGCAGCGCCCAGCACCACCGATGTGCAGAGGTCGGCGACCAGGCGGCCGGGCGCATAGGTCGTACGGGCGCCGAGCACCGCGCACCCCACGACGGCGGGGATGCACACGAGCACGGTGGTCACCCACGCCGCCATGAACTTGGCCACGACGATGCGCCAACGCGGGGTCGTGGTCGCCATGAGCAGCGGCAGGGTGCCGCCTTCGCGCTCGTCGTCGAAGGCGTTGATGCCCATGACGAGTGCCACGAGCGCGACGACGAGCGAGACCACGAGATTGGCGGAGAAAGCGGCGTAGAGGTCGTCGCGCGCGCCCTGCCCGTGGACGAGACTCGCCACGACCGCACCGCCGCCCACCACGAGCGGCAGCAACGCCAGGCCGACCGTGCGCTTGCGCAGCAGCAGCGCACGCAGGGTGAGGGAGAAGACGCTCATCGGCCGATGCCCCGGGCTGCGCGCGTGAGCGCCGTGAAGATGCTCTCCAGGTCTTCGCCGAGGGGCACGATGCGACGCAGCCTGATGCCGGCGTCGCGCGCCAACGACGGAAGGGCGGTGAAGAGGGCCGTCGGTTGCCGTGTCTCGACGGTCAGGTTGTCGGAATCGATCGCCACGCTGTGGACCAGCTCCTCGATGAGCAGTAGCTGCGCCAGGCGGAAGGGCGCGTCACTCGCGATGCGCACCGTTCGCGGCTGTTCGGTCATCAGGTCGCGGATGCCCGCCGCAGAGCCCTCGGCGACCAACCGCCCGTTGACGATCACGAGCAGCCGCTCCGCCATGCGCTCGACCTCGCCCAGCACGTGCGAGGAGACCAGGACCGTGCGTCCCTCGGATCCCAGCCGTCGGATGAGGTCGACGTCGGCCCGGCGCTGCGCGGGGTCGAGTCCGTTGAGGGGCTCGTCGAGCAGGAGGACCATCGGGTCGTGAGCCAGGGCCTGGGCCAGCTTCACGCGCTGGTGCATGCCCTTGGAGAACCCGCCGACCTTGCGGTCGGCGGCGTCGAGCAGGTCGACCCGGGTGAGGGCGACGGTCGCGGCGTGGCCGGGGTCGCGTACGCCGCGCTGCGCCGCCAGCATCGTGACCGTCTGCCGGGCGGTGAGGAAGGGCCACAGCCCGTTGCCGTCGGGCACGAGGCCGAGTGAGGTGTGGATCGAGGGGTCGCGGCGAGGGTCCGAGCCGAGCACCTCGACGGTGCCCTGGCTCGCCGACAGGTGCCCGGCGAGCAAGGCCAGCGTGGTGGACTTGCCCGCTCCGTTGTGCCCGAGCAGCCCCGTCACGCCGGGAGTCAGGGCGAAGCTGACGTCCGAGAGTGCGACGGTGTCGCCGTACCACTTGGAGACGTTGCGGAACACTGCACGGCTCTGCGCGAGGGTGGGGGCGTCGCGGTCGACGGACAGCTGCGGGACGACCGTCATGACCTCTGGCCCGATCGATAGGCGTTGGCGAGAACAGCTGCGCCGACGAGGAGCACGGCGGCCCAGACCCCCCATGCCAACGGCACGGGCGCCTGCATCGACGTGGCGGCGCGGCCCGGGAGCATCGTGGTGGCGAGCGTGTAGGGGATGCGCAACAGGTCTAGGCCGAGGTAGTTGGCACTGCTGGTGACGTGGGCGAACGCCACGCCCATCCCCGCGGGAACCAGCATCAGGGCCACATAGCCTCCGACGGCGAAGACCCGTCGACTCGTGAGCGCCCCGAGAGACAGCCCCACCGCTGCTTGGTAGACCGAGACGATCAGCGCGGCCAGCACCACCTTGGGGAAGTCGCCGGCATGGCGTTGAGCCCACTGCGCCGGGTGGTCTGCCACCACGATCGAGCCGAGCAGCACCAGCAGCAGCGGTCCCAGGGTGATGAGCAGCAGCAGCCCGACTGCCGCGAGGACCTTGCCTGCGACATATTCGGCAGGTGATACGGCCGTGGAGAAATAGAGCGCAAGCACCCGGTCGCGGCGTTCGCGCGTGAGAAGCGACGGCAGGGTCGTGGCGGCATAGGCGAGCAGCACCACCGACGTCGACGTCAGCAGCTCGCCGAGCGTGAGGACGTCGAGCGGCGAGGTTACGGTCTTGATGAAGAGCGGCACGCACACGGCCACGACCGCGGGCAGGAAGGCCGCGGCGATGAGCATGAACGGCCAGACCTTGGCGCCGCCTGAGCGTCGTATGCCCACTGCGCGCAGGGCAGATGACTGAGCGAGCGCGAGCACCGAGACCCCGCGCGAGTGCAGCTCGCCGGAGAACTTGCTGTAGCGCACGTCATGGATGACCGCGGCCGGCCGTTGCTGGGCGGTCGTCATCGTCGACTTCCCACAGGCATCGCCGCGGACCTGCCTGACATCGCGCCGATCACGGCATCTTCGAGTGCGTTGCCGTCGTCGGCCAGGCGGACGATGCCGATGTCGTGCAGGGCTGCGAGGTCGCGTACGAGATCGAGCATCGTGTCGTCGGCGTTCTCTATGCGGATGTCGCCGATCAGGTTGGGCGAGGTGGCGATGCCCTGGGCGTTGAGCAGCGCCGCGAACGTCGACAGGTCACCGGTGGTGTGGAGGGCGACCGGTCCGCGAGGCGGGCTGGCGGTCACGTCCTGCTGCGCGGCGAGCCTGCCTTCGCGCAGCACGACGACCTCGTCGCAGGTCGCCTCGATGTCCTCCAACACATGCGAGGACACGAGCACCTGGATGCTCAGCTCGCGCGACAGGCGGCGCACGATCGCGAGCATCTCGGCCCGTCCGGCGGGGTCGAGCCCGGACGTCGGCTCGTCGAGGATGACGAGGTCGGGTCCGTGCACGAGCGCCTGCGCCAGCTTCGATCGCTGGCGCATGCCGAGGGAGTAGCTGCCGATGGCGCGGCGCCGCTCTTCTTCGAGCCCCACCGCGAACAGCACCTCGCTGGCCCGCCGAACCGCGTCACGCCGGGACAGCCCCCGCAGCCGCGCGATGTGCACGCACATGTCCTGCGCGGACATGTCGGTGGGAAGGCAGTCGTGCTCGGGCATGTAGCCGACGCGCTGGCGCAGCCGCGCCCGGTCACGGCTGCTGTCGAGGCCCATCACGCGCACCGCGCCGCTGTCGGGCACGAGCAGCCCGAGCGCCACCCGCATGAGCGTCGACTTGCCCGCGCCGTTGGCGCCGAGCAGGCCTGTTGCAGGCGCATCGACGGTGACACTGACGTCCGTGAGCGCCTGGACACCGCCGAAGCTCTTGCTGACGGACGTGCAGACGAGCGCGCAGGTGGCGGTCGTGTCGCTCATCCGGCAGACAGCTGCGGGATGAGGGCCTTGAGCTCGCCTTCGGCGGCCGAGAACGGCACCACCGACGAGGCGGCCGGCGTCGAGATCGTGACGGTCTTGCCGAAGCCGTAGAGCTCCAGCGACACGCCGACCATCGTGCCGCCAGGTGCCCGCGACACGGTGAGCCGTCTCGGGAGACCGGCCCCGTCCAGCCAGATGTCGAACGGTAGGGGCGAGGACGGGTTCGGCGCGAGCGTGCCCCGGAAGTGCGACGTCGGCGTGCCGCGGACGGTCTCGTCGCCGACGTAGGTGACGTCGGTCGCGTCCACCGGCAGCTGGTCGAGAATCCGCTGCGCGTCCAGCGGGGCGCCCTTGGCGTCGAGCCCGACGAGCGCGTTGAGCGACGACACCTCGATCCACGTGCCCGGCTTCAGGGGGTGCGAGACATAGGTCTTCGTCGGGGTCGCCAGGACCTGCACACTCAGCGGCTTGTCCCCCACGTCAGCGGAGACCTTCATCGTGCTGATGTGCCGGGCGAAGTCGACAGCGCCGGTGGCGTGCACGGAGCTCGGCAGGGACGGTCTCGCGGGCGCCGGCCCGGCGGCGGCTGACGGGTCGTCGGTCACCGTTGACGTGGGGACCTGCACGGTCAGGTCGATCGACGCGGTGCCGGCGGCCAGCACCGCGGTTCCGGCACGTGCGATGAGTCCCGGGCCCTGTGCGGCGCCAGGCGCCGCCAGCATCGTGGCGCCCGAGCTGGGCCAGTAGGCGGCGCCCAGACCGGCCGAGGCGACGAGAACCGCGGCACCGCATCCGAGCGCCGTGAAGCGGCGCGCCTGTCGCTGCCGGCTGCCCTTCTCGATGAGCGGCGCGGCGGACATCGGGCGTATGTCGGTTGAGATCTCACGCAACGGCGCGAGCACATCCTGAGGGACATTCATCGTCGTTCTCCTGAATCTTCGAGCAGGGCGCCATGGCTGCGCAGCTTGGTCAACGCGCGCGAGGCAGTGCTCTTGACGGTGCCGGCGGCGATGTCGAGCTCGTCGGCGATCTGGCGTTCGGACAGGTCTTCGATGTAGCGCAGGACGATGACCGTGCGCTCGCGGCGGGTCAGGTCGGCGAGCGCGGCGCGGAGCAGGTCGCGCTGGTCGACGGTGTGGTGGAAGGGCACCGCTTGCGTGGGCCTGTCAGGCAGCTGCTCCGTGAGCAGCTCGCGGCGGGCGCTCAGGCGCCACCAGGACACGTGACCGTTGACCACGCTTCGTCGGGCATAGGCGAAAGGGTCGTCGTGGCGGATCGCGTCCCACTTGCGGTAGGTGCCGAGCAGGGCACCCTGCACGAGGTCCTCGGCCCGGTGCGGGTCACCCGTCACCAGCCGGGCGATGTGCAGCAGGCGCGGCGACGACCCGGTGACGAACGCCGTGAACTCCTCGTCGCGCAGCCGCTGGGCGGCGTTGCCTGCGAGCTTCATGCTGCTAGAACGTCAGAGGGTGCGCAATGGTTCTGTCGGGCGCGTGCATAGGTCGAGATCCTTCGGCGGGAGACGCAGACGGGGGCCGTCCTGCGAGCAGGAGAGCCCCCGTCCGTGGGGTGAAGCGCAGATCAGGGAAGTGCGGATCAGATGAGCTTGCCGGTGCCGGCGGCCTCGATGCGCGTGCCGGTGCCGCTGTTGAACAGGTGCTGCTCGCCGTCGCGGATCTGCAGCCAGATCTTCTCGCCCTTCTGAGGCGTACGACGTGGGTCGACGCGGGCGATGATGTCGGTGCGCCCGGTGCCACCGGCCGTGTCGCCCTTGGGGAAGCTGCAGTAGGCGTAGGCATCGGAGCCGAGCTCCTCGACGACGTTCACGATGACCGGGAACGAGCCAGCCGTCCCCTCGGTCACCACGTTGAGGGACTCCGGGCGGTAGCCGATCGTGATCTTGCCCTCGGACGCCGTGGCGTCGACGGCCTGGCGGGGGAGGGCGAGGATGGAGCCGCTGCCGAGGTCGGCGCCGCCGTTCTTGATGGCGTATTGCGCGAGATTCATCGCCGGGGAGCCCATGAAGCCGGCCACGAAGACGTTGGCGGGCTTGTCGTAGAGATTGCGTGGGGTGTCGACTTGCTGGAGCAGCCCGTCCTTCATGACGGCAACACGGTCGCCCATGGTCATGGCCTCGACCTGGTCGTGGGTGACATAGACCGTCGTGACGCCGAGGCGGCGCTGCAGCGACGCGATCTGCGTGCGGGTCTGCACACGCAGCTTGGCGTCGAGGTTCGACAACGGCTCGTCCATGAGGAAGACCTGTGGCTGCCGCACGATCGCGCGACCCATGGCCACGCGCTGGCGCTGACCACCGGAGAGCGCCTTCGGCTTGCGGCCGAGGTATTCCTCCAGGTCGAGGAGCTTGGCCGCCTCCTTGACACGCTTGGCGCGGTCGTCCTTGCTGACGCCGGCGATCTTGAGCGCGAAGCCCATGTTCTCGGCGACGGTCATGTGGGGGTAGAGCGCGTAGTTCTGGAAGACCATCGCGATGTCGCGGTCCTTGGGCGCGAGGTCGGTGACGTCGCGGGTGCCCACGCGGATGCTTCCGCTGTCGACCTCCTCGAGGCCGGCGAGCATGCGCAGCGAGGTGGACTTGCCGCAACCCGAGGGGCCGACGAGGACGAGGAACTCGCCGTCACCGATCTCCAGGTCCAGGGCGTTGACCGCGGGGCGCTCGGTGCCCGGGTAGATCCGGGAGGCCTTGCGGAACGAGACAGAAGCCATGACGAAGATCCTTTCCACCGGCAGGAACGTGCCGGACGATCCGAGTGGTCGTCGAGCGCGCGACAGCACGCCCGCCGATGAGGCAGAGCACTGAACCTTCTCCCGACGGCGCCCGAAAGGCAAGGTGTCCCACCGGATCGTGACCTGGCGGGCCAGCGGGGCAGCAAGAAATGAGGGCAAGCCGGGTAGCGTCGGAGCGTGCCGCTGCCGTTCTACCTGCGCCCACGCATGCTCGGGCTGCACCTGACCACGCTGGTCGCGGTGCTCGTCATGATCTGGCTGGGGCTCTGGCAG
Organism: uncultured Motilibacteraceae bacterium; assembly: GCA_964236445.1. Classification (GTDB taxonomy): domain Bacteria; phylum Actinomycetota; class Actinomycetes; order Motilibacterales; family Motilibacteraceae; genus CAXSDR01. The sequence continues at coordinate 2,900 of CAXSDR010000028.1, read as the reverse complement.
TTCGGTCGATGGGACCACGCCGGGCAGCGCCCGCCCGGCTCGTCGGCGTCGCTGCCGCCAGTCGACCTCGCCGAGGTGGTGCGTGTCGGCCAGGACCTGCCCGACGCGGCGCGCGGTCGCCACGTCACGGCCACCGGCACCTACCTGCCGCAGGGCCAGCTGCTCCTTCCGGGGCGTACGCGGGAGGGCGTCGAGGGCTTCTGGGTCCTCACGCCGTTGCAGAGCGCCGACGGCAACGCCACCGCGGTGCTGCGTGGCTGGGTGCGGGCGGCCGGCGATGCGGCCACACCGCCGTCGGGCACTGTCGAGATCGCGGGTCAGCTCCAGCAGGCCGAGCCCGTCGACACCAGCGACGACACCTTGCCCGAGGGGCAGGCCCAGGCGGCGAGCCCGGTGGTGCTGGCGTCCTTGATCGACGCGCCGCTCTATCCCGGCCTGCTGGTCCTGCAGTCCCAGACGCCGCACCCGTCGGGCGCTGCGCCGCTGCCCGTGCGCGTACGTGTGGAGGGCGGCGGGCGCGGCGGTGGCGCCCTGCGCAACCTGGCCTATGCCACGCAGTGGTGGATCTTCGTCGGATTCGCGGTCTGGGTCTGGACGAGGCTGCTGCGCGACGCCGCGCACCGGCCTGTGAAGATCGAGGCGTGAGCTCCGCACTGACGCGCTACCGCGTCGTCGCCTACATCGTCGGCGTCCTGATCATTCCGACCTATCTGTCGCTGATCCTGCGCCTGGCCGGGCACCCGCAGTCGTGGCTGGCCATCTTCGCGGTGGCCCACGGCTACTGCTACATCGTCTACATGCTGCTGGCGTTCGACCTCTACCGGCGTGCCAAGTGGAGGCCGCCCATGCTGCTCGGGGTGGTCGCCGCCGGCCTGCTGCCCGGTTTCACTTTCCTGGCCGAGCGGTGGGTCACTGCCGACATACGCCGGCGGATCACGCAGTCCTAGCACCGGCTGCCCCGTCACGGCGAGTCGAGGTCGTTCGCGCTCAGGGTGTCGCACTGCGCCACCTCACCGTTCTTGAACCCGCGCGAGAACCACAGGACCCGCTGGGCGGACGTCCCGTGGGTGAACTGGTCGGGCCGCACCATGCCGGTGGCCTCCTTCTGCAGCGTGTCGTCGCCGACCGCGCTCGCCGCCTTGAGCGCCTCCTGCAGATCGCCCGCCTCGAGCTGGCCGTTGTCGCGTGCGCCGGCCGCCCACACGCCCGCGAAGCAGTCGGCCTGCAGCTCGACGCGCACGGAGACGGCGTTGGTCTCGTCGGGGTTGGACTGCTCGAACTGCGCGACCTCGGCCGTGATTCCGAGCAGGTCCTGGATGTGGTGACCCATCTCGTGAGCCAGGACGTACGCCTCGGCGAAGTCACCTGGGGCCTTGAAGCGTGTCGAGAGCTGGTCGAAGAACGCCCGGTCGAGATAGACGGTGTCGTCGGCGGAGCAGTAGAACGGGCCCATCGAGGCTGCGGCCTGCCCGCAGCCGGTGCTGGTCTGCTGGCTGAACACGATGAACCGTGCGGGCGTGTAGGTGCGGCCCGACGCCGCGAACTGGCGCGCCCAGAAGCCCTGCACGTCGTTGTTGATGACGTCGACCGCCTGGTCGAACGGCAGCGTGCTGATCGACACCATGGTGGTGCTCGGTGTGGGCTCGGGCCGGAAGCCGGTCAGACCGCCGCCCAGGTCGTCGTAGCCCTGCCCCGACGCGGTGCGCACGATGACCCCGAACACCACGGCGGCGATGACCATCGCAGCGATGCCGCCCGCGAGTGCCAGGATCCATGGACGGGGGCGTCGCCTGCGGGCTGTTGCGTGGGACGGTGGCTCGTCGGGGGGTTCCGGTGCCGACGGCGGCCGAACCGGGGGGTCGTACGGCGGCTGGGTCACGTGGGACGACGTACCCCGCTGATCCGCGATTCTCACCCTGGGTGTCGTCGGTCGGGTGGGTGTCCTCGTGCCGTGCTCGAGGAAATAGGGTGGTCGGGTAGCTCGCCGACGTGGCGCAATTGGTAGCGCACCCGACTTGTAATCGGGCGGTTAGGGGTTCAAGTCCCCTCGTCGGCTCGTCCCTGACCAGCACAAACGCCCCGCCGGAACGATCCCGGCGAGGCGTGGCAGAAGGGCCGATTTCACGGATGTGTCACAGTGCCCGCTCGAAGTGGCGGGCTACGTCGTTGATCACCTCTGCGAGTGGACATAGACGCGCTTCCTGAAGGCGGCGTCGGAGTGCCCCAACCAGGCCGAGATGACGGCCGTCGGGACTCCCTGCAGGTGCAGCAAGGTGCCGCAGGTGTGGCGCGCGTCGTGGAGCCGGATGCGGGAGACGCCGGCCGCCGTCGTGACCTTCTCCCACTGCGATGACAGCGTGTCCGGATGCAGGCCGTTGCCCAGTGCGTCGACGACGACCAGGCCGCTGGCGGCGTACGCGCTCCCCGCTCGCTCGGCGTCCACCAGCTGGCGGGCCCGCGCCCGCTCGAGCACCTCGCGCAGCCCGGCAGCCAGCGGGAGCCGGCGCTGGCTGGAAGCGGTCTTCGGCTGTGAGACCTGTGCCGCGCCATCGACGGACACCCGAGACTGCGCCACGGTCAACGTGCCGGCTGGCCAGTCGATGTCACTCCACCGCAGGCCGGCGACCTCACCCCGTCGCAGGCCATAGAGCGCGAGGTGCCATGCATGTTCGAGATCGCTGCCGTGAACGGCTGCCAGCAACGCGCGCACCTCAGCCTCGGTGAATGTGCCCAGCTGGTGTCGTTGCTGCGGGAGCCGGTCGACAAGACGGGCAACATTGCGCATCAGCAAGCCTTGCTTCATCGCATCGTCGAGTGCGGACCCGAGGACGAACAACATCAGGTTGACCGTACGAGGTTTCCACGGCCGACGCGGTTTCCCGTTTGCTCGCAGGCCTTCT
>CAXSDR010000027.1:0-36766 GCA_964236445.1 uncultured Motilibacteraceae bacterium | reverse complement strand
CGCTCCCGACAGCTCTGCGTCCAGCAGCCGGCTCAGCACGCACCCGAGGTGGAATCCGTGGCACTACCCAGTCTGACACCCGAACAGCGCGCTGCCGCTCTCGAGAAGGCAGCCCTCGTTCGGCGTGCGCGCGCCGAGGTGAAGAGCCGGCTCAAGCACTCGGGCGCATCGCTGTCCGAGGTCGTCCGTGACGGTCAGAACGATGACGTGGTCGGCAAGATGAAGGTCTCGGCGCTGCTCGAGTCGATGCCGGGCGTGGGCAAGGTCCGGGCCGCGGCGATCATGGAGCGGCTCGGGATCGCCGAGACCCGACGCGTGCGGGGGCTCGGCGCCAACCAGGTCGCCGCGCTCGAGCGCGAGTTCCCGCCCCGCGGCTGACGCGTGCCTGTCGATGATGCGGGCGCGTCGCCTCACACCCGGCTGCTGGTCCTCTCCGGGCCGTCCGGTGTCGGCAAGAGCACCGTCGTGCGTGCCCTGCGTGACACGGCGACGCCGCTGTGGGTGTCTGTCTCGGCGACCACACGGTTTCCTCGGCCGGGCGAGGTCGACAAGGTCCACTACCGATTTGTCAGCGACGCCGAGTTCGACCGCCTCGTCGAGGCCGACGAGCTGCTCGAGTGGGCGCGCTTCGCGGGGCACCGATACGGCACACCCGCCGGGCCCGTACGTGATCGGCTGGCTGCCGGAGAGGCGGTCCTGCTCGAGATCGACCTGCAGGGTGCGCGCCAGGTCAGGCAGCGGATGCCTGACGCGTTGCTCGTCTTCCTGGCCCCACCGTCCTGGGACGAGCTCGTCGGGCGACTGACCCGCAGGGGCACCGAGGCCGCCGACGTCGTCGAACGCCGGCTCGCCGCCGCGAAGGTCGAGCTGGCGGCCGAGGACGAGTTCGACGTGACACTGGTCAACTCCGATGTCGATCAGGTCTGCTCGCGGCTGGTAGCGTTGCTGACGCCTGCGTCTCCCGACTGACCGTCGCTACTGACGGCCCCGCGAGCGCGAGCAGCCCCAGCATCGAACGAGAGCGAGCAAACGTGTCCGGCAGCGCCGTGGTTCCCGAGGGCATCACCAATCCGCCCATCGACGACCTGCTCAAGGCCACGGATTCCAAGTACAGCCTCGTGATCTACGGCGCCAAGCGTGCACGCCAGATCAACGCCTACTACAGCCAGCTGGCCGAGGGCCTGCTCGAATACGTCGGCCCGCTCGTCGAGACCCACGTCCACGAGAAGCCGCTGTCCATCGCGCTGCGCGAGATCAACGCCGGACTGCTCACGGCCGAGAAGATCGAGCAGGCCTGAGCGCCCGCCTCCGGTCGCCGGGCGCGCGATGACGACGGGGGAGCCCCACGCGCCTCTGGCGCCCTCGCCGGAGCGCGGCCCCCGCTCGCGTGTGCTGCTCGGCGTCTCGGGCGGGATCGCCGCCTACAAGGCGTGCGACCTGCTGCGGCGGCTCCGCGAGGACGGCCACGACGTCGTCGTCGTGCCCACAGCGGCCGCGCTGCGCTTCGTGGGCGTTGCCACCTGGGAAGCACTGTCAGGCCATCCGGTCTCCACCGAGGTCTGGGACGGTGTGCCCGAGGTGGCGCACGTGGCGCTCGGCCGCTCGGCCGACCTCGTCGTCGTCGCGCCGGCCACCGCTGACCTGCTCGCACGCAGCGCGCACGGCCGGGCCGACGACCTGCTGGCCGCGGTGCTGCTCACGGCCCGCTGCCCGGTGCTCATGGTGCCGGCGATGCACACCGAGATGTGGCAGCACCCCGCGACGGCGGCCAACGTCGGCACCCTACGGACGCGCGGTGTCCTGGTGATGGAGCCCGCGACCGGGCGCCTCACCGGAGCCGACAGCGGCCCTGGCCGGCTGCCGGAGCCCGACGACATCCTCGGCCTCTGCCGCTCCGTGCTCGCCCGGGGGAGCCGACAGCTGCCGGGGCGCGACCTCGCCGGCACCACCGTCGTCGTGACCGCAGGCGGGACGCGTGAGCCCCTCGACCCGGTCCGCTTCCTCGGGAACCGGTCGTCGGGGCGGCAGGGATGGGCACTCGCGCGCACCGCTGCGGCGCGGGGTGCGCGAGTGGTGCTCATCGCTGCGAACCCTGCCGAGCTGTCCCCACCTGCCGGTGTCGAGCTGCTCCGCGTCGCGACGGCGCAGGAGCTTCGCGACGCGGTGGTGCTGGCGGCGGGCGCCGCGGACGTGGTCGTCATGGCGGCGGCCGTCGCCGACTACCGCCCCCGTGCGGCGGCGCACCACAAGATCAAGAAGGAGGGGGCAGCAACGCTGACGGTGGTGCTCGAGCCGACCGCCGACGTGCTCGCCGAGCTGGTCGCCGCTCGCCGTGACCCTGCCCAGACGATCGTCGGCTTCGCCGCCGAGACCGGCGACGAGCACGGCGACGTGTTGGCCCATGGTCGCGCCAAGCTGGCCCGCAAGGGGTGCGACCTGCTCGTCGTCAACGACGTCTCCGGCAGCGACCGCGGCTTCGAGTCGGCGCAGAACGCCGCCTACGTACTCTGCGACGACGGCAGCGAGACGGCCGTCCCGCTGGGCCCCAAGGAGGCGCTGGCCGACGTGATCTGGGATCTCGTCGTCGACAGGCGGGCGCGTCCTGGCACCGCCGCTACACTTCCGGCTTGTCAGTAGCCGCTGCAGCAAGGAGCTCGCACCTCATGTCCGGTCGTCTTTTCACCTCCGAGTCCGTGACCGAGGGACATCCCGACAAGATCGCGGATCGCATCAGCGACGAGATCCTCGACTCCTTGCTCAAAGAGGATGCGCACAGTCGTGTCGCGGTCGAGACCCTCATCACCACGGGTCAGGTCCACATCGCCGGCGAGGTCACGACCGAGGCCTATGCCGACATCCCGCGCATCGTGCGCGACGCGATCCTCGACATCGGCTACGACTCGTCCAGCAAGGGCTTCGACGGCCACTCCTGCGGCGTCTCCGTCTCGATCGGTGCGCAGTCCCCGGACATCGCCCAGGGCGTCGACGACGCCTACGAGGCACGCGTCGAGGGGTCCGCTGAAGACACCGACCCGCTCGACCGGCAGGGCGCCGGCGACCAGGGGCTGATGTTCGGCTATGCGAGCAACGACACCCCGGAGCTGCTCCCGCTGCCCATCTGGCTGGCTCACCGCCTCGCCGAGCAGCTGACGCTGGTGCGCAAGAACGGCTCCCTTCCCTACCTGCGTCCTGACGGCAAGACCCAGGTGACGATCGAGTACGACGGTGACCGGCCCGTGCGCATCGACACCGTCGTCGTCTCCAGCCAGCACGCCGACGACATCGACATCGACCGGATGCTTGCCCCCGACATCGAGGAGCAGGTCATCCGTCCTGTCCTCGCGCGGGTGCAGCTCGAGTCCGGCAACCACCGCACGCTGGTCAACCCGACCGGCAAGTTCGTCGTCGGTGGCCCGATGGGCGACGCCGGCCTGACCGGCCGCAAGATCATCGTCGACACCTACGGCGGCATGGCGCGCCACGGTGGCGGCGCGTTCTCCGGCAAGGACCCGTCCAAGGTCGACCGCTCGGCGGCCTATGCGATGCGCTGGGTGGCCAAGAACGTCGTCGCGGCGGGCCTGGCCACGCGGTGCGAGGTTCAGGTTGCCTACGCCATCGGCAAGGCCCACCCCGTCGGGCTCTTCGTCGAGACCTTCGGCACCGGGGTGGCCCCCGACGAGCGCATCCAGGAGGCGGTGGCGCAGATCTTCGACCTGCGGCCGGCCGCGATCATCCGCGACCTCGACCTCCTGCGCCCCATCTACTCCGCCACGTCGGCCTACGGGCACTTCGGCCGCGACCTGCCCGACTTCACCTGGGAGCGCACCGACCGCGCCGACGCCCTGCGCGACGCCCTACGCGCCTGACCCTGCGCCCCCGCAGCTGCCCGCCGATCGCCCGGCGCACCGTGGCGGGTGTCGGATGCGGCTGCTACACCGGGAGCTGTGACGACTCCGGTGCGACAGCCTGACGAGCACAGGGCAGGCCCTGCAGGCGTCGAGCCGGGTGCAGGCGTGCCCACCGAGCAGCTGAGCCTGTTGCGCGCCCGTGTCCGACAGGCGCTGCCTCCGGCGGTGGCGGAGCGGCCTGCCGCCGAGCGACCTGTCGCGCGGGTGGCGCTCGAGGTGTCGCTCGCGCACCTCGACCGCCTCTTCGACTACGAGGTGGGCGCCACCCAGGCAGCTGCGGCGGTTCCGGGTGCGAGGGTGCGCGTGCGGTTCGCCGGTCGCGACGTGACCGGCTTCATCGTCGAGCGGGCCGAGACGTCTGCCCACCTGTCCCGGCTGACGCGCCTGCGCACAGTCGTGTCGGCGGAGCCGGTGCTGACCCCCGAGGTCGTGGCCCTTGCGCGCGCCGTCGCCGACCGGTGCGCCGGCACCTTGGCCGACGTGCTGCGACTCGCGGTCCCCCCGCGCCACGCCCGAGAGGAAGCCCGGGCGGTCGAGGCGACTGCCCGTCCGGGGCGTCCCACTGCCCCCGACGGCAGCGCGCTGGCGCACTATCGCGACGGCCGGACCTTGCTGTCGTCGCTCGCGGCGGGCGCCAGCCCGAGGGCCGTGTGGTCGGCCGTGCCCGGCAGTGACGCCGCCCACGACTGGCCCGAGGCAATCGCGGCCGTCGTGCAGGCGACGCGGGCCGGCGGGCGCGGTGCCCTCGTCGTGGCCCCCGATGCGGGTGCCGTCGCGATCATCGACGCGGCGCTGACCCGTGCGCTGGGCGTGGGGTCACACGTCGCCCTACGCGCCGACGCGGGCCCCACGGCTCGCTACCGCAGCTTTCTGGCCGTCTCGCGAGGGGACGTGCGGGTCGTCGTCGGGACCCGCGCCGCCGCGTTCGCGCCTGTGGCCGACCTGGGCCTCGTCGTGTGCTGGGACGACGGCGACGACAACCTCGCGGAACCTCGCGCGCCCTATCCCCATGCGCGCGACGTGCTGCTGCTGCGCGCACAGGGGGTGGGTTCCGCGCCGGGCTGCGCGCTGCTGCTCGGCGGTCACGTCGTGTCACCCGAAGGCGCCCGGCTGCTCGCGACGGGCTGGGCCCGGCCGCTGCGCGCGGCGCGAGACGTGGTGCGGCGCACATCCCCGCGCACCCGCACGGCCGCGGACGCACGCGACGGTGACGACCCCCATGCCGGGGGAGCGCGCATCCCGCGCGTGGCCTGGGAAGTGCTGGCCGCGGGCCTGCAGCGCGGCCCCGTGCTCGTGCAGGTCCCTCGGGCCGGCTACCTTCCGGCGCTGTCATGCGGCAACTGCCGGGCTCCTGCCCGATGCCTCGCCTGCACCGGTCCGCTCGCGCTGGCCGGCCCGGACGCGGTGCCGACGTGCCGGTGGTGCGCCCGCCCGGCGCCCGGCTGGGCCTGCCCGGTCTGCTCAGGCGTCGCAGTCCGTGCTGTCACCGTCGGCGTACGCCGCACGGCCGAGGAGCTGGGCCGCACCTTCGCCCGGGTGCCGGTTCGCCAGAGCAGCGGGAGCACCCTGCTGAGCGAGGTCTCCGACGAGCCGGCAATCGTCGTCGCGACACCGGGGGGCGAGCCCCGGGTGGTCGGCGGCTATGCCGCGGCGGTCCTTCTCGACGGCTGGGCGATGCTGGCCCGACCCGACCTGCGCGCGGCGCAGGAGGCGTTGCGGCGTTGGAGCGGGGCCGTGGCACTGGTGCGGTCGTCGGCGCATGCCGGTGAGGTCGTGGTGTGCGCCGACCCCTCGTCCCCGGCAGTGCAGGCTCTCGTGCGCGGCGACCCGTTCGGCGCCGCGGCGCGCGAGCTCGCTGACCGGGAGCAGGCGGGACTGCCGCCTGCCGTCCGGCTCGCCGCACTCACCGGTGCGCTCAGCGATGTCAGTGCACTCCTGCAGCTCGTGGTGCTGCCCGCGAGTGCGCGTGTTCTGGGTCCTGTCGCGATCGATCTCGACCTGTCCGAGCTGGCGCACGTCGCGCTGCCCAAGCAGTCGCCGACGCCGCCCGAGACCTCCTCGGATCGCGCCGCAGGGGGTCCGCCCGGACGAGCCCTCATCCGGGTTCCCGTCGAGAGCGCGCAGGAGCTCAGCCGGGAGCTCCGGGCGGCGCAGGCTCGGCGCAGCGTGGCGCGCACGGGCGGACCGGTCCGGGTGCAGCTCGACCCGGTCGACCTGGGCTGAAGCCTGCTCGGTCGTCGCGGCGCCGAAGTGGTCGGCGCATCCCTAGACTTGGCCTGCACGATCGACCATCAAGAGGAGCATGCCGTGGCTGTCGCACCCATCCGGTTGTTCGGCGACCCGGTGTTGCGCACCCCCGCCGAGCCCGTCGTCGACTTCGACCGTCATCTTCGTCGCCTGGTCAAGGACATGACCGACACCATGATCGATGCGCCCGGCGTGGGGCTTGCGGCACCGCAGGTGGGCGTGCTGCAGCGGGTGTTCACCTACCTCGTCGACGAGGAGCTCGGCCACGTCGTCAACCCCGTGCTCGAGGTCAGCGAGGAGAAGGTGATCGGCGAAGAGGGATGTCTGTCGATCCCGGGCCTCGCCTTCGACGTGGAGCGCAGCATGGAGGTCGTCGTGCGCGGCCAGGACATGCACGGTGAGCCGCTCGAGATCCGGGGGCGCGGGCTGCTCTCGCGCTGCGCCCAGCACGAGAACGACCATCTCGACGGGGTGCTCTTCATCGACCGTCTGGAGCGTGAGCAGCGCAAGGTGGCGCTGCGCGCCATCCGCGAGGCCGACTGGGCAGGTCCGCGTCCGGTCATCCGCGCCGGTGCGCCGGTCGCACCGGGCCTGGGCTTGTGAGGCTGGTCTTCGCCGGCACCCCTGACGTCGCCGTCCATTCGCTCCGCGCGCTTCTCGACAGTCGTCACGACGTCGTCGCGGTCGTGACGCGACCTGACGCCCCGGCTGGTCGTGGCCGTCAGCTCGTGGCAAGCCCGGTCGCGGCTGCTGCGCTGGCCGCGGGCGTCGAGGTGCTGCGGCCGTCACGAGTCGCCGACCCCGGGTTCCTCGAGCGCCTGCGCGAGCTGGCGCCCGACTGCTGCCCCGTCGTGGCCTACGGCGCCCTGGTCCCGCCCGTCGCGCTCGCGATCCCGCTCCAGGGCTGGGTCAACCTGCACTTCAGCCTGCTGCCCGCGTGGCGGGGTGCGGCGCCCGTCCAGCACGCGATCATGGCCGGCGACGACGTGACTGGTGCCAGCACATTCCTGCTCGAGCAGGGGCTCGACACCGGACCGGTGTTCGGCACTGTCACCGAGACCATCGCGCCCACGGACACCACGGGTCACCTGCTCGACCGCCTCGCGACGTCCGGAGCCCGCCTGCTCGCAGCCACGCTCGACGCTCTCGACGACGGCGTGGCGGTGGCACACCCGCAGCCGACTGACGGGGTCAGCCTGGCACCCAAGATCACCTCAGCCGAGGCCGAGGTCTCGTGGGCGGTGCCGGCCCTGGCGGTCGGCCGTCGGATCCGCGGCTGCACCCCCTCACCTGGCGCGTGGACCGCGCTTCACGGTGCGCGACTGGGTCTCGGACCGGTGCGGCTGCTCCCCGACGACTCGACCCTGGCACCGGGCGAGGTCCGCGTGTCGCGCACCGAGGTGGCCGTCGGCACGGCGTCGCACGCCGTCGCGCTGGGCGAGGTGCGCGCACCGGGCAAGCGCGCGATGCCGGCGCCCGACTGGGCCCGTGGAGCGCGCATCGAGACCGGCACGCGGCTCGGTGCAGACCGGGCCGGAGGCACGGCGTGACGACGACGCAGCTGCGCCGGCCGACCGCACCCGATCCTGTGCGCCGCGCGGCGTTCGACGTCCTCCGGGCCGTGGCGCAACGCGACGCCTACGCCAACCTCGTTCTCCCGGGGCTGCTGCGCGAGCGCGGGCTCACGGGGCGTGACGCGGGTTTCGCGACCGAGCTCGCCTACGGCACGTTGCGAGGGCAGGGGTTCTACGACGCGGTGCTGGGCGCTTGCTCCGACCGTCAGCTGCGACGCATCGACGTCGACGTCCTGCTGGCCCTGCGGCTGGGCGCCCACCAGCTGCTGGCCATGCGCGTGCCGGCCCATGCGGGGGTGTCGGCGACGGTCGACCTCGTCCGCTCCGTCACCGGCACGAGCGCCTCGCGCTTCGCGAACGCGGTGCTGCGACGCATAGCCGAGCGCGATCGCGACGCCTGGGTGCAGCGGCTCGCGCCCTCGCGACAGGCCGACCTGGTGGGGCACCTGGCGATGGCCCACGCCCATCCACGCTGGGTCGTCGAAGCGTTCCTCGACAGCCTCGGTGATGCGGCCGAGGTGGAAGCAGCGCTCGCGGCTGACAACGTCCCTGCTGCCGTCGTGCTCGCCACTCGACCCGGCACGACGGAACACCTCGACGACCTTCTCTGCTCGGGTCAGGGCACGCCGGGTCGCTGGTCGCCCTTCGCCGTGGTGCTGGCCGGTGGAGACCCGGGCGACGTCCCGGCCGTCCGCTCGCACGCCGCGGGAGTGCAGGACGAAGGAAGTCAGCTCGTCGCCCTCGTCGCGGCAGCGGTTCCGGTCGAGGGCCTGGACACCCGCTGGCTCGATGGCTGCGCCGGACCAGGGGGCAAGGCCGCAATGCTGGCCGGGCAGGCGCGCGGACGGGGTGCACATCTGCTGGCCGCCGAGGTGAGCGAGCACCGCGCGGGGCTCGTGAGCCGCGCGCTGGCCGGTCTCGGCGCCGAGGTGCTGGTGGCCGACACCCTCACGACCCCGTGGCCACCGGCGAGCTTCGACCGGGTCCTCGTCGACGTACCCTGCACCGGTCTCGGCGCCCTGCGCCGGCGTCCCGAAGCACGCTGGCGTCGCGTCCCGGCCGACCTCGACTCGCTCGGACCCCTGCAGCGCGGACTGCTCCACGCGGCCCTCGACTCGACCCGTCCCGGCGGGGTCGTCACCTATGCCACGTGCAGTCCGCACCTGCGTGAGACGCGCGACGTCGTGGCCGACGTCCTGGCGGTCCGCGGCGATGCCGAGCAGATCGACGTACGCCCCGTCCTCGGCCAGGTCGCCAAGTCGCCTCTGCCCTCGCTCGGCGACGGGCCGGCGGTCCAGCTGTGGCCGCATCGGCACGGCACCGACGCGATGTACCTCGCGGTTCTCCGCAAGCGCGTGCGTACGGCCGGCGTCTAGGCCTGTCGCAGAAGTCCTTTCTGGTCGGGGAAGCTGAGTTGCGGGCGAGCGCGATCCGGTCGAGGTCGGTGCAGCGGCGCGGGCTGGCAGACGCGGAGATCGCCCGCGAGTGCAGGCGTTCACGTTTCCCACCCACGACCCAGAGCTGGTCGCGAAGTAGCCACGTAGGGCATTTCAACTTGCCCCATACGGGCCGCTGTCGGCTGGCCGGCGGCTTACTGCGGGACGGGGTTGAACGACTGGGCGGAGCTGCCTGCGCAGGTCCATTGCTGCAGGCTCGTGCCATCGCTGGTGCCCAGTCCGTGTCGTCGACGCACTTGTTGCTGTTGGCGGTCACAGACGCAGCCGCCAGCGTCGACACGACCGTCGGTGGAGCTCGTCTCCAGTAGTCGAGCGCACAGCCGCGCCCAAGTGGCCGCTCGCTGCACCGGCTGACGGCGCCTCTGGCTAGACTCCGCCTGCCCATCGACCGCTGGCGCCGGTGTCCGACCTGTTGGTCCGCGCACGCGATCCCGGCGCTGCCACGACAGGAACGAGTGCCGTGCACCTGCAGATCAGTCCGAGCATCCTCAGCGCCGACTTCTCCGATCTGGGCACTGAGCTACGACGCATCGGTGCGGCTGCCGACTGGGTGCACGTCGACGTCATGGATGGGCACTTCGTGCCCAACCTGACTCTCGGGCTGCCCGTGGTCGAGCGCCTGGCGCAGATCAGCCCGCTGCCGTTGGACTGTCACCTGATGATCGAGGACCCCGACCGGTGGGCACCCGCCTACGCCGAGGCGGGTGCCGGCTCGGTGACCTTCCACGCGGAGGCGGCGCAGGCGCCGGTGAAGCTCGCACGCGAGCTGCGTGCCGCGGGAGCGCGGGCAGGCATGGCGCTGCGCCCGGCGACGCCCGTCGAGCCCTATGGCGACCTGTTGGGCGAGCTCGACATGCTGCTGATCATGACCGTGGAGCCCGGTTTCGGCGGCCAGCCCTTCCTCGACGCTGTCCTGCCGAAGCTCGCCCGTGCCCGTGTGCTGATCGAGGCGAGCGGCGCCGAGCTGTGGCTGCAGGTCGACGGCGGCGTCTCCGCCACGACCATCGAGGCATGCGTGCGGGCAGGTGCCGATGTCCTGGTGGCCGGCTCGGCGGTCTACGGCGCCGCTGACCCGGACGCGGCGATCCGTTCCCTGCGCGCACAGGGAGAATCGGTGCGCGGCTGAGCTGGGCCGCACATATTCGTCGTAGGCGAGGACCACAGGGAGCCCACATGGCCAGCGAGCGCGAGCACGACGCGATGCGCCGCGCCCGTGACCTGGCGAGGCGCGGTACGTCGACTGTCGCCCCCAACCCGGTCGTGGGCTGCGTCGTCCTCACGAACGACGGCACCGTCGTGGGCGAGGGCTGGCACGAGCGCCCGGGTGGTCCTCACGCCGAGGTCGCTGCGTTGCGCGCGGCGGGCAGCCGGGCCAGCGGGGCGACCGCGGTCGTCACGCTGGAGCCCTGCCGTCACACCGGGCGTACGCCGCCGTGCACCGACGCGCTGCTCGCTGCAGGCGTCGTCCGCGTGGTCTACGCGGTGGCCGACCCGCACGCCGACGCGGGCGGGGGGGCGCAGGTGCTGCGCGCGGCGGGCGTCTCGGTCGAGGGCGGGGTGGACGAGGCCGAGGGCGCCGACGTGCTGGGCGACTGGCTCGTCGCGGCCCGGCTCGGCCGTCCCCAGGTCACCTGGAAATATGCCGCGACCCTCGACGGTCGGGTCGCGGCCACCGACGGCTCGAGCCGGTGGATCACCGGGGCCACGGCTCGACACCAGGTGCACGAGCTGCGGGCCGCGATGGGTGCTGTCATGGTCGGCGTCGGCACTGTCCTGGCCGACGACCCGCGGCTCACGGTCCGTGACCTTGCGGTCGAGGCGTGCCAGCCGCTGCGGGTGGTGGTCGACTCGACCGGCCGCACGCCGTCCGGTGCGCGGGTGCGCGACGACGCGGCCGAGACCTGGGTCGCGACCGCCGACGAGGTGGGGACGGGCCCCGATGGCCGGGTCGACCTCGCCGCGGTGCTGCGCGTGCTGCATTCGCGTGGGGTGCAGCGCGTCCTGCTCGAGGGCGGCCCCACTCTCGCCGCCGCCATGCTGCGGGCCGGCCTTGTCGACGCCGTCATCGGCTACGTGTCACCGCTGCTACTCGGCGCCGGGACGTCGCTGCTGGCGCCGGTGGGCATTGACACGCTGTCGGCGGCGTTGCAGCTGCAGATTGTCGGTGTTTCGCAGGCCGGCGACGACGTCCGCATCGACGCCGTCGTACGGTCAGGGCTGGAGGTCCCCTAGATGTTTACCGGAATTGTGGAAGAACGCGGCGAGGTCGTCGCCCGCGTCGAGCTCAGCGACAGCGCGCGACTGACGCTGCGCGGCCCACTCGTGACCTCGGAGCTGGGCCATGGCGACTCCGTGTGCGTCAGCGGTGTCTGCCTGACCGTGGTCGACGTGGCCGACGGGTGTTTCACCGCTGACGTCATGGCCGAGACGCTCGACCGCTCGGGCCTCGGTTCGCTGCGCGCCGGCGACGGGGTCAACCTCGAGCGCGCGCTCACGCTCGCCTCGCGGCTCGGCGGGCACCTGGTGCAGGGCCACGTCGACGCCACCGGCACGGTGCTGGCGCGTACGCCGGGGGCCGCCTGGGAGGTGCTGCGCGTCTCGATGCCGCGTGACATCTCGCGCTACGTGGTCGAGAAGGGCTCGGTGACGGTGGACGGGGTGTCGCTGACCGTCAGCTCGATCTGCGGCGTCGACGACCGTTCGCCATGGTTCGAGGTCAGCCTCATCCCGACGACCCTCGAGCTCACGACCCTCGGCGGCGCAGACGTCGGAGCCACGGTCAACCTCGAGGTCGACGTCCTCGCCAAGCATGTCGAGCGACTCCTGGCGGCACGCGCATGAACACCACTAGCACGCCCGTGACCGAGCAGATCCGCCTCGACGACGTCGCGCGCGCCATCGAAGACCTGGCCAACGGTCGGCTCGTCGTCGTCGTCGACGACGAGAGCCGCGAGAACGAGGGCGACCTCATCCTGGCCGCCGAGCTCGCGACACCCGAGACCGTGAGTTTCATGGTCCGCCACACCTCCGGCTATCTGTGCGTCCCGCTGTCGGAGTCCGAGTGCGACCGCCTCGACCTGCCACCGATGTACCACGTCAACCAGGACAAGCGCGGCACCGCCTACACCGTCACCGTCGACGCGAGGAACGGCGTCACGACCGGCATCTCCGCGACCGACCGGGCGCACACCATCCGCCTGCTCGCCGACCCCTCGGCAACCGCGGCCGACTTCTCCCGGCCCGGTCATGTCGTCCCCCTGCGTGCCAAGGCCGGTGGGGTGCTGCGCCGGGCCGGTCACACAGAGGCGACGCTCGACCTCGCCCGCCTGGCCGGTCTGCGGGAGGCCGGCGTCCTCTGCGAGGTGGTGAGCACCGACGACCCGGGGACGATGGCGCGGCTGCCCGAGCTGCGGCGATTCGCCGACGAGCACGGGCTCGCCCTGATCTCGATCGCCGACCTGATCGCCTATCGGCGCCGCCACGACATCCTCATCGAGCGGGTCGCGAGCACCCGCCTGCCCACGAGCGCGGGCGAGTTCGCCGCCGTAGGCTTCCGCTCCCTCGACGACGGCGCCGAGCACGTCGCCCTGGTCAAGGGCGACATCGGCGACGGGTCCGACGTCCTCGTCCGGGTGCACTCCGAGTGCCTGACCGGCGACGTCCTGGGTTCCCTGCGCTGCGACTGCGGTCCGCAGCTGCACGCCGCGCTCGCGGCGGTCGAGGCCGAGGGCCGCGGCGTCGTCCTCTACATGCGCGGCCACGAAGGCCGCGGCATCGGCCTGCTCCAGAAGCTGCGCGCCTATTCCCTGCAGGACGCCGGCAGTGACACCGTCGAGGCCAATCTCGAGCTCGGCTTCCCCGTGGACTCCCGCGACTACGGCACCGGGGCGCAGATCCTCTCCGAGCTGGGCGTACGCACGATGCGACTGCTCACCAACAACCCGCGCAAGCGGGCAGGTCTTGAGGGCTATGGTCTCGAGGTCGTCGGCCAGGTGGCGCTCTCGGTGGCTGCGGGACGCGACAACCTGAGCTATCTGCAGACCAAGCGAGACCGCATGGGCCATGACCTGCCCGGCCTGCCCGACTCCTTCGAGCTGACCGACATCCTCGAAGGCAACGACCTGCCGACGACCACCTCCGACCCGGCCCTATGAGTGGCGCTGGCGCCCCCGCGATCGCGACCGACGGCACGGGCCTGCGCGTCGCCGTCGTCGCCGCGCAGTGGCATGCCGAGGTCATGGCGGGCCTGCTCGACGGTGCCTTCCGGGCGCTGCGCGACTGTTCGGTCACCGATCCGATCGTGGTCCGCGTGCCCGGCACGTTCGAGCTGCCGGTCGCGGCGTCGCGGCTCGCCGTCGGAGTGGACGCCGTCGTGGCCCTCGGCGTGGTCGTGCGCGGCGGCACCCCGCACTTCGACTACGTCTGTTCGGCTGCTGCGCAGGGGCTGACGGCCGTGTCGGTCAACACCGGGGTGCCCGTCGGCTTCGGCGTGCTGACGTGCGACAACGACGAGCAGGCATATGACCGAAGTGGACTTCCGGGGTCTCACGAGGACAAGGGTTATGAGGCGGCCACAGCCGCCGTGGCCACGGCTGTCGCCCTGCGCGACGCAGGAAAGGGATCGGCGTGAAGACGTTCGAACAGCTCTGGGTCGAGCTGGCTGAGAAGGCGCGAAGTCGGCCGGCGGGGTCCGGCACCGTCGCGGCGCTCGATGCCGGGGTCCACACCATCGGCAAAAAAGTCCTCGAAGAGGCGGCCGAGGCGTGGATGGCCGCCGAGCACGAGTCCAAGGAGCGAGCCGCTGAGGAGATCAGCCAGCTGCTCTACCACGCGCAGGTGCTCGTCCTGGCGCTCGGGCTCACCCTGGACGACGTCTACGCGCATCTCTGAGAGGATGCACCGTGCTCCGCGTCGCTGTTCCCAACAAGGGATCCCTGTCCGAACCCGCCGTCTCGATGTTGCGAGAGGCCGGCTACGCCCAACGCGGCGACCCGCGTGAGCTGGTGCTGCGCGACGCCGAGAACGACACCGAATTCTTCTTCCTGCGCCCGCGCGACATCGCCGTCTACGTCGGCTCGGGCGAGCTCGAGATCGGCATCACCGGTCGCGACCTGCTGCTCGACTCGGGGGCGCCGGCCGAGGAGGTCCTGACCCTCGGCTTCGCCCGGTCCACGTTCCGCTACGCAGCGCGGCCGGGCATCGCGTCGTCGCCGGAGCAGCTCGACGGCAAGCGCATCGCGACGTCCTATCCCGGTCTGGTCGCGAAGCACCTCGCCGAGCACGGCGTCAGCGCCGAGATCATCCGCCTCGACGGTGCCGTGGAAACCAGCGTCCAGCTCGGCGTCGCCGACGCCATCGCCGATGTAGTCGAGACGGGCACGACGCTGCGTCACGCCGGCCTCGAGGTGTTCGGCGACCCGATCCTGCGCAGCGAGGCCGTCCTCGCCCGTCGGGTGGGCGCTCCCGCGTCGCCGGCCGTCGACCTGCTCGTACGCCGCATCCAGGGTGTCGTCATCGCCCGCCAGTACGTCCTGATGGACTACGACGTGCGGGCCGAGCTCGTCGAGGAGGCCGTGGCCATCACGCCCGGCATCGAGTCACCCACGGTCTCGCCGCTGCACGACAAAGGTTGGGTCGCGGTGCGGGCGATGGTCCCACGCAAGGACACCAACCGGGTCATGGACGAGCTCTGGACCCTGGGCGGGCGGGGCATCCTCGTCACGAGCATCCACGCGTGCCGGCTCTGAGGCCTGCAAACGCGGGCACGTCGCTCGTCCTGCGGCCGCGACTCGGCCGCTGGGTGCCCGAGGTGCTGTCGGGCGTGATCGTGCTGGCCGACCTTGCCATGGTCGTCTCGCTACCGTGGGACCTCCTCAACCGTGCCGGAGTCCTGGCGATCGGGCTGGGCATCGGTGTGGTGCTGCACCGGCTCGGCGACGTACGCCTCGTGGCCGACGACGCCGGCATCCTCGTCGTGAATCCGCGCCTGCGCCGTCGGCTGGACTATGCCGAGGTCGTGGCCTTGTCGCTCGAGCCTGCCGCGCCGTGGCTCGTCCTTGATCTGTCCGATGGGTCGACGATGTCCGCCATGGCCGTGCAGGGGTCCGAGGGCGACTACGCTCGCGTGCAGGTGCAGGCGCTGCGCGCGTGGCTGGCTCGTTCCGCGGCGGGTTGAACCCGCTCCCGCGCCGTCGCGTCCCGGGTCGCTGTGACGAACTCGCGCTCGGGATCGTGGGACGCCGATGGGTTCCCGTCCACGACGATGTCGCACCGTGAGGCAGTGCGTTGCTGCGCGAAGTGCCTTGCTTCCTGGCCCATCCAGTCGTCCCAGTAGGGGGCCATCTCGTCGCCGTCCCTGGCCAGACCACGTTGCCTGCGTAGCCCCTGCGGGACCTGCACCCACACCCGCAGCGTCGCCACGCCGTCGACGACCCGGTCCGCCGACGCGCATCCCTCGACCACCAGCACGTCGCTGACCGGCAGCTCACGCCGCGCGCCGTAGCGGTCCGCCGCCCAGTCCCACACCTCATAGCCGGCCGGTTCACCGTTCCGCAACGGGTCCAGCACCTGGTCGGCGAGCCGCTCCGACGCGGTGCACAGGCCGTGCCAGCCTGCAAAGACATCGTCCATGTGCACGACCGGCACCGGAGCGGACGCTGCTGCCAGCTCCTGCAGGGCCGTTCCCAGCCGACGGGCGAACGTCGACTTCCCCGACCCAGCATGGCCGTCGACGCACACAAGGCGCGTAGCCCCCAGCCGCGGGGGAGCGACCAGCACGCGCTGCGCCAGTCGGGTGTAGGCGAGGACGGTCATGGTCGGGGCTCTCCCCGTTCGCGAGCCGATCGACTCCTCCACCGTGTTTCGTACGCCGCTGCCGGTAGCGTCCGCTCGTGCCTTCCGCCGACCCGCCGCCGCCGTTCGTCGGCCGCTTCCTGCCGACGCCGGAGTTCTCGGGGGACGACGGTGCAACGGACCCGCTGCTCGAGCGGGCGTTGGCGGCCTACGCCGTCGACCCGGCTCGCGCCCCCGACGTGCTCTTCGCCCTGGCCGCGAGCCGGGTGCTCGTCCCGATCGTCGCAGTCCTTGCGACGGCAGCGACGACCTCAGCCGGCCTGACGCACGACACGAGCTCCGACATGGCGCTCGTGACGATCGTCGGTCGTGACGGCCGACGTGCGCTTCCGGTGTTCGGCTCCCTCGCTTCGCTGGCTGCTTGGCGCCCCGACGCCCGCCCGGTGCCCGTCCAGGCGCAGCGGGCGGCGCTGTCGGCCTACGCCGAGAACGCCGAGGTGCTGCTTCTCGACGTCGGCGGACCGCGCACCTTTCTCGTCGAGGGCCAGGCGCTGCGTGCCCTCGCCGAAGGGACCGTACGCCGCCCGCTCTACGACGACGACGAGGCGAGCGCGGCGCTTGCTGCGGCCACGCGCGACCAGGCCGCCGTGATCGCCGGCCGTCTTGAGCCGGCCCCGGGCGCCGATGCCCGGGTGGTCCTGACCCTGCGCGCCGGCACGTCGGCAACCGCGGTCGCGCAGGTGGTCGCGGAGCGGCTGCGCGATTCCGACGTCTTTCGGTCGCGGGTTCTGCGGGGGCTCGAGCTCGCGGTGGAGCCGCCGAACGCCTGACGGCAGAGGCTGTCATGCCCGGGGATATACCGCCCCGGTGAGCTGCTCGCCCGGGCCGGCTCCGGGGGCGTCCGGGGTGCTCGACGCCTCCCGGAACGCCAGTTGGAGCGAGCGCAGGCCGTCGCGGAGCGGCGCGGCATGGTGATGGCCGATCTCGGGCGCTGCGGCGGTGACCAGGCCGGCGAGGGCGATGATCAGCTTGCGGGCCTCGTCGAGGTCCTGCAGGTCCGCAGCGTCATGACCCGCCGCCAGGCCGCACTTGACCGCGGCGGCGCTCATCAGGTGGATCGCCGCCGCAGCGATGACCTCGACCGCGGGCACGTCGGCGATGTCGCGCAGCGCCTCGGTCGGGTCGAGAGTGGCGGCGGGGAGGGGGTGCGGTGCATCACGCGGGGGAGTGCTCACGGGTGGTAGCCTGACATGTCGACCTGTCCGCTCCGGCGGACGCGCAAGTGGAGGTCTCCTCCCACCCGCACGATGGCACGGGCTTCGGCCCCCACATCGTCGGGTCCGGTCAAGAGGCGCACTGCGCCTCGCGTGGCGCCTCGGTGCGCCGCGCACCGGTGGAGACCCATGCCTGCGGCGAGCCTGCCCGGTGCGATTCCGGTGCGGACGTGGTTGATCGTCCCCGTCTCGAGCAGCAGGAGAGCACCCATCAGCACTGAGCCCCGCATCAACGACCGGATCCGCGTCCCTGAGGTCCGGCTCGTGGGTCCCAACGGCGAGCAGGTCGGCATCGTGCGCATCGAAGACGCGCTGCGTCTCGCGCAGGAGTCCGACCTCGATCTGGTCGAGGTTGCGCCGATGGCGCGCCCGCCTGTGGCGAAGCTGATGGACTTCGGCAAGTTCAAGTACGAGTCCGCGGTGAAGGAGCGTGAGTCCCGGCGCAACCAGGCTCACACCATCATCAAGGAGATGAAGCTGCGCCCGAAGATCGACCCGCACGACTATGCGACCAAGAAGGGTCACGTCGTGCGGTTCCTCGGTGCCGGTGACAAGGTCAAGATCACGATCATGTTCCGTGGCCGCGAGCAGTCGCGGCCGGAGCTCGGTTTCAGGCTGCTGCAGAAGCTGGCCGAAGACGTGCAGGAGCTCGGCTTCGTGGAGTCCTCACCCAAGCAGGACGGCCGCAACATGATCATGGTGCTCGGGCCACACAAGAAGAAGACCGAGGCCATGGCCGAGGCGCGCCTGGTCAAGGAGGAGCGTCGCACCGGCGCCCGCGTCGGCGAGACCGCCGACGCGGTCCCTGCCGACGCAGTCCCTGCCGACGCGGTTCCTGCCGACGCGGTTCCTGCCGCCGCGGTCACGACCCCGGACGCCGTCACCCCCGCCGTCGTGACCAGCACGGTCCCGACGCCGCAGGCCGTGGACGCTGCTGTGGCGAGCGACTGACGACCTTCTACGCTGCGGCGCTTTCCCAGACGCCGTTCCACCTCCGACCACCCGATTTCAGGAGCACGACGACATGCCCAAGATGAAGACGCACAGCGGCGCCAGCAAGCGATTCCGCGTGACCGGCACCGGCAAGATCATGCGTCGCCAGGCAGGTCGCAACCACCTGCTCGAGCACAAGCCGTCGACCAAGACGCGGCGCCTGTTCGACGAGAAGCCGTTGGCGCCCGCTGACGTCAAGCGCATCAAGGCACTTCTGGGGCGCTAGTCGCTCCGAGTCGTTCTGGGCGGCACCCTCGCACCACCCACGCAGCCCTCGCTGCGTGACCTGACCTGCTGAACCACCTGCGCCAGGCGACACCATTGCGCTGGCGCTCGATCAAGGAGAATCCTGTGGCACGCGTAAAGGCCGGAGTCGGGAGCGCGAAGAAGCGTCGCGTCGTCCTCGAGCGGGCGAGTGGCTATCGCGGCCAGCGCTCGCGTTTGTACCGCAAGGCCAAGGAGCAGGTGACCCACTCCCTGGTCTACGCCTACCGTGACCGCAAGGCTCGCAAGGGCGACTTCCGTCGGCTCTGGATCCAGCGCATCAACGCTGCGGCCCGCGCCAACGGCATGACCTACAACCGTTTCATCCAGGGTCTGAAGGCGGCCGAGGTCGAGGTCGACCGCCGCATGCTCGCCGAGCTCGCCGTCAACGAGCCTGCCGCTTTCGCCGCTCTCGTGGACATCGCGCGGGCTGCGGCCCCTGCGGCCGTTGCCGTCGCCGGCACCGGCGCGACCGCAGGCAGCGCCGCCTGAGCAGCGAGCTCACCTCGACCCGGTCGTCGCGGGTCAATGCGATCCGCCGGCTCGGCAAACGCGCCTTCCGCGCTGCCGACCGGCGGTTCCTCGCTGAGGGGCCACAAGCCGTACTCGAGGCGGTGCTCTGCGTCCCGGAGCGGGTCCGCGAAGTCCTCGTCACCGCCGACTTCGAAGCGCGCCACGCCGACATCGTCAGCGCCGCGCGCGCTGCGGCTGTCGACGTCACCCGCGTCAGCGAAGGCGTTCTCGCCGAGGTGACGCAGACCGTCACCCCCCAGGGTGTGGTCGCCGTCTGCGACTTCCTCGATGTCGGGCTCGCTGAGGTCGCGACGGCTGCCCCGTCGCTCGTGGCTGTTCTCGCCAACGTTCGCGACCCCGGCAACGCCGGCACGGTGCTGCGGGCGGCGGACGCCGCAGGTGCCGATGCCGTGCTGCTGTCCAGCGCTTCGGTGGACGTCTACAACGGCAAGTGCGTGCGCGCAGCCGCCGGCAGCCTGTTCCACCTGCCGGTGGTCAGCGGTGTCGACCTCCCCACCGCGACCCGTGCGCTGCGCGCCGCTGGCCTGCGGATCGTCGCTGCCGACGGGTCGGGGCGCAGCCTCGACGCCGCCGCCGACGCGGGCGACCTCGCGCCGCGGACCGCCTGGCTGTTCGGCAACGAGGCGTGGGGTCTGCCGCCTGACCTGTTGGCCCTTGCCGACGACGTGCTCGCGGTGCCGCTCTACGGCAGGGCCGAGAGCCTCAACCTCGCGACCGCAGCCGCGGTCTGCCTCTACGCCTCGGCGAGGGCGCAGCGCCGCTGAGGCGCACCTGGTCCTACCATCGGATGCGGTCGAACTCCGCCCGCAGCATGGCGCCGCGCTGCGGTTGCAGCGACTGGACCCACCCGATGCGACCGAGCAGAACGCTGCGCAGGTCGCGATCGTCCGGCGAGCTCTGTGACGCGGGACCGTGCACCACGCAGTTGTGGATCAGCGCCCTGAGGGCGTCGACCTCATGTCGTCGCACCGCCGGGTGCTCGTTCACCACGATGCCGGTGACCTCCTGGCGCTGCGCCCGCGTGCGCACCCGCGTCTTCCCGGCGTTGATCCGGAAGCCCTCCGACTCGGCGATGTGCGCCACCGCGGCCACCACCGCGGCGCCCGCCCGCGCCAGGCCGTCGCCGCCCGAGAACGTGAGGTCGTCGGCATAGCGGGTGTAGCGAGCGCCGACGCGGTCGGCGTACGCGCTGAGCCGACGGTCGAGCGCGTACGCCGCCAGGTTGGCCAGGTGCGGCGAGGTCGGGGCCCCGGTGGCGAGGTGCGGCGTCCTGAGGTGGGCCAGCAGACGCCCACGCCGGTCGCTGGCACCTCCCTCCGGCATGGCGCGGCGCACGTGAGCCGGCGTCGCCGTGCAGCACAGCGCCGTCAGCACGTGGGCGACAGCTTCGGGATAGCCGGCCCTGCGCAGGACGCCGTGCACCCGTCTCGCCCGCACCGAGGCGAAGAACGACTCGAGGTCGAGGCAGATGACGACTGCTGCACCGACGTGCGGTGCGGCGCCGGTGAGGGCCGATCGCCCGCGCACGAACCCGTGCGCTGCGGCATGCGGCGGGATCAGGGAAAGCACCTCGTGGAGCAGACGGCGTTGGTGCGCGCGCAGCTGGGGACGCGGGGCCTCGAGCAGGCGCGGCGTGGTGCCGTGCCTGCCCAGCCAGCGGCTCCAGTAGTGGTGCAGCCCGCCCTCCGGTGCCCGGTCGAGCAGGCGTCTGCGGTCGGCGAACCAGTCGAGATGGGCGATGTCGACACCGAGCAGGTCGGCGAGATCGCCCACTCCCGGCAGGGGCGGGACCCCCCACCGGCGTACGGCCATGTCTGCGGCGGGCACCGGGTGGCGCACCGGGCGCAGGACGACACCGGCAGCCGCAGCTTCGGTCGTGGCCCCCACGAAGGCCGGGGAGCCGAGGATGAACCACGCGAGCTCGCGGTGGCGGTCGACCGGGGGTCGCACGTAGGCGGCGAGCACCTCGACCGCGAGATCATCGAGCCACTCCTGCGCCGTAGCGAAGACGGTGCCCGCCCGCGCAGTCAGTGACGGCCGGAGCCAGACGCCTTCGAGCA
Source organism: uncultured Motilibacteraceae bacterium (assembly GCA_964236445.1). Classification (GTDB taxonomy): domain Bacteria; phylum Actinomycetota; class Actinomycetes; order Motilibacterales; family Motilibacteraceae; genus CAXSDR01. The sequence goes on along the minus strand of CAXSDR010000027.1, from coordinate 15,663 downwards.
GTGCCCCCGCCAGCGCAGCGGCCAGGTCACGCCGACGCGCGTCGACCATCAGCGAGTGCGCGGTGACGGGCCCGGGCGACCTGTCCTGCCGTACGCGCACCGAGCTGCGCGAAGCGCTGCGGCGTGCGTGTGACGCGCCTGTGCCTTGATCATGTCGTTGCACGCCCCGGGGTTGCCCCGGAGCGGCCGGTCTGCAGAGCTCAACCGGCATTCTCGCCCGGGCCGACACCGCACGGAACGCACTCTAGCCGTGACCCCTGGGCCGTAGGATTTCCCATGTGGCACCCCACGGCTCCGGAGCTCGCCCCGCCGGACCCGCCCGCAACGAGCTTGTGGCCGTGCCGGCATCCCCGTGCTGATCGATGCCGACGAGCTGCCCGACGGGCTCGTGGTGGCTGGCGTCGACGGCGTCGTACGACTGGTCAACCGTGCCGCCGAGCGCATCACCGCACGCCCAGCAGCTGATCTGCTCGGACTGGCGCTGGCCGACGCGCTGCCGCTCACGGACCGCCTCGGGCGGTCGTGGTGGGACTGCGCGCACCCCTACACCGGGCTGGCGAGCCGCACCGGCCACCCGGAGCGCACGCTGGCACTTCCCGACGGTCGCGAGGTGCTCGTGAGCGCCCGATTCGTGCGCGAGCAGCCGCTGGGGCCGGTTCGCGACGTGGTGGTGAGCCTGCGCGACACCCATGCCCGCATGCGTGAAGAGCTCAGCCGTGCCGAGCTCGTCTCGACCGTGGCGCACGAGCTGCGGTCGCCGCTCACCTCGGTCAAGGGCTTCACCTCGACGCTGCTGCGTCGCTGGGACTATTTCACCGACGCCCAGAAGCGCCTCATGATCGAGACGGTCGAGGCCGACGCCGACCGCGTCACACGCCTCATCACCGAGCTGCTCGACACCGCGCGCATCGACTCGGGCAGGGTGACGGTCCGGCGCGAGCTGGTCGACCTGACCGCGTTGGTGTCGTCGCACATCGACGGCATCGTGGCGTCCGGCGTGGACGCCGAACGGCTCGTCCTCGAGACCGATCCGACGCTGCCTGAGCTGTGGGCCGACCGCGACAAGCTGCACCAGATCGTCGGCAACCTCCTCGACAACGCGCTGCGTCACGCAGACGGGGTGGTGAACATCGGCGTACGCCGGGGCGGCGCCCAGGGCGAGGACGTCGCCCTGCTGGTCGCCGACGACGGTGACGGCGTCCCCAGCGACCTGCGCGAGCGGATCTTCACGAAGTTCTGGCGCACGGGCCGGCGGGGTGGCACCGGCCTGGGGCTCTACATCTCGAGAGGTCTGATCGAGGCCCAGGGCGGTCGCATCGAGATCACGGACTCCGACGCGGGCGGGGCGCTGTTCCGCATCGTGCTTCCCGGCGGGGCGCCCGACTTCGCGCGGTGACGAGTCCTGCCGGGGGGCGTCACTACACTTCGCAAGGTGTCGGCCCCGAACTCCTCCTTCGATCCGGTCCAGGTGGCCTCCTTGCAACCTGAGCAGCTCGAGACGCTCCGCCACGACGCCGAGGCCGCCATTGCGGCCTCCCGTGACCTGGACGCGCTGCATGCGGCGAAGGTGACGCATCTCGGCGACAGGTCACCGCTGCGGCTCGCCCGGGCCGAGATCGGTGCGCTTTCTCCGCAGGCACGTGCCGACGCCGGCAAGCGGGTGGGGGCGGCGCTGCGCGAGGTCGAGCGGGCGCACGAGGTCCGGCGCGAAGCGCTCGAGATCGAGCGCGACGAGCGGATGCTCGTCGACGAGACCGTCGACGTGACGCTGCCATGGGACCGACGGCCCACCGGTGCGCGCCATCCGCTCACGACGCTGCCAGAGCGCATCGTCGATGTCTTCGTCGCCATGGGATGGGAGGTCGCGGACGGTCCCGAGATCGAGGCCGAGTGGTTCAACTTCGACGCCCTGAACTTCACCCCCGACCACCCGGCCCGCAGCGAGCAGGACACGTTCTTCGTGGAGTCGCCGGAGAGCGGTGTCGTCCTGCGCACCCACACCTCACCGGTGCAGGCGCGCACGATGCTCTCGCGCACGCCACCGATCTATGTCGTCTGTCCTGGCCGCACGTTCCGCACCGACGAGCTCGACGCGACGCACACCCCGGTGTTCAGCCAGATCGAAGGACTGGCCGTCGACGAGGGGCTGTCCATGGCGCATCTCAAGGGCACGCTCGACCACTTCGCGGAGTCCATGTTCGGCGCCGGTGTCGTCACGCGGCTGCGCCCGCACTACTTCCCTTTCACCGAGCCCTCGGCCGAGGTCGACCTGCGCTGTTGGGTCTGCCACGGCGCGTCGGTCGACGATCCGGCCAACCCGTGCCGCACGTGCCGGTCCGAGGGCTGGGTCGAGTGGGGCGGTTGCGGCATGGTCAATCCCCGTGTCCTCGTGGCGTGCGGCGTCGACCCCGACCGATTCACCGGTTTTGCTTTCGGCATGGGTGTGGAGCGCACGCTGATGTCGCGACACGGCATCCAGGACATGCGCGACATCGTCGAGGGCGACGTGCGTTTCACGCTCCCGTTCGGCTCGGAGGTCTGACGTGCGCGTCCTGCTGTCGTGGCTGCGTGAGCACGTGGCGATCCCGCCAGGCGCGTCGGGGCGCGACGTCGCCGACCAGCTCCTGCGCGTCGGCCATGAGGTCGAGGGTGTTCATCCGCTGGGTGACGTGAGCGGCGAGGTCGTGGTCGGCGAAGTGCTCGACTTCCACGCCGAGACGCACAAGAACGGCAAAACCGTGCGCTGGTGCCAGGTGCGCACGAGCGCCGACCACGAGCCGCGCGGTGTCGTCTGCGGCGCCTCGAACTTCGCTGTGGGTGACAAGGTCGCCGTCGCGCTTCCGGGCGCGGTGCTGCCGGGTGGTTTCACCATCGCCGCACGCAAGACCTACGGCCATGTGAGCGACGGGATGATCTGCTCGGCCCGCGAGCTCGGTGTCGGCGCAGAGTCCGACGGCATCCTCGTCCTCGACCCGGCGGCGGCGGTGGGCGCGGACGCGCTGGCTTTCCTGGGCCTGCGCGACGAGATCCTCGACATTGCGGTCACACCTGACCGCGGCTACTGCCTGTCCGTCAGAGGGTTGGCACGTGAACTGGCAACGGCTTATGAAGTCGACTTCCATGATCCAGCTTTCCTGAAGTGCGATTCGTCAGACCATGTCGGGTGGCCGGTCCGCGTCGACGATCCCCATGCCTGCGACCGCTTCGTCACCCGTGTCGTCGAAGGCCTTGACCCGTCCGCCCAGAGCCCCGCGTGGCTCACCACGCGGTTGGCAGCGGCCGGGATGCGCGCGGTCAGCCTTCCGGTCGACATCACCAACTACGTCATGCTCGAGCTAGGCCAGCCGCTGCACGGCTACGACCGCGACCGGCTCCAGGGAACGATCGTCGTGCGCCGTGCTGCTGCCGGTGAGAAGCTGCAGACCCTTGACGGTTCGGCACGGCTGCTGGACTCCGACGATCTCCTGATCTGCGACGACAGTGGCCCCATCGGCATCGCGGGCGTGATGGGCGGCGCGAGCACGGAGCTCGCCGCCACGTCGACGGCAGTCGTCATCGAAGCAGCGCACTTCGCCCCGGCCGTCGTCGGGCGGGGCTCGCGCCGGCACCGCTTGCCCAGCGAGGCGTCACGACGGTTCGAGCGCGGCGTCGACCCGGCTCTGGCCCCCGCGGCCGCGCAGCGTGCCGTGGACCTGCTTGTCGCTCTCGGCGGTGCCCGCACCGTCGACGGCGTCACGGATATCGACACGGTGACCCCGCCGCCCACGGTCGCGCTGCCTGTCGACCTCCCCGCTCGTCTCGGCGGCGTTCCTTATTCAGCAGCGACCGTGCGTCGTCGCCTGGAGCAGGTCGGCTGTGACGTCCGCGGCGACGGCAACGCCTACGCCGTCATCGCGCCGTCGTGGCGGTCGGACCTGCGTGACCCGGTCGACCTCGTCGAGGAGGTCGTACGACTCGAGGGTTACGATGCCATCCCCTCGATCCTGCCCAGGCCCCCGGCGGGCACCGGTCTGACGCCGCGGCAGGCGTTGCTGCGCAGTGTCGGTCGGGCCCTCGCAGCTGCTGGCTACGTCGAGGCGCCCGGTTCGCCGTTCATGGGCGAAGCGACGCTCGACGCGCTGGGGCTCGCCCGCGACGACGACCGCCGCAACGCCGTGCGGCTGGCCAACCCGCTCTCCGATGCCGAGCCGCTGATGCGCACGACGTTGCTGCCGGGTCTCTTGGCGACGCTGCGTCGCAACACGGGCCGCGGCGCGACCGACCTCGCTCTGTTCGAGACCGGTCTCGTGTTCCGGCCGGGACCCGATCCGCTGCCTCGCCCCCCCGTGCTCGGGGTGACCACGCGCCCGACAGCAGGGCAGCTCGCGGCGCTCGATGCCGCACTGCCGCGCCAGCCGTGGCGCGTCGCCGTCGTGCTCGCGGGTGACGCCGACCGGGCCGGCTGGTGGGGTCCCGGCCGGCCGGCGAGCTGGGCCGATGCGGTCCAGGCTGCGCACCTCGTGGCAGCCACGCACTCCGCCACCATCTCGGTGACCGCCGGCCCGCACGCACCCTGGCACCCGGGTCGCAGCGCGGCGCTGTGGTGCGACGGCTTGCTGGTCGGCCATGCCGGTGAGCTGCACCCCCGTGTCGTGGCGGCGCTGGCGCTGCCCCCGCGCACCTGCGCCATGGAGCTCGAGCTCGATCTGCTGCCCGCGCCTGATCTGCCCGCACCCACGCCCCGGTTGTCCAGCTTTCCGGCGGCGACGTCCGATGTTTCCGTGGTGGTGGCCACCGAGGTTCCGGTGACCGATGTGGCCGGCGCGTTGCGCGCAGGTGCCGGCCCCATGCTCGAGTCGCTGCGCCTGTTCGACGTCTACGTGGGGGAGGGGGTGCGCGCCGGACATCGTTCCTTGGCTTTCCGCCTCACGCTGCGAGCGCCCGACCGCACGCTCACCACCGACGAAGCGACGGCTGTTCGAGACGACGCCGTGGCGGAGGCGGCGCGACGGACAGGTGCGGTGCTTCGCGGTTAAGCGATATCCTGTGTGCATCGTCATACGTCGCCCTGTATGGTCATTCACATGGGAATGACCGCAGCAGTTGCAGGAGCGACGGGCTACGCCGGCGGCGAGCTGCTCCGCCTCCTGGTCGGCCACCCCGGCATCGACGTCGGTGCCGTGACCGCCGGCTCGTCGGCCGGCAGCCTGCTGTCGGCCTCCCAGCCCCATCTCGCCGGCGTGCTGGGTGACCGTACGGTGCAGGAGACAACCGCCGAGGTGCTCGGGGGCCACGACCTCGTCTTCCTCGCCCTCCCGCACGGGTCCTCGGCTTCCCTGGCCGCGCAGCTGGGTCCCGACACGGTCGTGGTCGACCTCGGCGCCGACCACCGACTGTCGGATGCAAACGCGTGGGAGACCTACTACGGCGGTGTCCACGCGGGCACGTGGCCCTACGGCCTGCCTGAGCTGCCGGGTCAGCGCGCCCTTCTCGCCGGCGCCCGGCGCGTCGCGGCGCCGGGCTGCTATCCCACCTCGGTCGCGCTGGGGCTCGCCCCCCTGCTCGCAGCGGGGCTCGTCGAGTGCGACGACGTCGTCGTGGTTGCCGCGAGCGGCACCTCCGGCGCCGGTCGCGCACCGAAGCTGTCGCTGCTCGGGAGTGAGGTCATGGGTGCGGTCTCGGCCTACAAGACCGGTGGCGCCCACCAGCACACGCCCGAGATGGAGCAGTCGCTGTCGGCGGCGGCCGGCGCGCCCGTGACGCTGTCCTTCACCCCGCTGCTGGCTCCGATGCCGCGAGGGATCCTCGCCACCTCGACAGCGCGGGTCGTTCCCGGGACGACCACACAGCTGCTCCGCGACGCCCTTCGCGCCGCCTACGACGACGAGCCTTTCGTGACCGTCCTGCCCGAAGGCGTCTGGCCGAGCACCGCATCGACGGCTGGCAGCAACGGCGCCCACATCCAGGCGGCCGTCGACCTGCACGCAGGCCGCGCAGTGGTCACCGTGGCCATCGACAACCTCGGCAAGGGCGCAGCAGGCCAGGCACTCCAGTGCGCCAACCTTGCCCTCGGCCTCCCGGAGACCGCTGGCCTGAGCGCCGTCGGCATCGCGCCGTGAGCGTCACCCGAGCCGCGGGCTTCCGTGCCGCCGGCGTCACCGCGGGCCTCAAGCCCAGCGGTCGGCGCGATGTCGCGCTCGTCGTCAACGACGGCCCGCTCGACAGCGCCGCCGCCGTCTACACCACCAACCGGTGCAAGGCTCACCCCGTGCTCTGGAGCGAGCAGGCCAGCAAGGACGGCCACGTCCGCGCGGTTCTCCTCAACTCCGGCGGCGCCAACTGCTACACCGGCGCGACGGGTTTCCAGGTCGTGCATCAGACCGCTGAGCAGGTAGCCCAGCGGTTGAACGCCTCCGCCGCCGACATCGTTGTCTGCTCCACCGGGCTCATCGGCCAGCCGCTCGACCAGCACCTGCTCCAGGCGGGCATCGATGCCGCAGCAGAGGCGCTCCGTCCCGATGCCGGCGACGATGCGGCCAACGCCATCATCACGACCGACACGCACGCCAAGCAGGCCGTCATCGAGGGTGACGGCTGGTCGGTGGGTGGCATGGCGAAGGGCGCCGGGATGCTGGCGCCGTCGCTGGCGACGATGCTCGTGGTCCTGACCACCGACGCTGTGGCGTCACCGGACGAGTGCGACCGGGCGCTGCGCCAGGCCACGCGCCTCACTTTCGACCGGCTCGACAGCGACGGGTGCATGTCGACGAACGACACCGTGCTTCTCATGGCGAGCGGCGCGAGCGGTGTCACGCCGTCCGCCGACGAGTTCGCCGGCACGGTGAAAGAGCTCTGCCACGACCTGGCGATGCAGCTGCTCGCCGATGCCGAAGGCTCTCGTCACGACGTGACGATCGACGTGCGCGGAGCGGCCACCGAGGAAGACGCGCTCGAGGTCGGCCGCGCCGTCGCCCGTGGCAATCTGCTCAAGTGCGCCATCTTCGGTGAGGACGCCAACTGGGGCAGGGTTCTCGCCTCGGTCGGCACGACGAAGGCCGCGTTCGACCCTGCCATGGTCGATGTCTCGTTCCAAGGCGTGCGGGTGTGCATCGGTGGCGGCCCGGGGGAGTCGCGCGACCTCGTGCGCTTCGACGGTCGCCCGGTCGCCATCGTGGTCGACCTCCACGCCGGAGACCAGTCGGCAAGCATCTGGACCAATGACCTGACCACCGACTACGTCCACGAGAACAGCGCCTACTCCACATGAGCCGCAACTCTGAAGCCGCATTCACGAAAGCGGCTGCACTCGTCGAGGCGCTTCCCTACCTTTCGCGTTTCGCCGGGCGCACCATCGTCGTGAAGTTCGGCGGCAATGCCATGGTCGACGACGACCTCAAGCGCGCCTTCGCTCAGGACGTGGTGTTCATGCGGCTTGCGGGCCTGCGGCCCGTCGTGGTCCACGGTGGTGGGCCGCAGGTGACCGAACACCTGGAGAAGCTGGGCATCGAGTCGACGTTCATGGCCGGTCTGCGCGTCACGACAGCCGAGACCATGGACGTCGTACGCATGGTGCTGACCGGCCAGGTCCAACGCGAGGTCGTCGGTCTCATCAACGAGCACGGCTCGCTCGCCGTGGGCATCAGCGGCGAGGACGCCCGGCTCTTCACCGCCGTGCGCACCCACGCGATGGTGCAAGGGGCGAGCGTCGACGTCGGCCTCGTCGGTGATGTCGTGGCCGTGGATGCCGGTGTCGTCAACGGTCTTCTCGCCGACGGTCGCATCCCTGTGGTGTCCAGCGTCGCGCGCAGCGACGACGGACACGTCTACAACGTCAACGCCGACATCGCCGCAGCGGCGCTCGCGGATGCGCTCGGTGCGGAGAAGCTCGTCGTGCTGACCGACGTGGCGGGGCTCTACGCCGACTGGCCGGACACCGGCTCGCTCATCAGCTCCATCGCTGCGCCTGACCTCGAGATCCTGCTGCCCTCGCTGTCCAGCGGGATGATCCCCAAGATGTCGGCCTGCCTGCGCGCCGTGCGCGCCGGCGTCCCCAAGGCGCACATCATCGACGGACGTGTGCCGCACGCCCTGCTCGTCGAGGTCTTCACCGACGAAGGCATCGGAACGGAGGTCACAGCATGAACGACCGGTCACAGACCGAGACGGTTCTCGCTCGCTGGGACGCGTCGGTGATGCACACCTACGCCGCGCCCCCGATCGCGATCGTGCGCGGTGCGGGTGCGGTCGTGTGGGACGAGACGGGCGCCGGCTACGTCGACCTCATCGCGGGCATCGCCACCAACGTCCTGGGTCACGCACACCCGGCGGTCGTCGAAGCCGTGTCGCGCCAGGTCGCGACCCTCGGGCACGTGTCCAATCTCTATGCCAACCCGGTTGCGGCACAGCTTGCCGAACGCCTGCTCGGCCTGCTCGGGAGGCAGGGTGCGGTGTTCTTCTGCAACTCCGGCGCCGAGGCCAACGAAGCCGCGTTCAAGCTCTCGCGGCGCACGGGCCGCAGCGTTGTCGTCGCCGCCGAACGCGCGTTCCACGGCAGGACCATGGGGGCGTTGTCGCTGACGGGCCAACCGAGCAAGCAGGCGCCGTTCCTCCCGCTGGTGCAAGGCGTCACGCACGTCCCCTACGGCGATGTCGACGCGTTGCGGGCTGCCGTGACCGCAGCGACGGCGGCGGTCTTTCTCGAGCCGATCCTCGGCGAGGGCGGTGTCCTTCCTGCACCCGAGGGCTACCTCGCCGCTGCGCGCGAGATCACGACGGAGCACGGCGCGCTGCTGGTGATCGACGAGATCCAGACGGGCATGGGCCGCACCGGTTCCTGGTTCCTGCACCAGAGCGCCGGTATCACCCCAGACGTCATCACCCTGGCCAAGGGACTCGGTGGCGGGTTGCCTCTGGGCGCCTGCATCGCCCTCGGGGACGCGGCCGCGCTGCTGCAGCCCGGCGACCACGGATCCACGTTCGGTGGCAACCCGGTGTGCTGCGCGGCGGCGCTCGCCGTCATCGACACGATCGTGAGCGACGACCTCCTCGCGCGTGCCAAGTCCGTAGGCGGCCGGCTCCACGACGGCGTCGACCACCTCGCCCACCCCCTCGTCGACCACGTACGAGGCGAGGGCTCCCTGCTTGGCGTCGTGCTGACATCCGCCGTCGCGGTCGACGTGGTCGCCAGGCTGCGCGACAGCGGCTTCCTGGCCAACGCGGTCGCCCCCGATGTCATCCGGCTGGCACCGCCACTCGTCATCAGCGATGCCCAGATCGACGACTTCCTCGTGGCCCTGGGTGTCGCGCTGGACGCGAGCAAAACCGGCGCAGACCATGGCTGAGCGCGCCCCACGGCACTTCCTCCGCGACGACGACCTCACCCAGCAGGAGCAGCTCGAGGTCCTCGACCTCGCCGACCTGCTCAAGAAGGACCGGTTCGCGGCGCGTCCGCTCGAGGGACCGCGCGCCGTTGCTGTGATCTTCGACAAGCCCTCGACGCGCACCCGGGTCTCGTTCTCCGTCGGTGTGGCCGAGCTCGGCGGATACCCCCTCGTCATCGACTCCGCGGCCAGCCAGCTCGGGCGCGGGGAGCCGATCGAGGACACTGCCCGCGTGCTCGACCGTCAGTGCGCGGCCATCGTGTGGCGCACGCACGGCCATGACCGGGTCGAGGCCATGGCGTCGCTGAGTCGCGTTCCCGTGATCAACGCGCTCACCGACCTCTTCCACCCCTGCCAGCTCCTCGCCGACCTGCAGACGATCCGCGAGCGCAAGGGCCGGCTCGACGGCCTGACGCTGACCTACACCGGCGACGGCGCCAACAACATGGCCCACTCCTACCTTCTGGCCGGCGCGGTCGCCGGCATGCATGTGCGCATCTGCTCGCCCGAGGGCTTCGACCCCGACCCCGCGGTGCTTGCCGACGCGCAGCGGATCGCCGCCGAGCAGGGCGGGTCAGCGGTCGCTGTGCGCAGTCCGCAGGCGGCGTTCGAAGGAGCCGACGTGCTCGCCACGGACACGTGGGTGTCCATGGGACAGGAGGCCGAGTACGCCGCGCGCATCGAGCCGTTCCTCGGCTACGCCCTCGACGACGCAGCCGTGGAGCGCAGCGCCGCGGGCAGCATCGTGCTGCACTGCCTGCCGGCCTATCGCGGCCAGGAGATCTCCAGCACAGTGCTCGACGGTCCGCGCAGCGCCGTCTGGGACGAGGCCGAGAACCGGCTGCATGCCCAGAAGGCGCTGCTGACGTGGCTGTTGGAGCGCTCGTGATGCGCCGGTGACCGTCGCCACGACGCGAGCAGCGCGCCACAACCGCATCGTCCATCTGCTGGGCAGGCACCCGGTCCGCTCGCAGCCCGACCTCGCGCGGCTGCTGGCAGCAGAGGGACTCGTCGTCACCCAGGCCACCCTCTCGCGCGACCTCGACGATCTCGGGGCGGTGAGGGTGCGCGGCGCGGACGGTGCCCTCGTCTACGCCGTACCCGCCGAAGGCGGCGACCGTACGCCTCGCGCCGCCGCCGACACCACGACGCTCGACGCCAGGGCTGCACGGGTGGTCGCCGACCTGCTGGTGTCCGCGGAGGCCTCGGCCAACATGGTGGTGCTGCGAACGCCGCCCGGCGGCGCCAGCCTGCTCGCGTCAGCGCTGGACGCTGCAGAGCTGCCAGAGGTGCTCGGTACCGTCGCCGGTGACGACACCGTGCTGGTCATCAGCCGCGACCCCCATGGCGGTGGTGCTGTCGCGGCTGCGTTGCTCGCCATGGGGCGGCTTGCGCGTCCCTGACGCGTGCCGCCCTTCGATTCTGCTCCCACCCACCTGTTCCGCACATCGATATGGAAGGAAACCCGATGCCAGAGCGCGTCGTCCTCGCCTACTCCGGGGGACTCGACACCTCCGTCTGCATCGGCTGGATCGCGGAGGCGACCGGAGCCGAGATCATCGCCGTTGCGGTCGACGTCGGCCAGGGCGGTGAAGATCTCGACGTCATCCGCCAGCGCGCGCTCGACTGCGGTGCCGTGGAGGCCGAGGTCGCCGACGCCCGCGACGAGTACGCCGCCGACTACTGCATGCCGGCCCTGCAAGCGAACGCCCTCTATCTCGACCGCTACCCGCTCGTCTCAGCGCTGTCGCGGCCGCTGATCGTGAAGCACCTCGTCGCGGCCGCGCGCAAGCACGGCGCCTCGGTCGTCGGCCACGGCTGCACCGGCAAGGGCAACGACCAGGTGCGGTTCGAGGTCGGCGTCGGTGCGCTCGCTCCCGACCTCAAGGTCATGGCACCGGTGCGCGACAGCGGCATGACGCGCGACAGGGCCATCGCCTTCGCGGAGGCCAAGGGCCTGCCGATCGACGTCAACAAGAAGTCGCCCTACTCCATCGACCAGAACGTCTGGGGCCGCGCCGTCGAGACGGGCTATCTGGAGGACATCTGGAACGCACCGGGCGAGGACGTCTACTCCTACACCCAGGACCCGTCGCTGCCGCGTGAGGCCGACGAGGTCATCGTCACGTTCGTCTCAGGCGTGCCCGTCGCGATCGATGGCCGTCCGGTGTCGCCGCTCGAGGCGATCCAGGAGATGAACACGCGCGCCGGTGCCCAGGGTGTCGGGCGTCTCGACCTGGTCGAGGACCGCCTCATCGGCATCAAGAGCCGTGAGATCTACGAAGCCCCCGGCGCCATCGCACTGATCACCGCGCACCAAGAGCTCGAGAACGTCACCGTCGAGCGCGACCTCGCGCGCTTCAAGCGCCAGGTGGAACAGCGGTGGGGCGAGCTCGTCTATGACGGTCTGTGGTTCTCCCCGCTCAAGAACGCCCTCGACAGCTTCCTCCTCGAGGCCAACGCGCCCGTTTCCGGTGACATCCGCCTGCGGCTGCACGGTGGCCGCGCCGTCGTCACCGGACGCAGGAGCGAGCACTCGCTCTACGACTTCGACCTGGCCACCTATGACGAGGGCGACACGTTCGACCAGTCCCTCGCCAAGGGCTTCGTCGAGCTGTGGGGTCTGCCGAGCAAGCTCGCTTCCGCCCGCGACCAGCGCACGGCAGCGAAGGCCACCGGGTCATCGCGTGGCTGAGGGCACCCGGTTGTGGGGCGCACGGTTCTCGGGCGGCCCGGCCGAGGCGCTGGCCCTGCTCTCGGTCAGCGTCCACTTCGACTGGCGGCTTGCTCCCTACGACCTGCTCGCGTCGCGTGCCCATGCGCGAGTGCTGCACCGGGCCGGGCTCCTAGACGCCGAGGAGCTCGAGCTCACGCTTGCCGCACTCGAGGATCTCGCCGCCGACGTCGAGTCGGGCGCCTTCGTGGCGACGGTCGCCGACGAGGATGTCCACACTGCCCTCGAGCGCGGTCTGCTCGAACGGCTCGGTCCCCTCGGCGGCAAGCTGCGCGCCGGCCGCAGCCGCAACGACCAGGTGGCGACAGATCTGCGCCTCTATCTGCGCGATGCGGCGCGTGCTGTCTCTGCCCAGATCCTCGAGCTCGAGCGCGCGCTGCTGGGGCTGGCTGAGCGCTACCGCACCGTGGCCGCTCCTGGCTTGACGCACCTGCAGCATGCCCAACCCGTGCTGCTGGCCCACCAGCTGCTCGCCCACGTCCACGCACTGTCCCGTGACGTCGACCGCTTCCACGACTGGGACCTGCGCGCGTCCCTGAGCCCGCTCGGGGCCGGAGCGCTGGCCGGCTCGTCGCTCCCGCTCGACCCCGAGGCGGTGGCGCAGGAGCTCGGCTTCCGCGCCGCCGTACCCAACAGCATCGACGCGGTCAGCGATCGTGACTTCGTGGCGGAGTTCCTCTTCGTGACGGCGCTGCTCGGCGTGCACCTCTCGCGCATGGGCGAGGAGATCTGCTTGTGGGCCACGTCGGAGTTCTCGTGGATCCGCCTCGATGACGCCTACTCCACCGGCTCTTCGATCATGCCGCAGAAGAAGAACCCCGATATCGCCGAGCTCGCGCGAGGCAAGTCCGGACGCCTCATCGGCAACCTGACGGGCGTCCTGGCGATGCTCAAGGGCCTGCCCCTGGCCTATGACCGTGATCTGCAGGAGGACAAGGAGCCGGTGTTCGACTCGATCGACCAGCTGCTGCTGATCCTGCCCGCGATGGCAGGCATGTACGCCACCCTCGTCGTCGACACCGACCGGGTGTCGTCGTCTGCTGCGGCGGGTCACGCGCTGGCGACCGACGTCGCCGAGTGGCTCGTACGCCGCGGCACACCCTTCCGCGACGCGCACGAGATCACCGGTCGGCTCGTCCGGTTCTGCGACGAGCGCTGTCTGGAGCTGTGGGAGGTGGCCGACGAGGACCTGCGCTCGCTCGACGACAGGCTGATTCCCGAGGTGCGTGAGGTGCTCACGGTGCGAGGTGCGCTGGAGGCCCGCTCCACGCCGGGCGGGACGTCACCGGCACGGGTCGCCGAGCAGCTGGCGGCCCTGCAGCTGCTCACCGCGACGCAGGCGGCGTGGGCAACGGGGGAGCAGGACGTGCCCGCCTAGCCATGGGCCCTCGCGAACCCGCACTGGAGCGGGCGTTCTTCGAGCGTCAGGTGGTCGACGTCGCGCCGGACCTGTTGGGTGCCGTCCTCGTGCACAGCACGCCGCGTGGCGACATCGGCCTGCGCCTCACCGAGGTCGAGGCCTACGCCGGAGAGGCAGACCCCGGATCGCACGCCCACCGCGGTCGCACACCGAGAACCGAAGTCATGTTCGGTGAACCCGGCTTTGCATATGTCTACTTCAGCTATGGCATGCACTGGTGCATGAACGTCGTCTGCGGCCCGCTCGGCATCGCCTCGGCAGTTCTGCTGCGGGCGGGCGAGGTCGTGGTCGGCGCCGATCTGGCGCGCGAGGCCAGAGTCACCTCGCGAAGCGACCGTGACCTGGCTCAGGGCCCTGCTCGACTGTGCGTGGCCCTCGGCATCAACGGTGCGCTGAACGCGAGCGACCTCTGCGGCGGCGGCCCCATGCGCCTGCATCATGGCCCTGGCCGATCCCGAGCCGTGCGCACCGGCCCGCGCGTCGGGGTCGGAGGAGCAGGGGCCGACACAGCATGGCGGTTCTGGCTCGAGGGTGAGCCGACGGTGAGCAGCTACCGAGCCCACGCGCCCCGCCGCGGGCATAGGCAAGGATCGACGTCATGACCTCGATCCTCGACGACCTCCGCTGGCGCGGGATTCTTGCCCAGAGCACCGACCCCGATGCGCTGGAGGCACTGTTCGACGCGGGCCCGGTCACGTTCTACGTCGGCTTCGACCCCACCGCTCCGAGCCTGCACGTCGGGCATCTGATGCAGGTGCTGACGGCTCACCGGCTGCAGGGGGCCGGGCATCGCCCCCTCTTGCTCATGGGCGGCGCCACGGGTCTGATCGGCGACCCGAGGCCCACGGGCGGTGAACGCACCCTCAACGACCTCGACACGGTGGCGAGGTGGGTGCAGCGCATCCAGGCGCAGCTGACGCCCTATGTCAGCTTCGACGGTCCGGTGGCCGCCCAGATGGTCAACAACCTCGACTGGACCTCCGAGCTGTCGGCGATCGATCTGCTGCGCAACATCGGCAAGCACTTCAGCGTCAACCGGATGCTTGCCAAGGACTCCGTGAGCGCCCGCCTCGAGGCCGGCGGCATCAGCTACACCGAGTTCAGCTACCAGGTCCTGCAGTCCAACGACTTCCTCGAGCTCTACCGCCGTCACGGCTGCGTGCTCCAGACCGGCGGCAGCGACCAGTGGGGCAACATCACCGCGGGTGTCGACCTCGTACGCCGTGTCGCCGGCGCGAGCGTCCACGCGCTCACGACCACGCTGGTGACCAAGTCCGACGGCACGAAGTTCGGCAAGACCGAGGGTGGTGCCGTCTGGCTCGACCCGACCATGACCTCCCCATACGCCTTCTACCAGTTCTGGCTCAATGCAGACGACCGTGACGCGACGGTGTGGCTCCGACGCTTCTCGCTCAGGAGCCGCGGGGAGATCGAGGCGCTCGAGGAGGCGGCGGCCGAGCGCCCGCCGGCTCGGATCGCGCAGCGCGCGCTCGCCGACGAGCTGACCGCTCTCGTGCACGGCGACGATGAGCGCGACCGCGCCGTCGCGGCGAGCGACGCACTGTTCGGCCAGGGCGATCTGCAGGCGCTCGACGCGTCGACCTTGGTCGCGGCGCTGGCGGAGCTTCCAGGGCTCGTGCTCTCAGGCCCGATGCCCTCGCTCCCGGAGCTGCTCGCAGGCTCGACGCTGGTGCCCAGCCGCTCAGCGGGCCGACGCGCCGTCCAGGAGGGCGGCGCCTATGTCAACAACGTCAGGATCTCCGACGTCGAGCACGTCCCCGCTGCGCAGGACCTGTTGCACGGGCGTTGGCTGGTCCTGCGACGCGGCAAGCGCAACCTCGCGGCAGTCGACGCCGCGGCCGTGGCGCAGGCCTGAGAAGCAGACGTACGCCGCTTCGCGACACCCGCGCGTCCACCCCGCGACACCTCCTGGTAACGTTTCTCTTGCGCTCGACGGAGACGCCGGGACACCGCAGAGATGCGGTGGACGGTCTCGGAGCGCAAGCCGACGCGGACAGGCCCTGGACAACATGGGGATCGTCCGCTAGGGTTGAGAAGTTGCCCCGAAGGTCCCGGACGGAAGTCCTGTTCGTTTGGTGTGCGTGCGTATCTTGAGAACTCAACAGCGTGTCGAGATCGATGCCATTTGT
>CAXSDR010000026.1:33323-37521 GCA_964236445.1 uncultured Motilibacteraceae bacterium | reverse complement strand
CCTTGCACCGAGACTGATCTCCCGATTGGCGCCAGACAGTCCCACCTCCCCAACCTTAATCACCGGACGCATGCGTCACCGCGAACTGAGCATCCGGGGGCGCCTTCACTCGTAGAAGTCCAGGAAGAACTCGTCGCCAGCCGGCCCCGGGTCAAAGCCTAGATGGGCGGCGATTGCCTGGACGGCCGCCGTGTCGAGCGGGATCGAGTCGTACAAAGGGTCGTCGGCAGGCGCATCGGCAAATGTACGGAAGTACGCACGAAGCACCTCATCCAGTCTGATCTCACGATAGAATGTATCTTCGCCCCTACGCGCGACGTGAATGACCCAAGTCATGGCTCGACCGTCCTCTCTGGATCCGCTGGCTTGGTTTGCTCGCTGGTGACGGGATCAAATTCGCCAAGGTGCTTGCCGCGTTTGGTGTACTTCTCCACCGCTCCATGCTGGCTGTCCCATTCGTAGATCGTGCCATCAGGGTCCTTCCAACGCTTCCGCAGAAGCCCTCCGCCCTGAACCGGCGTCTTGCGCTTTGTGACCCTGCTCTGGGAAACGCATCTAGGCTCTTGGGCGCACTGACGGGTTGTCCTTGCGTACCGCCGTTCGCGCGGCCTGCCGGCCTCCGCTCGCTCAACGCGGTGCCGAGATCGTCGCCCAGGCCCTTTAACCCGACCCCTGCCGCGCCGGCACCCAGCACGATCACGCCGGCCGCGGCAACGTTGATCGGAACCCCGGCGACGGCCCCGGCACCAGTCGCGTCGAGCACGACGCCTCCGACCTCACCGGAGGCGCCGGCCGCCAGAACGTACGCGCCGAGCACCAACTCCGCGGCGTCAGCACCCGTTCTGACGGCGACCGCCGGGTTGTCCGCGTAGTACTGCACCATCGACTCCCCGAAGTCCCAAGCGTCCTGCGTCGCGTTGACCACCGCGTGCGCCGTCCCGGTCACTGCGTCGCCGATGGTGTCACCGGCCTTTTCCCACCAGTGCCGACCTGGGGTGAGCTCGGGCGCCTTCTGCGGCGCCGGGGCGTCGGTGCGCGTCACTCGGGTCAGAACCGCCGCGGCAGAGTGCAGCTCGCTAGCCACCCTCCTCAGCGAGACGTCGAGACGGTGACGGACCTCCAACACCCCACGCTCCAGGGCGGCGGCCCGACGCGCGACATCCTGCAGCTGCTCGGACGCCCGACCTGACGCCTCCGCCACCGGCACCACCGCCAGGGCAGCGAGCCGGTCGCACTCGGCCTGCATCACGACCGCCTGGGCCCGCACCGTCCTCACCACCGACTGCGCCGACCCCAACTGGGTCGCCGCGTCCTCCACCGCTGCATGGGCATCTTCCACCGCCTGCCGCGCCTGCGCGAGGTCTTGGGCCAGTCCGCGCACGAGGCCGTCGCGCACGTCGGCAGCCGGACCGGTCCACACCGCATCCGCCACCGCCCGCGTGGCCGCTCCCTGCGCAGACGCCAGCTCAGTGGCGGTCGACCGCAAGGTGCTGGCGAGCGACGTCAGCCCACCGGCATCACCGAGCAGCAGCTCCGGCAGCTCGGGGCGGCGTACGCCTGCGACAACAGTCATGAGCCGGCATCGATCCGCTCGAACAGCGCCGCGATCCCGACGTCCGCGCGACCCAGCGCGTCGAGGCGCGACGTCAGCGCACGGACAGCGGCTGCCGAAGCCGACACCAGCACCGGCACCTCAGCGGCGAGGGGCCCGGCGCCGCGCCCGGCATCGCCGTGTCCGGACACCGCCGCCGCGTACGGTCCGAGGCCTGTGCCGCCGACTGAAGGACGCCGCCCGCGACGCGCACGGACGACGTCTGCATACCGACGGGCATGCCGCCGGCATCAGCTGCTTCGCGCACCCGTCAGGCGGTGGTACGCCGGTGGCCCGGCATCAGCTGCTGCACCAACGCGTCGGTCTCCGGCTCGAGCGCGAGACGCCGGGCCGGGCTCGCGCCCGGACCTGCCTCGAGTGCGACCCACATGTCCTCGACGACGAGGCGTGTGCCGTCGGGGTCGGTGAGGCGCAGCAGGTCGCGCCACAGCACTTGCGCCGCCGGCACGAGCCGCAGGCCTGAGCGCAGCGCACGCTCGGCGCGAGCGCGGTCGTTCTGCCCTGCGGAGATCGCCGCAAGCCGACGTGCGAGGGCGGTGCCGACGAGGCGGGAGTCGCGCGCGGCGGCATGGAAAGCCAGCCACTGATAACGACCATCAGGCCCGTCACTGAAGGCCACTCCACGGACCAGGCCGAGGACCTGCTCGATGCGCGCAGCCTCCTGCGACCCCTCGGGACCGGCAGCGACGGAGCGCATGACGTGCCAGTCGCAGCGGACGTCGTCGGCCAGCACCCAGAGCCCGTCGTCCTCGCGACGCAGCCGGGGAACTCCGGCTGCCGTCTCACCCAGCCACGCCTGCGCGTCGCCGATGGCGGCGTCGACGACGTCGTCACCGACGCCGCGCGGCCACACCGCTGCACGCAGGACCGCGTCGTGCAAACCCTGCGGGTGCAGCGCGGCGGCGATCACGATCTCTGTGAGCAGCGGTCGGCGGTGCTCGTCGAGATGCCCGGGAGCGGTGGCCTGCACCGGACCCAGCAGCTGCACCTCGACGGCAGCGACCGACATCGGGTCGAGCAGCGCACGCTCCGTGAGCGTCGGCGAGATCGCGATGCCACCGGGGGTCGGGCGGTTGTCGTCGTCGCCCGAAGAGCGGCCCTGGACCGGCATCGCCAGCGCATGAACCGCAGCGAGCGGCGTCAGGCCGGCGATCTCGCGCGACTGCGTCTCGCGTTCGCGGTCGGCATCGCGCAGCAGGCTCAGCACCCCCGCGCAGTCCGAGGAGCTCAGGCGGTGAGCGGTCACATCGACGCCGAGCACACCGAGATCGAGCGCCCCCTTGGTCGACGCGGTGAAGCGCCAACGCGCGGACGGGGTGTCACCGACGCAGAGCACGCCAAGCGTGCTGCGGCCCGCACCTTCGGCGGCGAGGATCCGCTGAGCCTCCGCGGGAGACGGCGGGCCCGACAGCACCATGACGTGCGGGCGCAGCGACGTACGCGACGCCCGGCCCTGCAGCACGGAGTTGATGCCCATGCTGCGCAACAGCGCGTCCGTGCGGGGCGCGTCGTTCTCGATGCGAGCCACAGCCTCGCTGACCGTGTCGACTCGTCGAATCCTGCCGGGAGCGATGTCGCTGAGGTCGTCGCCGAAGCCGACCAGTGTGACGTCGACCCCGTCGGACCACAGGTTCGTCGCCAGCTCCACGGCCACCGACATGACGACGTCACGCGCCACGGCCACGTCTCCACCGACACTGACGACGCCCGGTGCGGCCTCGAGGTCCACGAGCACCTCGTGACCGTGCACCTCACCCACGTTGACCAGCGCGGGATAGGGCGCGAGCACGCCGGCCGGCGCGGCGCCGACGTCCTGGGCGCGTACGGTCCACGACCGACCGTCCGCAGCCGCCACCCACGGCGCCGGAACGGGACCCTCGGGCGCCGGACTGAAGTGCAGGACGAGCTCGTCGGGGCGAAGGAACGCGATGTAGGTCTCCGGCAGCGCGAGGCCCGCCTCCGCGCGTGACTGGGCCAGACCACGCAGGGCGGCGTCCAGGAACGACGCCGTGCCCGTGTGCGCAGCGAGGCGCATCCGGCGTTCGACGTCGGAGTCGCCGCCGGCACCGAACGGTCCGCGCCTACGGCCGAGCATCGTCAGCAGACCTGCGGCGAGCAGGCCGCCACCCAGGGCGTAGCGGGCCAGGTCGTCGGAGTGGATGCCGCCACCGGGCGCGACTGCGCCGGAGCCGACCGTGGAGGGTGCATGAACGACCGAGGCGACCGAGGCATCGGAAGCGCGCTGCACGCTCTGGCTCGCGCCCGAACCCGGGCTCCCTTGCTCAGGGATGGCGATCTTGGGTCCGACGGGGTCGACCGTACGCAGCCCCGGACCGGTCGCGTCAGCCGGCAGCCGCAGGATCCAGCCAGGACGGATGAGGTCGGCGTCGGTGATCGTGCGACCGTCGGGCTGGAGTCGGTCGTGGTTCATGGCGAAGATCTCTTTGTAGCGCAGCGGGTCGCCGAGGTAGCGCTCGGAGATGTCCCAGAGGCAGTCGTGGTGGCGGCCCGCCGGCGGGTGCACCTCGTAGTAGACGAAGCCACCCTTCGCCTGGGTCGCCGCGTGCGCCGCGTGCGCCGCGTGCG
>CAXSDR010000026.1:0-33223 GCA_964236445.1 uncultured Motilibacteraceae bacterium | reverse complement strand
TAGACGAAGCCACCCTTCGCCTGGGTCGCCGCGTGCGCCGCGTGCGCCGCGTGCGGCGCTGCGTCGGACACCGCAGCCGTCGCGGCCCGAAGTCCCTGCGCCGCAGCAGTGCCGAGCCCTGGAGCCACCTGGTCGGTCGTCTGCACGATCGCCGTCGGACGCTCGGGCGCCGAGGAGTGCGGTGCCACGGTCGCCACGCTGGCGAGCAGCAGGACCGCCGCGACCAGGCGGCGTGCCAGCTCCTGCGTCCCGACCCCGCCACCGAGCACCCGCTTGGGCAGCCCGGAACCCCGGCGGCCCGCCTGGAGCTCGACGACGAAGGACACGAGGAAGTGCGCCCAGGCCAGCCACACGACAACCGAGAAGATCTTGAGGATCGTGTCGAACGACAGGTCCGCCTTGAGCCACTCGGTGGTGGGGCGTGAAGTAGGGACGGGGTTGCCGACGAACGTCACGAGCAGCAGCGGTACGCCGACGACGACGACCAGCACGCCGAGCACGCCCAGCAGGCCGATGAAGATCTCCCGTCGCCGCTGCTTGGTCGATGTCGGCTTCACGGGCAACCGGGAGCCCGGTCCGCCGGTGCGGATGTTCTTCTTCGGCGTACGGGATGTCGTCGTGCTCACACGCTGCTCACTTCTCAGGAGATGACGAGGGACTGGATCTCGGCGACGGGGATGTACTGCGTGGGGTTGTCCACCGCAAAGGAATGGAAGACCTGCCAGCCATCACCCGTGTCGTAGTAGACGGTCCAGTAGGCGACGACCTTCATGGGGTATTTCTGCTTGTCGCTCGACGTGGTGCCGGTGATCCGTGCGCTCGACCGCTCGTAGACGTGCCAGCACACCTGGTTGCCCAGCGACTGGAGGAAGTGCAAGAGCGTCTGGTCGCCCACGTCTCCCGGATCGACGCGCAGCCCACCACCCATGCACCGTTCTATGGCGTCGGTGTTGCTCTCACCTTCGGTGTAGAGCTTGAGCGAGTGCAGCTCGGCCTTCATGTGAACACCGCGGCTGACGATCTCCGGCACCATGGTGGCGTTGCTGTCCCAGAAGACCGTCGGCATGTTGACCCTGGGTCGCGCCGAATCGCCACTCGACGACGAGACGGGCCCCGGGGTCAAGATCACCGTCGGGTACGGCGGCGTGGCGACATCGTCGATCACGCCGAGCTGCCCCTTGTCCAGATGAGGTTCGGGCTGCTTGCCTTTTGCGACGAACAGGTCCTTGATGATGTCGAACCCCAGCTCGCCCGTCACCGCGGTCATGTCGTCGTTCACGCCGGTCAGGCACTCGTAGAGCCACCAGGTGCCCTCCTTGTCAGCGTCCTCCGGTGCACGGTTCACCCCGACGTAGTCGTCCGGCGCCTGCGTGTAGAAGCACTTGGGGATCTTTCGCCTCTTCAGGATGTCGATGACGGACGGGCCCATCGTGTCTGGAGTGGCGCAGTGCATGCCGAAGCCGCCGGGGCCTGCGTACATCGAGCAGTTCCTGGCCGTCCCCCACGTCTTGCCCGAAGCCTCGTTCGGAGGGTCGTCCACGACCGCCTTGGACCGACCACCGTTCGCAGCGGCCCACGCTGACGACGGCGCCCCGGCGACGAGCGCGACGACGATCGCGACAGTGGCGCCGAGACGGCTGTACGAGGACCTCATGCGAAGCTCACCCCCGAGCAGGAGAACGAGTCGAAGTAGAAAGCCTCGACCTTCCACGTGCCGCCGGACTTGACGAGCTCAGCCTGCTGGGCCTGGACCTTGCGTCGCTTGGCTGGCTTCTTTGTCTTGGCGTCCAGGGTCCAGCCGTCAGCGAGGACGCAGATGTTGACCGTGCGCACGGTCGCCTTGGGCGCCCCCACCGACAGAGGGACGAACGGCGGCACGTCGGGGGCCACGCGCCCGTACTCCTCCTTCAGCGCCTTCACGGTATAGGGCCGCTGGTCGGCAGTCTCGAGCGCGACCAGTGCAGGAAGGTTCGCATTCCTGGCGTTGATCGCCGCTGCAGACGCCTTGAAGTAGGTCACGAGGAACTTCACCCCGGGGTCCTTGCGATAGGGGCCTGTCAGCGCCGCCGACGTCGCGGCGGGTGTCGCTACCGGACTGGGCTCCGTCGTGGCCGCCGGAGACTCGGTCGGATCCGCAGTCGGCTCGGCAGCGGCGGAGGAGACAGCAGAGACAGCGGGCCCTGCGGACGGCGCGGTCACATGGCCGCTTCCGTCACTGCATGCCGTCAGCAAGCCAAGGCACAGCGTCACCGCCAGAAGTCCCTTGCTGATCGACGTCAACTGAGCGTTCTGCACCCTCACGCCGTTCCTCCGCTCGTCTTCGACCGAAACCATGTCGCTGCCCTGACAGCTCCGCCGCACCAGCTCATCCGGCATCATTCGCGCTCACACCCTCGTACGGCCTGGCCTTGGCAGACGCCGACGCTGTGAAGCTCCCGACTCCGACCATCCCGAGCAGCGTCGGCCTGATCTTGAGATTGACCGTGGTGTTGACCACGATGACGCGGCGGTCGATCCCTCCCACCTCGGTGAGACCGTCGTACGTGCACCGCGTGACAGCGTCGTTGCCGCTAGCGACCCCGCAGTAGCTGTCCACCTTGGCCTGCGCGTCGCTGTCCTTGATGGTCAGGTCGAGCGAAGTCTCGTCAACAGCGTTGGCACCCGCACGGGCAGCCTCCTCGGCGTACGCGAGCGCCTCACCTCGCGCGTTCAGCACGCGCGAACCGTCGATCACCAGCCCACCCAGGAGCAGGATCATGACCGCGATGAACGGGATCATCACCGCGATGGAGCCGGCATCACCAGCAGAGCGGTCCAGATGCCGAAGTCGCGCGTTCACGGGCGCACCGTGCGGTAGTCGTCGACATAGCTGTCGAACCTCGACGTGACGGTCACGTGGCTCGGGGCGCCGGGCAGGCCGAGGTCCGAGAGCGGGTAGGTGCACGTCACCGTGACGCTCAGCGGAGCACCTGGTGCGAAGCCCTGCACGACGATCCCGTCATCAGGGCAGACGGCCGCTGTGAAGTGCTCGCGCACGAGCTTGACGGCGCGCGTGTTCGCGTCGGACTCGCTGCGGGCCAGCGACGCCGCACGAGCGGCATCACGGGTGGATGCCTCGAGGTCGCCGTTGACCTGGGCGATGCGGCCGTAGACGAAGAGCAGAGACAGCAGCGCGAAGAGCATCGGTGCTGAGACCGCGAACTCCAAGGACAAGGAACCGCGGTCGCCGCGAGGACGCCTGCTCACGGCGCCACGTCGTCTGCGAACCGCTCGACGCTGCCACGCACGGTCTGGTCGACCTTCAGCTCCAACCCGGGGACCAGCGTGACCACCGTGCCCTGCACCCGCACGCTGACGTACGCCTCCTCCTCACCCGGCGGCGTGTAGTCCGACGTGGCCGTCACCTTCGACGCGAACAACGAGCCACGGCCGATGGCGTCGACGTAGGACGTGACGTTGGTAGTGACGACCGGCTCGCGGCGGTCGTAGTCCGACTGACCCTGAGCGAGCCGGAGCTGGGCCACTCCCTCGCGCGCTGACGCGATCGCCACGGCACGACCGTAGAAGTAGAGACCCGACTGGATCGACATGAAGATGAAGAGCAGCAGTGCGGGCGCGATGAACGCCATCTCCAGTGCTGCCACACCTTCGTCGCCGCCCGGGCGGCGCGCGCCTACTTCGCGGGCGCGCAGCTGGTACCACCGGCCGCCGTGTCCGCGCAGTCCTGGATGTTCTGGGCTCGACCGGTCACGATGTTGTAGACGACGGCGCCGATCGCAGAGGCCGCCACGATGGCGATCGCGGCGATGACCGCCCACTCGATCGCAGACGCCCCTCGCTCGTCGCGGCGGATCTCCTTCATCCGTCCGATGCTGAGCTGCAGGATGAGAATCGCGATGTTCAACATCAGTGGCACTCCTGAGGAGAAGGACGAAGGATGGCGGGCAGCTGGAGGTGGTGCCTCGACCGGACATGTGCCGTCACCCGGTCCCGAGCATGCGGGCGACGGCAGGATAGCCGAGGAAGAGCATGAACGCAGCGCAGATGAGCAGCTGCGCGACGAGCATGGACTGGGACTTCTCGCCTGCCTGCCCCTCGGAGTCGGCGAGTTCCTTGCGCCGCATGGTGGCCGCGCGCGCCGTCAAGGAGGAGCGGATCTTGGCGCCGTCGTCGGCGGCCAGCGACAGCGCACCTGAGAGGTCACGCAGCTCCTCCAGCCCCACCTGGTCGCCGAGGTCGCCCAGCGCCGCCCACGGCGTCGAGCCCATGAGCCTGGCATTGGCGAGGCTCTGGCGGATGCGCACGAGCCCCCAGTGGTCGCTGACCGTCGACGCCGCCAGCAGCGCCTCCGGCAGGCCCCGACCACCCGCGAGGTTCATGGAGACGAGGTCGAGGAACACCCCGACGACCCGCCGAAGGTCTCGGCGACGTGTCCCCGCCTCGCCACGCAGGGCGAGGTCGGGCAGGAAGAACCCCAGCAGGCCGAACACCAGACCGACGGCCAGGGGCGCAGCCGCGGGCAGCGGGATGCCGACGGAACGCAGGATCGCCCAGACGATCGGGACGACCAGCAACAGCCCGAGGCCCAGCAGCACCTTGGTGGCGAGGAACATCCCGAGCGTGCGACCCATGAGCGCGAGGTCACGCCGGACCTGCCCCATCCGCCAGCCGCGCTCAGCCGCCTGCACGTCGCACCAGTCGGCGAAGCGGGCGACCAGGCCGCCCGCTGCTCCTCGCATGCCGGTCACCACCTGCAGCTCGGTGCTCGTGTGCGTGTGCATGGAGCGCGTGCCCTGGTCGATGCGGGCCACGAGCGTGGCCACACCGGGTCGTGGGCGCAGGAAGACGCGCAGCAGCGCGTAGAGGCCGAGACCCATGACGGCACCCGCCAGCAGTGCCGACGTCACATCGACACCTGCTCGAAGGAGGACTCGCGCGCACGGTCGGGTGCGGCGACGAGTAGCCGGTCGGTGACGGGAGGCTCGGCTAGCCTGCGCAGCCACAGCAGCCCCCCGCCGAAGAGCAGGCAGACGACGAGCATCACGAGCTGACCCTCGATCGTGTTGTAGGGCTGCACGCTGCTGCGGTTGAAGAAGACGAGCCCCCCGACGACGCTCAGCACGACGATCACGACGACCCGCACGCTGCGGCGGATGCTGCGCCGCGACGCGTCGATGCGCCCGCGCATGTCGAGCTCCTCGCGGGCCGACGTGGCGAGCGAGGTCAGCACCTCGCGCAGGCCAGGTCCGCGCAAGCGGGCGTTGAGCACCAGTGCGGCAACCACGGTGTCGGCGCTGGCGTCGTCGAGGTCACGGGCGAACGCCACCAGGGCGACGGGCAGCGGCTCGCGGATGCGCAACCGGTCGACCAACAGGTTGAGCGAGGGCCGAAGCACCGGGGCTGCGGTGGCCGCGGTCGCGGGGATCGCCTGCTCCAGGCCGACCGCGCCGGCGATGGTGTCGCGCAACGACTCCGTCCACGAGGCCAGACCCTCGAGCCGCGCCATGGACAGCTTCTCCGCACGGCCGCCGCCCACGAGGGCGTCCCAGTAGGCGCCCAGCAGGCCGACGGACACGGCCAGCACGACCCAACGGCTGATGACCAGCGCGACCAACCCGAGGACGAGCCCCGTGACCAGCCTGCGGGAGAGCTGCGTGCCGGTGCGCCGGGAGAACAACGCCGGCTTGCTCTCGTCGCGCCGGGGCAGGCCGACGAAGGACAGCACCAGCACGAACAGCCCGAGGCCGACCAGGACACCGCACCCGATGGCCATCATCTCGTGCCTTGTCATCACGAGCCGCTCACGAGATCCACCGGCTGTAGAGGTCGGGCGAGTAGCCGGCCTCGACGAGCTCCTCGATGCACTCGACCGGCGCGTGAGCGACGGCGCGTCCGTCGGGACCGACAGCGAAGACCTCACTCGACAGGACTCGCCCGTCGATGCCGGTCACCTCGCGGATGGACTCCACGACGCGGGCGAGGCCGCCGCCGCTGGCGTAGGTGTTGCGCTTGCGCAGGAACATGACGAAGTCCAGCGCGCCCGCGATCAGCATCTGGGTCGCCTCGATCGGGAGGTTCTCCTGCGACTGGATGGCGTAGGTGGAGATGCGGTTGAACACCTCCATCGAGGAGTTCGCGTGGATGGTCGACAGCGACCCGTCGTTGCCCTGGCTCATCGCGTTGAGCATGGTGACGATCTCGTCGCCGAGCACCTCGCCGACGATGACCCGGCTGGGGTTCATGCGCAGGCTGCGGCGTACGAGCTCCGCCAGGGAGACGTGCCCGACGCCCTCGCTGTTGGGCAGCCGCTCCTCGAGCGCGATGACGTTGGGGTGCAGGTCCTCGAACTTGTCCAGGCCGAGCTCGAGCGCGCGCTCGACCGTGATCAGGCGCTCCTCCGGCCCGATGACGTTGGCCATCGCGCGCAGCATGGTCGTCTTGCCGGCGTTGGTGGAGCCCGCGATCATGATGTTCTTGCGGGCGCGTACGGCGGCCTCGAGGAACGACGCCACCTGCTCGGTCATGGTCCCGGTCGCGACGAGGTCGCTCAGGAAGACCCGCCCGAGCCGGGCCTTGCGGATGCTGACGGCCGGCCGCGAGCAGACGCCCATGACCGCGGACATGCGCGAGCCGTCGGGCAGCCGCAGGTCGAGCTGGGGGTTGGCCGAGTCGAAGGGCCGGCTCGACAGCCCGGAGTGCGCCGCCAGGATCTGCACCAGCTCGACGAGCTCCTCGTCGGAGTCGGCGACCGCCGGGAGCATCTCCTCCCGGCCGTCGCTGTAGCTGACGAAGACCCGGTCGCAGCCGTTGATGTCGACGTTCTCGACGTCGGAGTCCTCCAGCAGCGGCTGCAGCCGCCCGACGCCGAAGAGCGCCGCGTGGATCGCAGCGGCGGTCTCCTCCTCCTGCTCCGGCGCTGGCGGCAGTCGCCCGCTGGTGACCTCGCTGCGCGCATGGTCCTCGAGGACCTGCACGATCAGCGAGCGGGTGAACTGGCGCTCGTCCTCCCCGGACATCGGGGTGCGACCGGCGATCTCGTCGCGGCGGCGCTGCTCGTTGAGCCGGTCGGCGACGCGCCCGCGCAGCACGCGGACGAAGTCGTGGTCGAGGGTGACGGTCACGAGATGCTCGTGTCGAGCACCGGCTGGCCCACGGACAGCGGGGGGCCAACGGTCTCTGTCGCGGGAGCCTCGTGCACCACCCCGGCGCGGGGCTGCAGCTGGGCGGCGAGGGGGGCGACGACCTGACGCCCCGAGCGCACGAGCAGCGTCCGATCCGGACGCGACACGGTGGCGCCCTCGAAGAGGGACGCGCCACGGGGGTCGTGGACCAGATGGCCGAAGTCGGTGAGCCACGGGAGGTCGCGCTGCAACGAGGCGACAGCGCCCTGGATGTCACGCGCCTGCTCCGGGCCGGCGACGAGAAGCACGCCGACGCTCGAGCGGCTCTGCTGTCGCTGGCCCAGACCCAACGCTCCCTGCAGCGCGGTGAGTCGCTCGCGCGTGTGCAGGACGCCGGCGACGGTCGGTCGCAGGACCATGACGAGCATGGCCGCCCGGTGCAACAGCGGCATGACCGGCGAGTCGAGCGCCGTCAGACGTCCGCAGTCGGCGACGACGTCGGTGCCGGGCAGCGTGTCGAAGGCCGACGCGAAAGTGATCCACTGCGGCCCCATGGCCCGCGACTGGTCAGCCGTGGCGACGCCGGCGATCAGCTCGGTGCCGCCGGCCAGGATCTGGCGGTGCGCCATCACGGTGTCGCCGGTCAGGCCGCGGCGCGCCAGCGGCGCCAGTGCCAGGAGGCCACGCTGGGGGTCGACCGCGCTGCCGTCCTGGGCGGGCAGGCGCAACGCGATGTCGCCGCCGGAGGGGTCGCAGTCGGCCAGGAGCACGGGACGCGGCCAGAGAGCTGCGGTGAGCATGGCGGCGGTGGTGGTGCCGGGAGCGCCCTTGGCACTGCAGAACGCGACGATCGCCACGTCACTTCCCCGCGAAGTCGACCTGCGGGCGGGCGGTCTCCGGCAGCCGGCTCGCCGCGACGTCACCCGTGCCAGCAGCGCCGATGATCGTCCCCACGACGGTGTCCGGCACGAGCAGCGAGACGGTGAGGTCGGAGCCCGTGCGCGTCTGGGTCACCGAGACGACGCGGACGGCCTGGGCAAGGACCGGGGCGATGCCGTCGCCCGTGTCGGTGCCGGACGCCCGCGGCACGGCGTAGAGCCGCACGATGTCACCCGCCTCGAGTCCTTCGGCGGGGAAGTGCCCCGGCGAGAGCGTCAGTCCCATGACCTGCGCTGTGGCGGGCACAGCAGCGCTGCCCAGGAGGAACATGTTGCGGTTGACCAACGTGCCCGCCGGGATGAGCGAGGTGACGGTGGTCCCGACGAAGTTGGCGCGGGCGGCGGCAGGGATGACGGCCGAGGCGCCGTCGGAGGCCACGCGCTCGACGGAGAAGTCGCCCGCCTTCACGACGTGCCCGGGCGCCAACCTCGTGCGAGCGGTCAGCACGTCGACCCGCTGGCCGCTGCGGTAGACGAGCAGACCACTGACCAGCGCACCACCGACGACGAGGATGAGCGCGAGCGCGGCGAGCGCGGGACGGCGATCACGGACCGGGGTCGGCAGCCGCTCGGCTCCCGCAGCAGCGGCGCCGCGTCGCGTGCGTTCCATGGTCGCCACAGTGAGAGTCCTCCATCGTGCCGCGCCCGAGGTCCACGGACGTCGTACGTCGAAAGCCTAGCGGTCCTCGACGTCAGGAGGACCGCTGAGCACGACCCTGGACCCGCCTGGCGCAACGCATGCTCGTGACCCTCGACGAAGCCCCGGAGGCGCGCCCGGCAGTCAGGCCAGGCGGCGACCCTTCGTCGCCCACGCCCGGATCGTGTCGATGCGCGCCTGCAGCTGCTCGGCACCGGCCGTGGGTGTCGCCGGCCCCCCGCACGTACGCCGCAGCTCACCGTGGATCACCCCGTGCGGCTGCCCGGTGCGGTGATGCCAGGCGGCGACGAGGGCATTGAGCTCCTTGCGCAGCTGCGCCAGGCCGTCGGCGGTCAGCCCTGCCACGGGCTCGGCCGCCGCGTCACGGCCGCGCTTGCCCGCCACCTGTGACGCCTGCCGCTGCTGCAGCAGCGCGGTCACCTGGTGGGGTTCGAGCAACCCCGGCAGGCCGAGGTAGTCCTGCTCCTCCTCGGACCCCACAGCGGCCTGCAGCCCGAACTCGCCGCCGTCGAACAGCACCCGGTCGAACGTGGCCTCGGCCTCGAGCGCCTCGAAGGCGAGGGTCTGCTCCCCCGCCGTGTCGTCGCGCTGGTTCGCGCGCTCGACGAGCATCTCCTCGGGGTGGAAGTCGTCGTCGTCCTGCTGCGGCTTGTCGAGCGCATGGTCGCGCACGACCTCCATCTCGGCCGCGTGCGCGAGCAGCGGCGGCACCGTGGGGAGGAACACCGACGCCGTCTCCCCGCGCCGCCGGGCCCGCAGGAAGCGGCCGACCGCCTGGGCGAAGAAGAGCGGCGTCGCGATGCTGGTGGCATAGACACCCACGGACAGGCGCGGCACGTCGACACCCTCGCTGACCATGCGGACCGCCACCATCCAGCGGTCGTGGGAATGGGTGAAACGCGCGATCTGGGCGCTGGCCTCGGGGTCGTCGGACAGCACGAGGGTGGGGGTCTCGCCGCAGAGGGCCCGCAACCGGGCGGCATAGGCGCGCGCCGCGGCATGATCCGTGGCGATGACGAGCCCACCGGCGTCGGGGACGTGGCGGCGCACCTCGGTGAGGCGCCGGTCGGCCGCCGCGAGCACCTGCGGCACCCAGTTGCCGTAGGGATCGAGCGCCGTGCGCCACGCCTGCCCGACGAGGTCCTTGGTCAGCGGTTCGCCCAGCGTCGCCGCCACCTCGTCCCCGGCGCTCGTGCGCCAGCGCATCGAGCCGCCGTAGGCCAGGAAGATCACGGGGCGTACGACGCCGTCGCGCAGCGCCTCGCCGTAGCCGTAGGAGTAGTCGGCGGCGGAGCGGCGTACGCCGTCGTTGCCCGCGGCGTAGGTGACGAAGGGGATGGCGCTGGTGTCGGAGCGGAACGGCGTGCCGGTGAGCGAGAGCCGCCGGGTGGCAGGCTCGAACGCCTCGCGCACGGCATCGCCCCAGGACAACGCGTCGCCGCCGTGGTGGACCTCGTCCAGGATCACCAGCGTGCGGCGTGCCTCGGTGCGCGCCCGGTGCAGCATCGGTGACATCGCCACCTGGGCATAGGTCACCGCGACCCCCGTCAGGTCGCGCGAGACCGAGCCCTGCGCGTTGCGGAACTCGGGGTCGAGGGAGATGCCGACGCGCTGCGCCGCCTCGGCCCACTGCCGCTTCAGGTGCTCGGTCGGTGCCACCACCGTGATCGCACGAACGACGCCACGCTCGAGCAGGTCGCTCGCGACTCGCAACGCGAAGGTCGTCTTGCCGGCACCGGGGGTGGCGACGGCCAGGAAGTCGCGCGCGCCGGACTCCGACGCGTCGGCATAGACCTGCAGCGCCTGCTGCTGCCAGGCCCGGAGCCGCTGCGCGGTTCCCCAGGGCGCGCGCGCGGGGTAGGCGGGGGGCAGGGACGAGGCGGCGGAGGTAGACACGATCTGGGCAGGCTAACCCGGGACGGCGGGCCGACATGCCGAGGTCGCGCCGTCGCCCGCGAATTGGTCCAGCCGCTGCGCAGACGTGCTAGAAGGGGCTGGTGGCGAACCCTGTGGCGCCGGATTCGGCGGGAGCCAGTGCCGGCTGCCGCACCGACGTCAACCTCGGCAGCCGCGCCACCCGGCGGTAGACCGCCTCGTAGCGCTCGGCCACCGCCCCCACGTCGAACCGCTCGACCACGTCGGCGCGGCAGGCGCCCGGGTCGATGTCGCCGAGCCGTCCGACGGCGGCCGCCATCGCCGCGACGTCGTCGACGAGGAAGCCGGTGACCCCGTCCTTGACGATCTCGACGGCCGCTCCTTCGGGAAAGGAGATCACCGGCGTGCCGCAGGCGAGCGCTTCGACCATCACCATGCCGAACGGCTCGTTCCAGCGGATGGGCATGAGCAGCGCCCGCGCGCCGGCGAAGAGCCGCTGCTTCACGGCGCCGCCGACCTCACCGACATAGCGCACGCTGACGCCGTCGATGCAGGGCTCCACGGCCGTGCGGAAGAACTCCTCCTGCCCGGGCTGCACCGGCCCGGCGAGGACGATCGGCACCCCGGCCTTGCGCGCGGCGGCGATCGCGCGGTCGGCACCCTTGGTGGGATGCATGCGCCCGACCCACAGCAGGTAGTCGTCCTTGACCGGCTGGAACGGCCATTCCACCGTGTCGACGGCGTTGGGGACCACCGCGCCGACGCGAACCCCCGCGGGGGCGCTCGCGCGCTGGGCCTCGCTGATGCCGACGAGCTCGGCCTTCGCTCCGTGGTGCCGGTAGAACGCGCCGGTCTGCGGCGTGAACGCACCGTGCAGGGTGTGGACGACCGGCGTACGCAGCCGGTCGGCCATCGCGAGCGCGGTGAACCCGCAGTGGTCGTGCAGGACGTCGTACGGCGTCCCCGCCACGGCCGCGGCATCGACTGCGGCGAAGACGCGCGCCACGTGGTCCGACTCGTAGAGCGCGCGCTCGATCTCGTCGGGATGGCACTCGGAGAGGACGGTCTGCACCCGCGCGCGAGACGTCGAACCGGGCGCCGCGAACAGTGTCACGTCGTGGCCCCTGTCGACGAGCCCACCGCACAGCTGTGACACGACGAGCTCGATGCCGCCGTAGCCGGGCGGGGGTATGGAGATCCACGGGGGTGCGAGGACGGCGATGCGCAGCGGACGGCCGGCTCGGGCATGCAGCGCCGGGACGTGAGGAGAGGAGAACTGTGGTGAGGAAAGCACGAGGAGCCCTCCCTGGTGGAGACAGACCTCGCACGCAAGGCCGGGCCCAGCCGTAGGCGCTGTGCCTCGCCCGCTGGGCTACCCATAACACTGCGTGCTCAATCGCTGCTCTCAGGCGTCGAGCGCCCCGAGTGGCTGACGCGGGGCGTGGATGACCTCGACCGCGGTCAGCCCGGTCAACGAGCTGCCGGTCGCGTCGACCCGCACCGTCGCGCGTTGGCCGCCGAGCAGGAGGTCGATCTGGAGCGGACCGAAGCTCGCCGGCCACGCCGGGTCGAACCACACGGTGTTGCGCGAGAACCACGGGTCGATGCGGAGCAGGGTGCGCAGCAGCTGCACCGGGGTCGCCGCCGCCCATGCTTGCGGCGAGCAGGACGTCGGGTAGGGCAGCGGCACGGCGTACTCGCTGCGGTCGAAGCCGCAGAACAACTCGGGCAGTGAGCCCTCGAAGCTGGCCGCGGCGGCGAGGATGCCCTGCGCCACCCGCTGGGCGGAGTCGACCATGCCGTAGCGCATCAGACCGGTGGCGAGAATCGCGTTGTCGTGCGGCCAGACGGAGCCGTTGTGATAGCTCATCGGGTTGTAG
The DNA here is from genome assembly GCA_964236445.1 of uncultured Motilibacteraceae bacterium. Lineage (GTDB taxonomy): Bacteria > Actinomycetota > Actinomycetes > Motilibacterales > Motilibacteraceae > CAXSDR01. Next base: position 20,751 of record CAXSDR010000026.1, on the reverse strand, counting down.
GCCGCCATGCTCGTCGCCAGCGTGCGCACGCCCCAGCCGCTGAACATCTCGGGAGACACCAGCAGCTCGCCCACGCGGGCGGCCTTGTCCTCATCGACGATGCCGGTCCAGAGGCAGTGCCCCATGTTGGAGGCGAGCGAGTCGATCGGACGCTTCTCGGCGTCGAGCCCGACGGCGAACCAGCCCTTGTCGGGCAGCCAGAACTTCTCGTTGAACGCGCGCTTGAGCTCCGCCGCCTTGCGCGCCCAGTGGGCACTGAGCTGCTCGTCACCGGCCTCGTAGGCGAAGTGCGAGCGCGCGACATAGGCGGCGTAGACATATCCCTGCACCTCGGCCAGGGCGATCGGCGGCTCCGCGACCCGGCCATCGGCGAAGGTGATGCCGTCGAAGGAGTCCTTCCAGCCCTGATTGACCAGACCGTGGCTCGTCAACCGGGCATATTCGACGAAGCCGTCACCGTCGCGGTCGCCGTAGTTCTCGATCCAGTCGAGCGCCCGGTCCGCGTGCGGCAGGAGGTCCTCCACCGCGTCCTGCGCGATGCCCCAGCGCCGCAGCTCGCCGAGCAGGACGACGAACAGCGGCGTCGAGTCGATGGAGCCGTAGTAGACGCTGCCGCCGCCTCGGACGAGCGGGAACTCGGGGCCGAAGCGCGTCTCGTGCAGGATGCGGCCCGGCTGCTCCTCGGTGTCGACGTTGGTCGTGCTGCCCTGCAGCCGTGCGAGGGTGCGCAGCGTGCCGAGCGCCAGCATCGGGTCCAGCGGCAGTGCCATGAACGACGCGAGCAGCGAGTCGCGGCCGAACAGCGCCATGAACCACGGGGCGCCGGCGGCCACGGCGACGGAGCCCGGGTTGGCCGGGTCGAAGATGCGCAGGGCGCCGAGGTCTTCCATGCTGCGCTGCAACGTCTTGCGCAGCGACGCGTCGCCCACGTCGAGGCGGGGGGCGCCGTCGCGCCAGGCGCGCATGCGCCTGGCCGGTGACGAGTCCTCCACCGGCAGGTCGCTCGGGAAGGTCGATCCCGGCTCGGCGTCGTCGAGCAACGGCTGCACGAAGATGCTGGTGGACCAGTCGGTGCCCGGCGCGAGGCCCACCGCGAACTCGAGACGGTCGTCGAAGAACTGCCCGCCCTGCGCGTGCAGCAGCACCCCTCGCAGGCCGCGACCATGTGCCGTCTCCAGCATCAGCGAGGTGTCCGTGCGCGTGGCCGTGGCTACGGACCGCGCGACGACGCGGCTCTCCTTGACCTCGAACAGATCGGCGAAGTCGGCCCCGACCCGGACCGTCAGCCGCAACGTCACCGGCTCGCCCCCGAGGTTGCGGACCCGCAGGTCCTCGCGCATCCCGTCACCGACGTAGCGGCGGCGCTCGAGCAGCACCTGCGTCTGCGCCCCGAGGGGAGGCATGCGCGAGACGAACGTCGCGGAGTAGGGATCGCCGGGCATGACGGCCATCACCTGGGGCGAGGAGTCGTCGAGACGCACGTGCCAGTCGGAGATGATGCGGGTGTCGCGCACGAACAGGCCCTGCGGGTAGGCGCCGTCCATGTCACCGGAGCGACCGCTGACGCAGAAGGTGGACCCCTCGACGAGGGTGATGACTCCCCCACCGTGACTGACCGGCTCGTTGTCGATCGTCGCCGTCATCGACCGGCTTCCTGCTGTGACATCTGACGTCGCCCTTCGAGCCGGGTGATCACGACCGCGTCCGACTAATCGTCGCCGCCGCCCGACCTGCCCGGCGGGATCGTCTCGTAGATCTCCTTGCACGTCGGGCACACCGGGAACCGCTTGGGGTCACGGCTCGGCACCCACACCTTGCCGCAGAGGGCGGTGATGGGTGTGCCGTTGATCATGGCCTCCATGATCTTGGCCTTGGGCGCGTAGTGAGAGAAGCGTTCGTGGTCGCCGTCACCGTGGCTGGTCTTCGGCGTCGTCTGGACATCCTGCTCGAGCAGGGTGTCGGTGCCCCCGCCGATGTTCCCGAGGCCGCCGGACCCGCGCTGCTGAGCTGTCTCGAACGTCGCCATGACCCTGATGCTAATTGAGGCTCGGATCGTCGGGATAGGTCGAGAGCAACGAGATCGGACCAGGTTGGCGGCGCAGCACCGTGCGCCAGAGCGACGCGGGGGTGGTGCTGAACACGTCGGCCGACTCGGCGGCCACGACATACCACGAGCCGTCGGCGAGCTCGGCTTCCAGCTGCTGCCCGGACCAGCCGGCATAGCCCGCGAACACGCGCATCGCGGTGAGCTGCTCGCACAGCAGCTCGACCGGTGCATCGAGGTCGACCAGCCCGAGCAGGCCGGCGACCGGGCGCCAGCCGAGCGGCGCCTGCTCAGCGGCTGCCGGACCCACCGTGGCGAGAGCCAGCGCGCTGGTGGCGTCGACGGGACCACCCTCGAACACGACCGGATCTCCGGTGACGGAGCCTCCCCAGGCGGGGAGCACCTCGCGAACGGGCAGGTCCGACGGCCGGTTCAGGACGACGCCGAGCGCGCCTGTGGCCGCGTGGTCGAGCATCAGGATCACGGCTCTGGCGAAGGCCGAGCCGTGAAGCTGTGGCGCCGCCACGAGCAGCCGCCCGCTCAGGGACGGTGCCACGCACCCACCTCCTCCCGGCTGCGGTGCAGGCCGGCCAGTGCACAGCCCAGCGCAATCCCGGCGCAGTCGGCCGCAGCGTCGCGCCAGTCGCCGTCGCGGTGGGGCAGGACCGTGGCCTGAAGGGTCTCGCTGATGCCGGCGTGCAGCACCAGGACGAGCGCGACCCATCGCGGTGCGAAGCCCGAACGCAGAGCCGTGAAGGCGACGGCACCGAAGACCGTTGCGTGAATCACCTTGTCGACTCCGGGCACCCCGCCCGTCGACGGTGCACGCGGCGCGTAGAGCACGACCAGCTGCACCAGGACCGAGGCCAGGAAAGCCGCGCGCCAACGGTCTCGCGGAGTCATGCGTGCCCCGCCTCCATGTCCGCGGCGAGCGCCGCGTCTTCGGAGTCGTCGGAGTCGTCGGAGTCGTCGACCGACCGGTGGGCGTCGCGTGTGCGGTCGCTGAGTGCCGCGGCCCGTACGGCTGCCGCGATCGTCTCCGCGAGACCGGGGTGGAAGACGCTGGGAACGATGTAGGCGGCGTTGAGCTCGTCGTCGCGCACGACATGGGCGAGGGCGCGCGCTGCGGCCAGGAGCATCTGCTGGGTGATGGACGTGCTCTGGGCGTCGAGCAGGCCGCGGAAGACGCCTGGGAATGCCAGCACATTGTTGATCTGGTTGACGAAGTCGCTGCGACCGGTCGCGACGACCTCGGCATGTTCTGATGCCTCGACCGGGTCGATCTCGGGCTCCGGGTTGGCCAGCGCGAACACGATTGCGCGCGGTGCCATCGTCGCGATGTCGGCCCCCGTGAGGATGCCCGGCGCCGACACGCCGATGAACACGTCGGCGCCGGCGACAGCGCCGTGCACGTCACCGCAGTAGCCCCGGCTGTTCGTGCGCCCCGCCAGCTCGCGGAGGCGGTCGTCGAGCTCCCGCCGGTCGCGGTGGATCGCGCCGTGCTCGTCACACACGCAGACGTCACGGGCCCCGGCGGCGAACAGCAGCTCGAGGATGGCCGTGCCAGCGGCGCCCGCGCCCGCCATGGTGATGCGGACGTGCTCGATGTCCTTGCCGACGACGCGAAGCGCGTTCGTGAGAGCGGCGAGCACGACGATCGCGGTGCCGTGCTGGTCGTCGTGGAACACCGGGATGTCGAGCAGCGCACGCAGCCGCGCCTCGATCTCGAAGCAGCGCGGTGCCGAGATGTCTTCGAGGTTGATGCCGGCGAACGGCGGCGCGAGGATCTGCACGGTCCGCACGATCTCGTCGACGTCCTGCGTGTCGAGACAGATCGGGAACGCGTCGATGTCGGCGAACCGCTTGAACAGCGCGGCCTTGCCTTCCATGACGGGCAGAGCGGCGTAGGGCCCGAGGTTGCCGAGCCCCAGCACGGCGGAACCGTCCGTCACGACGGCGACGGTGTTGCGCTTGATGGTGAGGCGGCGGGCGTCTGCGGGGTTCGCCGCGATGCTGAGCGCGACGCGGCCGACCCCGGGCGTGTAGGCCATCGAGAGGTCGTCGCGGTTGCGGATCGGCACCCGCGAACGCACCTCGAGTTTGCCGCCGAGATGCATGAGGAACGTACGGTCGCTCACCTTGCCGATGACCACGCCCTCGATGGCGGCGAGGGCCTTCACGAGCTGGTCGGCGTGGTCGGTGGAGGAGGCCGCGACAGTGACGTCGATCTGCAGGCTGCGCGCGCCGCTGGCGGTCACGTCGAGCGCGGTCACGCGCCCGCCGGCGCGCTCCACCTCACCGGTGAGCGCACTGACCGCCCCGCCGGCCGCAGGAACCTCGAGCCGCACGGTGACGGAGTAGGACGCAGACGGTGACACGGTCATCCCCGCATCGTGTCATCGTCGGTCTCGGCGCTGCGGGAACCCGCGCAGGTTTGCCCCCAAGGTCCGGACGGCAGAACCAGCAGCGATGCAGACCTTCCTGCCCTACCCCGACTTCGTGGCCAGCGCCGAGGTGCTCGATGACCGCAGGCTCGGCAAGCAGCGCGTCGAGACGTTCCAGGTGCTCCGGGCGCTGACGTGGCCGACGTACGGCTGGAAGAACCACCCGGCGACGCGGATGTGGCGCGGCTTCCTGCCCGCACTGGTGGCTTACGGGCTCGCGACGTGCGACGCCTGGGAGCGGCGTGGTCATGCCGACGGCACCCGTGCGTCGCTGTTGGAGTTCACCGGTGGCCGCGTGCCGCACTGGCACGACCTGCACCGTCAAGGCCAGCTGCCGCCCTGGCTCGGCCTGGATGCCTTCCACGTGAGCCACCGGTCGGCGCTCGTGCGCAAGGATCCTGCGTTCTATCGGGAGCGCTTTCCCGACGTCCCCGACGACCTCCCCTACGTCTGGCCGACGGCGACCTTCCCCCGTTGGCCGCTGCGTCGGGCAGGGCACGAGCCCCTGCCGCTCGCCGCCGCAGTGGCCCTGCTAGGGCACGAACGGGCCCGTGACGAGCAGGCTGCGGCCGTCGCTGCCGTCGTCTCCGGCTGCGACCGCGAGCTGCGCCTGCCGGCCGGCGGCGGCGCCACGACCGCCGGCCTGCTCGCGGGCCTCTGCACGCCCGGCATGACGCTGTGGGTGACGCCCGGCGACCCGCTGTCCCCGACCGCAACGGCCCCGTGCGGCGAGGCCCTGCCGCCCCGGGCGACGGCGAAGACCTCGCCGTCCGTGGCTCGAGCGCCGACTGAGCGCGACGCACGTGCGATGTCGGAAGAAGCCCTTGCAATTCCTGAATTTAGGTTCTGTCCCGCAGGGCAGCACCTGGAACCCACCCAGATCGACGACATAGGACTGGTTGTGCTGGACGACGGCGTGGAGCGTACGACAGTGGCGGGGCTGCCAGACGTGCCTGTGCTCAGCCTTCGTCGAGATCCAGCGTGAACCACACGACCTTGCCCTCGGGCAGCGGTCTCGCACCCCATGACGACGACAGCGCATGCACGAGGGCCAGCCCACGCCCGCCCTCGTCGTCGGCAGCCGCATTGCACAGGCGCGGAAGACGCGCGTCGGCGTCCACCACCTCGACGAACAGGGCCTTCGTGCCCCGCCGGATGAGCACCTCGATGCCTTCGGGTGCATAACGCAGGGCGTTCGTGACGACTTCGCTGAGCATCAGCTCGGCGGCGAACCGGACGGCCTCGCCGTCGAGGCCCCACAGCGTCAGCGCCCAGGTCAGCAGGGCCCGCGCCGGGGCGACGGTGCCTGGGCCCGCACGAGCAGCACGGCCACGTCGTCACCGAATCCCTGGGCGTGGCGCACACCCGCGTCGAGCACGCGTTCGGCCAGCGCCTCCAGGTCGTCCCACGGCCCCGACAGCGACTGGGCGACGAGGTCGATGCCGGTGTCGATGTCCTGCGTCGCAGACTCCACCAGACCGTCGGTGTAGAGCGCGATGCCCATGCCGATCGGGAAGGCGATCTCGACGTCTTCATAGTGCCAGTCCGCGCTCACCCCCAGCGGCACGCCCGCTGTCTGCGTGATCGGCATCGGGCGGCCGGCGCGGTCGCTCAGCAGGGGCGGGACGTGCCCCGCGTTGCTGAGCATGAGCCGGCTGCGACCCGCGTCGAACAGCGCGACGACGCACGTCGCGAGCTCCTCCCCCGGCAGTCCCGCCACGAGCGCGGACAGCCGCGTCATGAGCTCGCCGGGCGACTGCGACCCGGGCGCCAGCACGCGTACGGCCGTGCGCAGCTGGCCCATGACAGCGGCGGCGTGCAGTCCGCGCCCCATCACGTCGCCGACGACGATCGCGACGCGGCCGTCGGGCAGGGCGAACACGTCGACCCAGTCGCCTCCGACCTCCGTGCCCTCGGCCCCCGGGACATAGCGCCAGGCGACCTCGACGCCGTCCACCGCCTCGACCATCTGCGGCAGCAGGCTGCGCTGCAGGGCCAGAGCCGCCGAGCGCTGCTGCTCGAAGCTCAGCGCATTGAACATCGCGCTCGCCGCCCGGCCTGCGAGGTCGCGGATCACGTCGACGTCGTCGAGGGTGTGGTGGCGCCGGCTGATGCTGTGCATGACCGTGAGGACGCCGATGACCCGCCCGGCGACCACCAGCGGCACGATCACGGCGCTGGTCACGGACAGGTCGCTCATGAAGCGGGTGTCGTTGCCCGGCGGGAAGAAGTCGGGCTCGGCAGCAATATCGAGGCAGAACTGCACTTCTGCTGTGTCGACCGCTCGCCGGATCGGATGCTCGGGGGCATAGCTGGCGCTGCGACCCTGCGGGCGCACGGCGCGGGCGTCGATCGCGATGCCATCGGCGTGCACGGCCGCCCGACGCCGGAACGCACCGCCGTCGTCGCGCACGTCGACAACGGCGTGGTCGCCGAAGCCGGCCACGAGCAGCCTGCAGAAGGTCGCCACGACGACATCTGGGTCGAGCGACTCGGACAGGCTCGTGCCGGCTTCGGCGAGGAACGCGAGACGCCGAGCCGCTGCCCGCCGGGCGAGCTCAGCGCGACGCTGGCCGGTCACCTCGTGCACGACGCAGCCGGCACCGACCGGATGACCGGCGTGCTCGAGCCGGAACATCGAGGCGAGCCACAGCCGGCCGTCGACGCCCACCACCTGCGTGTCGATGACCGGCTCACCGGTGCGCAGCACATGGTGGACGAGCTCGGTCAGCACATCGCCGCCGTTGGCCACCAGCTCGGTGAGGTTGCGGCCACGATGCGCGCCGGGCGGCTGCCCGCTGACCTCGGCCATGCGCCGGTTGACGCGCGAGATGCGGCCCACCGTGTCGAACACACACAGACCCACCGGCGCCTGGCGGAACAGGGCGTCGACCACCGCCACGTCCTGCCGCGCCTCGCGGCGTGCCCGCGCCTCCTCGGCCACGAGGACGGCACCGGTGACGGCGCCGGCCTCGTCGCGAAGCGGCTCGCCGCGCCACGACACGGTCAGGCGGGCGCCGTCCCCGACGATGGTGAGCAGCTCGGCCGCGACAGGGTGGCCACCGAGCAGCCGATCCAGCAGACCTACGAGCCGGCTCTCCTGACCGTCTGCCGCGGGGCTGCCCAGCCGGTCGGCCTGCGTCGTGCGCAGGAGTCGCTCGGCGAGGGAGTTGCACGCGGTCACCCGCCCCTGCAGATCGAGCACCAGCATCGCCACGGGTGCGCTGTCGAGCAGCGTGCGCACAGCACGTGGTGAGCTCAGCGCCGGCTCCTGCGATCTCACCACCGGGCACACGCTAGTGCCGAGGCACCAGCGCGGTCCGGCGAACGAACGTGTCGCTCAGCGGTGGAGTACGCCGGTCGCCTCGGCGAACGCCGACACCGTGCGGTCGCCGACGGTGACCGTGATGCGCAGCCCGGAACCTTCGGTCACAGCAGTCGCGGAGACTGCTGAGACGACATCGGTCGGGACGATCACGGTGAGCGCGCTCACGTTGGTGCCGCTGAGCGGGAAGGACACCGTGGGAGCGGCGACCCGCTGGCCCAGTGCCGGCGAGACCCAGCCCTGGAAGCTGGTCCCGGAGGCGAGGCCCTTGACCACGGTCGGCGTGGCCGCGGCTGCCCCGGCCAGCGGCACGCCCATGACGTGCACGGCCGTATCGCCCGATGTGGCGAGCACCTCGGTGCCCTGCACCGCAGTGGCCCACTCCGGCCCGAGGTGCCACAGCTGGTCATAGCTGTGGCGCGTGCCGGACGTGGCTTTGTCGAGGACGATCATGACATCGGGCTCCGTGGCGTCATCGACCACGAGGACGCTGCGCTGTCGGGTGACGCCGGCGTAGGCGCCGACATCGGACAGCACGTAGGAGTCACCGGTCTCGCTCGTCGAACTCGAGACCAGTGCAGTGGGCACCGCGTAGTCGAACGGTGCCGACGCGGTCAGCACGCTGTGCGCGGCGGGTGTGCGCAGCCACCAGCGGTAAGGCGTGTCGTCATAGCCGACGTGGCCCGGGTCGGCGAGCACCTGGTGCCCGCGAGCCCAGTAGGTCAGCGACATGTGGTCGTTGTGACCGTGCACCAGCCGGCCCTTGCCCCAGCGCAGGGAGTAGTAGGTCTCCTGCAGGAACGACCTCGTCTCGCTGCCCCAGCCGCTGTGGCCGAACGCGTAGCCCCCGTTGCTGGCATTGAAGATGCCCGAGGTCAGAGTGGGGCGTGGCCCCTTCTTGCCCTGCGTCGCCGCGAACTCCGCAGTGGTTCCCGGAATGGTCTGCGGCTGCGGGTTGGTGTCGCCGATGGCCTCGATCGCACCATCGGGACGCGCCGCGAGCGTCAGGAAGTCGACGGCCCGCGTCAGCCGGTCGACCAGGTCGATCTTCTTGTTGGGCAGGCATGTCTTGACCCGCTCCAGGGTCGACTGCCACTGGCCATAGCCGTACGCCGCATAGCCCGGCGCCTGCTCGTTGTTGGCCCCCTGGCTGTCGAACGTGACCTTCGCATTGAGGTCGATCCGGCGCAGGGCGACGGTGGCCCAGTCGCTGCGGCCGAGGTTGCAGGCCGCTCCGAGGACCGCGACGCTCTGGTCCAGGCCGAGGTTGTTGGGACCCATCCATCGCGGCCAGTCAGCAGCGGGCTTCCAGTTCGCGAACTTGTAGCGCTGGGTGTCGCGCAGTCGGGGGTCCCCGACCAGGAAGTCCACGTGCTGGGTGATGGCCGTGTCGAGCCAGGCAGGTGCGCCGATCTTCGCCCGCAGGCACAGCAGGAAGCTCAGTCGGTGGGCGGCGGCGCTGGTGCGCGAGTGCTTGGGCCCACGCGGGTCGAGCTTCTCCCAGCCGGCGTTGTCCTTGAGCCAGTCCTGGGTGACCGCCGATGCGCGGGCGTAGTGCAGGGAGAGCTCGGTCGGCGTCCAGTCACGCCACGCCGAGCCGGGCAGCGCGAAGTTGCGCTCGGAGGAGAGCAGCGCGCCCAGCCACTCGAGGCTGTTGAGCCACGTCTCGGCAGAGATGCCGAGCCGCGGCTGGCTCCACGTGATGTCACCGCGGCCGTTGCCGACCTTGCGCACCGGCTGGTTCGGCAGCTTGAAGCCGTCGGCCATGACCACCGGCACGAGCTCACGCTCACCGTCGGCCTGCAGCATCCGCCTGTTGTCCAGGCCGTTGAAGCCGACGCAGGAGAAGGACCCCAGGGGCGTGGCGGCGGCGGACGCCTGATGCGCGGGGGTGGCGACGATGACCAGGACGGAGGCAGCGAGCACGCCGGGGAGGGCGGCCGCGCAGAGGCGTAGCGATCGCAAGAGCATGCTCCTTGTATCGGCGCCTCAACCGCACGGTGTTAGCGCCGTCCGATCACAATTCCGGCGGATCTTCCTCGTTCAGCCTGCACGACGATGAGCTGGGCTCCGGATGCGGGGGGCCTGCCGTCGGCCTACGCGCCGGAGCCAGAGCAAGCCGACGACGGGCAGCACGACCGGCACGAAGCCGTAGCCGATGCCGTACCCCGACCAGACTGTGGAATCGGGGAACGCTGCCCGGTCGATGACGCTGGCGGTGCCCACGGCCAGCACCCCTGCCAGCTCGACACTGCAGGCCACCAACGCGACCCGCTGGGAGGTGCGGTCGCCACGCCCCAGAGCCACCGTGGCGACGACGTAGACGACGCCCGAGAAAGCCGAGAGGAGATAGGCCAGCGGCGCGTCGGAGAACTTCGTCGCGAGCTGCACGGCCGCGCGCGACACCGCTGCCAGCGCGAACACGCCGTAGACCCCGACCAGTAGGCGCCCGGGTCCGGTGGCGGTCGGGCGGCTCGGCGAGGACAGCTCAGGCACTGGTGGTCCATACCTGCTGCATGCGCAGCACGACGACGGCCATCACGAGCCCGCCGAGCGCGAGCACGGCGGTCCCCCACTTGCTGCGCTCGGCGAGCGACCACGCCACGGCAGCGGGCAGCACGAGCAGGCAGCCGAGCAGATAGCCGCCGAAGACCCAGGACTGAGATGGCTGGGCCGGCCGGTCGCCGATGGCGAGCTTGCCCAGACCGACCACCACCTGCACGGCCAGCAGCACTTCGAGACCCGCGAGCGCCGCGAGATAGGACGAAGGCGCCGGGCGGTCGAGCAGGAAGAGCACCACAGCGACGGCGGCGAGCAGGAGCGACGCGCTGATGAGCGTCACCACCAGGGCGTGGACCACGCCGCGAACGCTACCCGTCGGGTGTCGCCGCGGCGCGTGGCGGTCGGAAGCCGCCTTCGCGCCAACGTTCCCTCGCCCGGGCGAGCCCTCGGCTGGCCATCCGCAGCAGCAGCAGGGCCAGGACCGCGGCGGCGATCAGCAACGCCAGCGCGATGCCGGCGGCCACCCATGGGCTTGTCAGCGAGACGAGCACCGTGCCGGCGACGACGAGGTCGTCGACCACGCTGGCGACGATCGTCGACACCGGCTCCGGGCTGGCATTCAACGCGAGCCTGATGCCGACCTTGCTCAGCACCGTGACCAGCGCCACCGAGCCACCGGTCGCGGCGGCGAACGCCTTGTCCCACCCGCCGACGTCGCCGGCCATCATCGAGCCGAGCGCGCCACCGATGACCGGGCGGATGGCCGTGTGGACGCTGGACCAGGCAACGTCGACATAGGGAATCTTGTCGGCCACCTCCTCCAGGCACAGCAGCACAGCGGCGGCGATCAGCACCTCGGGCCGGGTCAGCAGCTCGGGCACCGCGTCGACGCTGAAGAAGCGTCCGGCGAGGCCCAGGAGCAGCACGAGGCCGTAGGAGTTGATGCCGCTCGCCCAGCCGGTGGTGAACACCATGGGCAGCCAGTCGAGGATCACGTCGTCTTCCTACCGCTAGAGCGACGCGCGTACGCCCATCAGGTTCGGCTGGCGCGTCGCCTCGAGCACCGACATCCACAGATCGCCGGCGGGATCCACGCGGTGCCGCTCGCTGATGGCGAGGGACATGGGGATGTGCACGAACCGGGTGCGCCACCGCCCGACGACCATCGCGGTGCGGCCCGCCATCGCCGCATGCACGGCTGCGTGGGCAAGGCGGATGCAGTAGACGCTGTCGTAGGAGTTCGCCGGAACGCTGCGGATGGCATAGCTGGGGTCGATGTAGCGCAGGTTGACCTCTTCGTGGCGAGCGGCGAAGTGCTCGCCGATGCGTCGGCGCAGCAGCGAGCCGACGTCGCGCAGCCCGACGTTGCCCGACGCATCGCTGGCTATCTCGTCCTTCATGTGCTCCTGGCCGGCACCCTCGGCCATGACGATCACGGCATGGCCCTGCTGCTCGACCCGGCGGCTCAGGTGATCGAGCAGGCCACCCTCGCCGTCGAGCACGAACGGGACCTCGGGGATCAGGACGTAGTCGGCGTCGTTGTTGGCGAGCGCGGCATAGCAGGCGATGAAGCCGGAGTGACGACCCATCAGCTTGACCAGTCCGACACCGTTGGGCGCCGAACGGGCCTCGACGTGGGCCGCCCGGATCGAGCTCGCGGCCTGGGCGAACGCCGTCTGGAAGCCGAAGCTCTGGTCGATGTAGGGGATGTCGTTGTCGATCGTCTTGGGCACCCCGACAACGGCGATGCGGTCACCGCGCGCCTCGATCACCGAGGCGATGCGCAGGGCCCCCCGCATCGTGCCGTCGCCGCCGATGACGAACAGCACGTTGATGCCCATGCGCTCGAGGCAGTCGACGACCTCCTCGGGATCCTGCTCACCGCGCGAGCTTCCGAGGATCGTCCCCCCGACCTCGTTGATGCCCTCGACGCACGCACGCGTCAGGTCGACGACCTCGTGGCCGTAGCGGGCAACGAAGCCCTGATAGCCGTTGCGGAACCCGACGATGCGGGTCACGCCGTAGTGCGAGATGAGTTCCAGCACCAGGCCACGGATCACGTCATTGAGCCCGGGGCAGAGGCCGCCGCACGTCACGACGCCGACCCTGGTCTTGGAGGGGTCGAAGAAGATCTGGCGCCTCGGGCCCGCGGGCTCGAATCCGGGAAGGTCCCCCAGGTTGCCGCCGCGTGCCGTGACCATCGAGAGCGTGTCGTCGAAAAGCACCCGGTCGCTCTCGTCGACATAGTGCTGGGTCGTTCCGCGAGGCCCGTGCTCGGTGAGTTCGCGGGCGAGGGGCGACTCGAGACGACAGGGCCCCAGCGTCCGGATCGCGAGGTCGGCTGCACCTACCGTCATAGCCTGCCTCCCTGTGCCTGTGGTGTCGGGAGGCTACGTCGCGCGTGTTCCAGCCGCGTTTCGTGCCCGGTCCTGCGCGCGTCTCCAGCCGTTCAGGACGGCGTGATCCCCCACGTGCCGACCCACTGCTCGCCCGGCTCCAGGCGTACGACGCCGACCCCGCTGGCGAAGGCGTTCGCCGGAGCACTCATCGCCTCGATGGCCAAGCTGCGGCGGCGGCGCTCGGGCTGAGGCAGGGTGTCACCGGAGAAAACCTGCGCCCACCGGAAGGACTCGTCGAACCAGACGGTCACACCGCTGTCGCCGGACGCGGCGGTGAACGCAATGCGCGCCAGTCCGTCGGGGTCCCTGGCCAGGTCGGCGAAGGTCGTGTCGAGCTTCTGCGCACCGACCGCGCGCGGCGTGCGGAAATCGACGCCGCTGCCCTCGCACGGTGCGGCCACCGTGTTGATCCCGTCGTCGTCCGGCAGCAGGCACGAGTCGGCGGGCACGTGCAGCACGTCCAGGTCGACGAGGGCCCCGGACCCGGAGGCGAGGTAGGGGTGAGGGGCATAGGCGAACGGCGCCGCCTGCCTGCCGATGTTCGCGGCCCGCACCGTGACCGTCAGCCCCGACGCGCTCAGCTCATGACGCGCCGAGAGGTCGAGGGAGAACGGATATCCCTGCGCCGGATGAAGCCGCAGCATCATGCTGGCGGCGGACGCCGTGTGCTCGCCGAGCTTCCAGCTCTGCCAGCGGGTCAGGCCATGGATCGCATGCCGACCGGGGAAGTCGTTGAGCGCCGCCTGGATGGCACGCCCCTCCCACGAGTAGGCACCGTCGCGGATGCGGTTGGGCCACGGCAGCAGGTGCTGGCCGCGCCCACCGGAGCACATCTCGTCGAGCGCATAGCCGTCGAGCACGTCGCGCCCGCCAACGGTGTAGGTGCGCAGGCCACCGCCGACCTCGACCAACGTGGCGACGGCGTTCCCGTAGCGGATCTCGTGCTGCGCGCCCGACGGCGCGACAGCGGCCGGCGGAACCCCGATGTCGGTCATGTCGGTCATGTCGGTCATGGGCAGGAGGTTGCCACAGCACGGGTCACGTGAACCCCCGCCTCCCGCTCACCAGGCCAGCGGTTCGTCCCCCAGCTCGCGGTCATACCACGTCCGGATCGCGGTCACGGTGTCAGTCGGCAGCGCGACGTCGACCGCGGCGAGGCTGTCGCGGAGCTGAGCGAGTGACTTGGTGCCGGGGATGATCGTCGACACACCCTCGTTGGTCAGCAGGAACGCCAACGACGCCTGCGTCAACGGCACGCCGGCGGGAAGCAGCTGGCGCAGCTCGTCGACGAGGCGCGCGCGCTGCGCGATCTCGTCGCGCGACCAGCGTGACCTCACATCGGAGAACTGCGACTCGGCGTTGTAGCGACCCGAGAGCCAGCCGGACTCCAGCGGCACCTTGACGATCGAGCCGAGCCCGTGGCTCTTCGCAAGCTCCACCGCGTCCCACGGCTCCTGGTAGAGCGCACTGAGGCGCACCTCGAGCGCCTGGCTGTCGGTGGTGTTGACGACGGTGAGCAGATCGGCACTGTTGTCGACAGAGGCGCCGTATGTCCGCAGCGCCCCGCTCTCGACCAGTTCCGCGAAGACCTTGTAGTGCTCGGCCGTTCGCCCGTCATAGAGCTCAGGTGAGGGACTGTGCATGAGGACCACGTCGAGATAGTCGGTGCGCAATCGACGCAAGCTGTCATAGACCGACTGCTGGATGGACTTCGCCCGCCAGTCGCTGCCGCCATTTGTCGTGTGCCCGAACTTGCTGCAGAGCACCACATCGTCGCGACGCCCCAGAAGCGCCTCCCCCAACAACTCTTCGCTTCGTCCCCCCGCATAGGCCGGTGCGGTGTCGAAGAAGGTCACGCCGTGCTCGAGCGCCTCGTGAACGATGCGCCCGGACTCGTCGGCGTCAGGCCCCTGCCATTGACCGGTGTTGCCGAACTGCCACGTCCCAATCCCGATCTCGCTGACCGTGATGCCGCTGGCTCCGAGCGCTCGTTGCTTCATCCCGCCATTGTGGGCCTATGCAGACTTCGCCGGAAAGGCGGCATAGCATGCGGCGATGACACGACGTTTTCCAGATGCCTTTGTCTTCGGAGCCGCAACGGCCTCCTACCAGATCGAGGGGGCCGTCGCCGAAGACGGCCGCGGTCCTTCCGTCTGGGACACGTTCAGCGCCACCCCCGGAAGGGTGCATCACGGTGACACCGGCGCGATAGCCACCGACCACTACCACCGCTGGGCGGACGATCTCGACCTCCTGCGCGACCTGGGCCTGACGACCTACCGGTTCTCCGTCGCGTGGCCACGCATCCAGCCCACGGGCCGCGGTGCGGTCAACCAGAAGGGCCTGGACTTCTACCGCCAGCTGGCCGAAGGCCTGAACGAGCGGGGCATCACACCGGCCGCGACGCTGTTCCACTGGGACCTTCCCCAAGGGTTGCAGGACGAGGGCGGCTTTGCCTCGCGGGACACCGTCTCTCGATACGTCGACTACGTGACCATCGTGACCGAAGCGCTGGGCGACGTGATCCCGCGATGGATCACCTTCAACGAGCCCTGGGTCTATGCCTTTCTCGGTCACTCGCTGGGCACGCACGCGCCCGGCATCACCGACGAGTCGGCCGCTTTCGCGGTCGCGCACCACCAGCTGCTGGCCCACGGCCTCGCCGCTCCGGAGATCCGTCGCGCCGCACCGGGCAGCGAGGTCGCCATCACGCTCAACCTGACGGTCGGCGTGCCGGTGTCCGACACCCCAGCCGACAGGGCAGCGGCCGACCGCAAGAAGACCCATCAGAACCGGCTGTTCCTCGACCCGATCCTCACCGGCGCATACCACTCCGACGTGCAGCAGTGGTATGCCGCGAACTTCGCGTCCGTCGTGCACGACGGCGACCTCGCGGCGATCGTGGCTCCGATCGACTGGCTGGGTGTCAACTACTACATGCGCAGTCACGTCCGGCACGTCGACGAGGACGCGTCGACGCCGCTCGGTTTTCTCAACCAGGAAGCGGTCGTACCCCCGTGGCTGCCCATCACCGCGATGGGGTGGCCCGTCGAGGGCGACGGGCTGCGCGAGCTGCTGGTCGGCCTGCGGGACGACTACGCGTCGCTGCCGCCGGTCTACATCACCGAGAACGGCGCGGCCTACCACGACTACGTCGACCCCGAGGGGGCCGTCGACGACGTCGAGCGCATCGCCTACCTGCAGCAGCACCTCGCCGGCGTCCTCGATGCCATCGAGGCGGGCGTCGACGTGCGCGGCTACTACCTCTGGTCCCTGATCGACAACTTCGAGTGGGCCGAGGGCTACAACAAGCGGTTCGGGATCATCTTCGTCGACTACCTGACCCAGACGCGTACGCCGAAGCAGAGTGCCCACTGGTATTCCGCGCTCGCCCGCACGCACGAGCTGCCCGACGCCTGAACGAGGCTTAGTCCGGCTTAGTCCAGGCTTAGTCCGTGCCGCCCTTGCCGGGCGGCGTGGACCTGCCCTCGGCCGCGTCGGCAGCCTCTTCCTCGGGGCGCGGGGGGATGTTCTCATCGTCCTCGAGAACTTCGAGCTCGTGGTCATGAGCGGGTTCGGTCATGGGCGTCTCCAGTCGGTCGTCGCGTGCTGACGTCACGATAGGCGCCGAGTGACCGATGGCGAGGAGATGGGCGCTCGCGTCGAGGATTCGCGGGTCGCACTCGACGAGCCGGGCGCAGCGCAACGCGGCATCGACGAGGACGTGGAAGGCGCCGGGTGCCGACGCGTCGAGCGCCGGCCAGGCGGGGCCTTCGACGCCATAGACCTCGACGTCGTCGAACCCGGCTTGCCGCACCTCCGACCCGAGCTCGTCGGCAGTGTGGAAGTGGGCGGCCACGAAGCCGTTGTGGCCGTCGTAGTCGCCGGTCGCGAGCAGCTCTCGCTCCGCCGGTTCGGCCGCTGCTGTCAGTGCGCCGGTCGTCCCCAGCTCGAGCATGGACATGTAGCGGCTGATCCCCGCTGCCACCACGATTCCGCCGGGCTTCAGCACGCGCCTCGCCTCCGCCAGCGCGCGTGCGCGGTCAACCCCTGAGACGAGGTGATAGAGCGGGCCGAGCAGCAGCACGGCATCGACGCTGGCATCGCCGACCCGGAGGGCGCGGGCGTCACCGAGCTCGGCTTCGACACCTGCCAACGCTCCGGCCGCGCTGACGTGAGCAGGAACCACGTCGATCAGACGTACGCGATGTCCGTCGCCCGACAACCAGCGGGCATGCACGCCCGTGCCGCCACCGACGTCGAGGATGTCGGCCTGCGCAGGCAGCCACCGGCGGAGAAGCTCCTGCGTACGAAGAAACTCGAGGCGACCGTGCGCAGAGCGCGAGAGGCGGTCGGCCTCGGGCAGGTCGGGTGTGTAGTGCTGCGGGAGGTCGGAGGTCACGTCGACCATGGTGACAAGACCCCAGGCCCGCAGGAGCATCGGTGGACGACTGTGACGCGGGCACGTCTCGCCTGGCTGGGCTGCTCACCGTCGCGGCGACATGGCACGATTCCGCGAGAGTTCAGACTGATCAGGAATCGAGAAGCGCAGGCCGCCGAGCCGCACCAGATGGAGACCCCATGAGCAAGGCCACGAGGACGGGCGCGCAGTCGCCCGCGCTGCCCGCTGCCGACAGCCACGACCTGATCCGCGTGCACGGCGCGCGCGTGAACAACCTCAAAGACGTCAGCATCGAGCTCCCGAAGCGCCGGATGACGGTGTTCACCGGGGTTTCCGGGTCAGGCAAGAGCTCGCTGGTGTTCGGCACCATCGCCGCGGAGTCGCAACGGCTGATCAACGAGACCTACAGCGCATTCGTGCAGGGCTTCATGCCGACGCTCGCGCGGCCCGAGGTCGACGTGATGGACGGGCTGACGACGGCGATCATCGTGGACCAGCAGCGGATCGGGGCCGACCCCCGCTCCACGGTCGGCACCGCGACCGACGCCAACGCGATGCTACGCATCCTCTTCAGTCGGCTCGGAAAGCCGCACGTCGGCTCGCCCCAGGCCTTCTCCTTCAACGTCGCCTCGATCTCGGGCGCGGGCGCCGTCACCATCGAGCGTGGCGGGGCCACGACGAAGGAGCGGCGGAGCTTCAGCATCACCGGCGGCATGTGTTCGCGCTGCGAAGGACGCGGGTCCGTCAACGACATCGACCTCACCGCGCTCTACGACGACACCAAGTCCCTCAACGAAGGGGCGCTCACGATCCCCGGCTACAGCATGGATGGCTGGTTCGGCCGGATCTTCAGCGGCTGCGGCTTCTTCGACCCGGACAAGCCGATCAGGAAGTTCACCAAGAAGGAGCTGAACGACCTCCTTCACAAGGAGCCGACCAAGATCAAGGTCGAGGGCATCAACCTCACCTACGAGGGCCTGATCCCGAAGATCCAGAAGTCGATGCTGTCCAAGGACGTCGACGCGATGCAGCCGCACATCCGCGCCTTCGTCGAGCGGGCGGTGACGTTCCAGATCTGCCCCGACTGCGGAGGCACCCGGCTGAGCGAGGCGGCGCGGTCGTCGAAGATCGACGGCAGCAACATCGCCGACGCCTGCGCGATGCAGATCAGCGACCTCGCACAGTGGGTCGACAGCCTCGGCGAGCCGTCGGTGGCGCCACTGCTGAGGGCACTGCGGGAGACCCTCGACTCGTTCGTGGAGATCGGCCTGGGCTACCTCTCGCTCGATCGGCCCTCAGGCACGCTGTCGGGCGGGGAGGCGCAGCGGGTCAAGATGATCCGGCAGCTCGGTTCGTCGCTCACCGACGTGACCTACGTCTTCGACGAGCCGACAACGGGGCTGCACCCCCATGACGTCGAGCGGATGAACGAGCTGCTGCTGCGGCTGCGCGACAAGGGCAACACGGTGCTCGTGGTCGAGCACGAGCCGGAGACGATCGCCATCGCCGACCACGTCGTCGACCTCGGCCCCGGCGCGGGCACGGCCGGGGGCAGCGTCTGCTTCGAGGGCACGTTCGAGGGGCTGCGGGCGAGCGGCACCCTGACGGGGCGCCATCTGGACGACCGGGCCGCGCTCAAGGAGACGCTGCGGACGCCCACGGGCACGCTGCCGGTCCGCGGCGCAACGGCGCACAACCTGCGCGACGTCGACGTCGACATCCCACTCGGGGTGCTCGTCGTCGTCACCGGCGTCGCCGGCTCGGGCAAGAGCTCGCTCGTGAACGGCTCGCTGGTCAGCAGCTCGGTCGGCGCGGGCGCGGGTGTGGTGTCGATCGACCAGGCCGCGATCCGCGGGTCGCGACGCAGCAACCCGGCGACCTACTCCGGGCTGCTCGACCCGATCCGCAAGGCGTTCGCCAAGGCCAACAACGTGAAGCCGGCATTGTTCAGCGCCAACTCCGAGGGCGCCTGCCCCGCCTGCAACGGCGCCGGTGTCATCTACACCGACCTCGCGATGATGGCCGGTGTCGCCACCAGGTGCGAGGAGTGCGAGGGCAAGCGGTTCCAGGCGGCGGTGCTGACCCACCACCTCGGCGGCCGCGATATCAGTGAGGTGCTCGCGATGTCGGTGACGGAGGCCGAGGGCTTCTTCGGCGCCGGAGAGGCGCGTACGCCGGCCGCCCACGCCATCCTGCAACGCCTCGCCGACGTCGGGCTCGGCTATCTCAGCCTCGGCCAGCCGCTTCCCACCCTGTCCGGCGGCGAGCGCCAGCGACTCAAGCTCGCCACGCACATGGGCGAGAAGGGCGCGATCTACGTCCTGGACGAGCCGACCGCCGGTCTGCACCTCGCCGATGTCGCGCAGTTGCTCGCCCTGCTGGACCGGCTCGTCGACTCGGGAAAGTCGGTGATCGTGATCGAGCACCACCAGGCGGTCATGGCACGCGCCGACTGGATCATCGACCTCGGTCCGGGCGCGGGTCGTGACGGCGGGCGCATCGTCTTCGAGGGCACACCGGCCCAGCTCGTCGCCGCCCGCTCGACGCTCACGGGCGAGCACCTCGCGGCGTACGTCGACGGCTGACGGCATCCCCGGAACGCACACGAGGGTGGCCATCGGAGGAACGGATGGCCACCCTCGTGTCGTGCCGTGCTTTCTTCACCGGGTCTTGCTGGTGGAGGTGGCGGGAATCGAACCCGCGTCCTCCGCCGCGGAACCAGGGCTTCTCCGGGCGCATCGCTGTGAATCGATTTTCTCGGCCCCGACCGGTGCACAGGCACACCTGCCGACGGGCCCAGCCACTGTTTGATGTCCCACCGCGCCCCGTGACCGAGCGCGGCAGTAAGTCTTCCTCAATGATGCGAGGACCCAGGCCGGAAGCACTCCTGGACTCGCAGACCTACGAGCTAGCTACCTAGGCAGCAAGCGCGAGGTCGGTGCGTGATGTATTGGCACCTATTGGTTTGCCGGGAATGGTTAACGAGATCGCCCCGGCCTCCTCGGCCCGCTTCCCCTGACTCGACGAACGAAGTCGAAGCCTGTCACCCCCGCTGTGAAGTTGTTGTGCACCCTCAGGCTACCCCGACCGCGGCGGGCCCGTGCTGCCCCACGCGATCAAGGGCCGGGCCGGGCGCAGGTCAGCCCTTCAACCCGCCGGCCAGCAGTCCTCGTACGAAGAACCGCTGAAGGCTGAGGAACACGATGAGCGGGACGGCGATGGACACGAACGCGCCCGCCGACAGGAGGTACCACGCGCTCCCTTTCGACCCTGAGAGCTCCGCCATGCGGACGGTCAGCGGCGCAACCTCGGGCCGGCTGCCGAGGAAGATCGTGGCGACCAGCAGATCGTTCCATACCCAGAGGAACTGGAAGATGCCGAATGCGGCGAGCGCCGGCTTGATCAGCGGCAGGAGCACCTGGAAGAAGATCCGCACGTGACCCGCACCGTCGACCCGCGCGGCCTCGATGAGCTCACCGGGGATCTCCTTCATGAAGTTGTGCATCAGGAAGATCGCGAGCGGCAGCGCGAAGGCGGTGTGCGCAAGCCAGACGCTCCAGAACGTGTTCTGGGTGTGCAGGTGGACGAACAGCGACAGCAACGGGATGAGCGTCACCTGCAGCGGCACGATCTGC
>CAXSDR010000025.1:0-37760 GCA_964236445.1 uncultured Motilibacteraceae bacterium | reverse complement strand
CCCGCGTCGTCGTCGACGTCATGCTCAAATCCGAGATCCTCGATCCGCAAGGCAAGGCCATAGCCAGTGCCTTGCCGCGACTGGGCTTCACCGACATCGGCAGCGTCCGCCAGGGAAAGCGCTTCGAGCTCGAGCTCGAGGGTGAGCTCGATGCCGATCGGCTCGCAGCGCTCGACGAGGTCGCCCGCACGCTGCTCTCCAACCCCGTGATCGAGGACTACGTCGTCCGGGTCGAGCAGTGAGAGTCGGCGTCGTGACGTTCCCGGGCTCGCTCGACGACGTCGACGCCCGTCGGGCTGTTCGCCTGGCGGGGGGCGAGGCCGTGGCGCTGTGGCACGCCGACGCCGACCTGCACCAGGTCGATGCGGTGGTGCTGCCCGGCGGCTTCTCCTACGGCGACTACCTCCGCTGCGGTGCGATCGCCCGGTTCGCTCCGGTGATGGGCGAGGTCGTGCGCGCGGCCGCCGAGGGTCTGCCGGTGCTCGGCATCTGCAACGGCTTCCAGGTGCTCTGCGAGGCCCACCTGCTTCCTGGCGCACTGATCCGCAATGACGTACGCCGCTTCGTCTGCCGTGACCAGCCGCTTCGCCTCGAGAGCAACGCCACCGACTGGACCCGCGACTTCACACCCGGCCAGGAGCTCGTCGTCCCGCTGAAGAACGGTGAGGGTGGCTATGTCGCCGACGAAGCGACGCTCGACCGGCTCGAGGGTGACGGGCGCGTTGTCGTTCGCTACCTCGGCGACAACCCCAACGGCAGCTATCGAGACATCGCCGGCATCAGCAACGAGCGTGGCAATGTCGTGGGTCTCATGCCGCATCCGGAGCACGCGGTCGAGACGCTGACCGGTCCGACGACCGACGGTCTCGGCTTCTTCACCTCCGTGCTGGCGAGGCTGGTGTCGGCATGAGCCGCCCCCGCGTCGACACGGTGACGGCAGCTACGCAGACACCTGAAGTCAAGCTCCCCTATCGCGAGCTCGGGCTCAAGGACGACGAATACGACCGCATCGTCGAGCTCCTCGGGCGCCGCCCGACGTCCAGCGAGCTGGCGATGTATTCCGTCATGTGGAGCGAGCACTGCTCCTACAAGTCCTCCAAGGTGCATCTGCGCCAGTTCGGCGAGAACCCGCCTCACAGCGACGCGATACTCGTGGGCATTGGCGAGAACGCCGGCGCCGTGGACATCGGCGAGGGCTGGGCGGCCGTCTTCAAGGTCGAGTCCCACAACCACCCGTCCTACGTCGAGCCCTACCAGGGTGCGGCGACCGGCGTCGGCGGCATCGTGCGCGACATCCTCACCATGGGAGCGCGGCCGATCGCGGTCATGGACCCGCTGCGCTTCGGCCCGCTCGACGCCCCCGACACGCGGCGCGTGCTGCCCGGGATCGTGGCCGGTGTCGGTGGATACGGCAACTGCCTAGGCCTGCCCAACATCGGTGGCGAGGTCGTCTTCGACCCGACCTACCTCGGCAACCCGCTCGTCAACGCACTGTGCGTCGGGGTCGTGCGCCACGGCGACATCAAGCTCGCGTTCGCCTCCGGTGACGGCAACCTCGTCATCCTGTTCGGTGCGCTCACCGGTGGCGACGGCATCGGCGGTGCCTCGGTGCTGGCCAGCGAGACGTTCGACGCGACCGGCCCGGCCAAGCGCCCCAGTGTGCAGGTCGGCGATCCCTTCATGGAGAAGCTGCTCATCGAGTGCTGCCTCGAGCTCTATGCCGCCGACCTCGTGGTGGGCATCCAGGACCTCGGCGCCGCCGGGATCTCGTGCGCGACGTCCGAGCTGGCCAGCGCGGGCGACGGCGGCATGCATGTCGACCTCGACAAGGTGCCCCTGCGCGACCCGTCGCTGGCGCCCGAAGAGATCCTGATGAGCGAGTCGCAGGAGCGCATGTGCGCGGTCGTCACCCCTGACAACCTCGACGCGTTCCTCGCCGTCTGCGCCAAGTGGGAGATCCCCGCGGTCGTCATCGGCGAGGTCACGGCCAGCGGCCGACTGGAGATCGACTGGCACGGCGAGCGCATTGTCGACGTCGCCCCGCGCACCGTCGCGCACGAGGGCCCGGTCTACTCCCGCCCCTACGCCCGCCCGCTCGACCAGGACGCGCTGCAGGCCGATGCCCCCACCGCCGAGCGGCTCCCTCGCCCGGCGACCGGTGACGAGCTGCGCCGCGACTTCCTGCGCCTACTCGGGTCGCCCAACGTGGCCAGCAAGGCGTGGGTGACCGACCAGTACGACCGCTACGTGCTCGGCGGCACCGTGCTCGCGCAACCCGAGGACGGCGGCATGCTTCGCGTCGCCGAGGACTCCAACCTCGGGGTCGCGCTCGCCACCGACGGCAACGGCCGCTACACCCGGCTCGATCCGTTCGCCGGTGCCCAGCTGTCGCTGTGCGAGGCCTACCGCAACGTGGGGGTCACCGGTGCCAAGCCCTTGGCTGTCACCGATTGCCTGAATTTCGGTTCGCCTGAAGATCCTGATGTGATGTGGCAGTTCGTCGAGGCGACGCGTGGTCTGGCCGAAGGGTGCAGGGCGCTCGGCGTCCCGATCACGGGCGGCAACGTCAGCTTCTACAACCAGACCGGCGCCGTCGCGATCCTCCCCACGCCGGTGATCGGTGTGCTCGGCACCATGGACGACGTCAGTCGCCGCAGCTCCATCGGTCTGCGCGGCGAGGGTGCTGTCCTCTATCTGCTCGGCACGACATCCGACGAGCTCGGTGGGTCGGAGTGGGCCCACTCGCTGCACGGCCACCTCGGCGGCCTGCCGCCGAAGGTCGACTTCCCGGCGGAGATGCTGCTCGCCGAGGTCATGGCCAACGCGTCGCGCGACGGGCTGCTCGACGCCGCGCACGACATCTCCGACGGCGGCCTCGTCATCACGCTCGCCGAGATGGCGATGCGCGGCGGCATCGGGGCGCGGGTCTGGCTCCCGGAGGGCATCGACCCGTTCGTCGCGCTGTTCAGCGAGTCCGTGGCCCGCGCTGTCGCGGTGGTGCCGCGTGAGGAGGAAGTCCGTCTCAAGGACATGTGCACGGCGCGCGGATTGCCGCACGTGCGCATAGGTGTCGTCACCGGCGACGCACTGGAGGTGCAGGACGTGTTCTCGGTGCCGTTGACCGAGCTGCGGGCCACCCATGAGGCGACGCTGCCGGCGGTTCTCGACAGCTGACTACGGCTGCTCGGCCGCCGTAGGGAGGTGGTGGACGCGTCAGAGGTTGTGCCCGGCGAAGTCCCAGCCCGACGGGATCTCGGTGGGCGTACCCCTGCCGTAGACCAGAGCGATCTCCTCGTGGTTCTTCAACGGGATACTCGCCGGGTCACCGTCGAACTTCTTGCCGTCGACCCAAGCCGTGAGCGTCTCGCCGTCGGCCGCGGTGAGCGTGCCGATGTGCGTCGCGTCGAGGGTGAGGCCCCACTCGGTGAACAGCTGGCCGAGCACGAATGTCGAGTCCGCACGGCTGGCTTCCACGTGCAGGGCACCTGAGTCGTCATGCGTGTGCAGCTCGGAGAAGGTCACCGTCTTGGTGTTGATGCCGAGATATTGCGGGACGACGACCGGCGTGCCGTCGACGCGGATGTCGAGGTGAGCGTGGAAGTGCTGCACGAAGCTCTCCATCGGGTTGGCGATGAGCCCCGCCGCCTTGATGCCTGCGTCGGGATCCGACGGCGCCGGCCAGCTCACCGGGGTTGCGGCCGCCGTTCGCGAAGCCGCTGAAGCGCCGGCAGACGCTGCTCCTGCCTCGGTCCCGTCGGAGCTCGAACTGTGGACCACGGCGACGACGGCGGCCATGACAGCAACGACGGCGATGACGGCCGCCGTCACCATGACCGTGACGCGCTTGCGCGCTGTCTTCTTCTCCGACTCCCGCAGGGCCTGCACGCGCGAGCGCCGGGCGTCGTCGTCACGGGCGGTCGGACCGCTTCCGATCGAGGCCATGGCTGGAGTCTCCTGCTGGTAGTCGGACCGCAGCCCGTCCGGCGATCTGAGGTCGGCGACGTCGAGGCTACCCAGTGTCCGGAGCGAGCGCCGTCCTGACCCAGGGCCTGGCCCGGAGGCCCCGCCGGCGGGCGGCGCCGGATCGTTCTGGCACGCCGAGCTGCGGCCCACCGACGCAAACGCTTCCGGATATATGCCTCGAAGCCCTTCCGTGAGACCTCCGGTCACCCGTACAGTTCCCCAGGCGCATCGGAAGCGTTTCCGTGTTTTCGTCGCGGCCGAGCTCCGCTTGCTGTCGCCGACCCCCTGCGGGTCGACAGCTCCACCCGCTGCCCAGCACGTGCAGCGGACCGCCGTGAGAGGAAAAAAGATGAGACGTACGAGAACCCGACGCCAGCTTGCGCTCGGGCTGATCATGTCCGTGCTGAGCGTCGGACTGGTCGTCGGAGCCAAGGCGGCAGTTGCCGGATCAGGGCCGCTGCCCTTCACGGTGGCCAACAACTCGGGACGTTCCGACGCGACCTACATCTACGTCATGGCGCGCGGCGGCAGCTCCAGCCAGCAGGGCTATGTCGACGGCGGCGGCACGTGGCACGCGTTCAACCTGCCGGCCTCGGTTCCGAGCGGAACACCCAACCCAGCTGCGCCCGACGTGTCGATCCCGGGGCCCGGCAACGGCGCGCAGACCGCCATCGCCCTTCCTGACGGCCTGGCCGGCGGCCGCATGTATATCTCCTTCGGCGCCAAGTTGTCCTTCTACCTCACGCCCGGTGGTCTGGTGGAACCGGCGCCCTGGAACCCGAACGATGCCAACACCAACGTCCTCTACGACTGGGCCGAGTTCTCGCGGGTCAACGGCGCCATCTTCATCAACACGACTCAGGTCGATCTCTTCAGCATCCCGATGTCGGTCAGCGTCACCGGCACCAACGGTGCCTCCGAGACGCAGGGCCAGGTCAACTCCGGCGGCCGTGACGGCGTTTTTGCCGCCTTCCAAGCGCTCGGCGGCGACTGGGCGAAGCTCATCTACAACCGGCCCTCCGACGGGCTGCCGCTGCGCGTCTATGCACCGACGCACGGCATCAACTACTCGCCGTCGCCGCTGTTCAGCTCGACCTATCTCGATCCCTACATCGCGGGCGTCTGGAGCTACTACGCCTCGCACAACCTGACCCTGGACCTGGCGCAAGGCACCTACACCGGTCATGTCAACGGCAACACGCTGAGCTTCACAGCGTCGAACGGTTCTGTCGTCGCCAACCTGGATCGACCGACCACCGACGACGTCTTCGGCTGCAAGGGCGCGATCCAGCCGCAGGGCCAGCCTGACGAGTCGCTCGCCCTTCAGCTGGGCGCGCAGATCTGTGCCGAGCTGCACCGCGGCACGCTGTCCACGCCGACCCGGACGGCCTACGACCACCAGCCGGTCCTCGACGCGAGCCTGTTCTACAAGGCGCCGCAGACCGACCTCTACTCCAAGATCATCCACGACAGCATGGTCAACGGCAAGGCCTACGGCTTCGCCTACGACGATGTGAACGACTTCAGCCCGAGCATCAACCAGCCCAACCCGGCATCCGCAACCCTGACGCTCACGCCGTTCGCCGGTGGTAGCACCGGTAGCACCGGTGGCAGCGGTGGCACTGTCAGTGGAAACGTGTTGACCGGTCCGAGCTCCAAGTGCGTCGATGTCTCCGGTGACGACAACGGTGGCAACGGCAGCGCCGTGCAGATGTGGGACTGCCTGTCCGGTGCGGTGGATCAGCACTGGACGGCGGTGAGCGGGGCGCTGCGTACGTTGAACCGGTGCCTGGATGTGACGGGCAACGGCACGGGCAACGGGGCGCAGCTCGAGCTGTGGGATTGCACGGGTGGTGGTGCCCAGCAGTGGGTGCCGCAGGCTGACGGGTCGTTGAAGAACCCGCAGTCGGGTCGCTGCATGGACAGTCCGGGCGGGTCGACGGCCAACGGTGCGCGGCTGCAGATCTGGGACTGCAACGGCAGCGCTGCGCAGAAGTTCTCGATCGTCGGCGGCACGGGAGCGGCGGGTAGCACCAGCACCAGCACGGGCACGGGGACGAGCACCGGTGGCACCGCCACCGCAACCATCCAGGCGGAGGCGTTCAGCGCGCAGTCCGGCACGCAGACCGAGGGCACCAGCGACACCGGTGGCGGTCAGGATGTGGGCTATGCAGGCAACGGTGACTGGCTGCAGTTCTCCAACGTCGACTTCGGCACGGCAGGGCTGCACACCTTCAACGCGCGCGTCGCCTCAGGTGCACCTGACGGCGTGAGCGGCCTGGTCGAGGTCCACCTCGACAGCCTGTCCAACCCCGCGATCGGCAGTTTCTCCATCGGCAGCACCGGTGGGTGGCAGACCTGGCGCACGGTTCCGGCCGCGATCAGCACGACCACCGGCTCTCACACGGTGTTCGTGAAGTTCGTCACCGGATCGGGTCAGGATTTCGTCAACACGAACTGGATCAGCTTCTCCTGACAATGCCAGGAACGATCCGACGGCTCGTGGTCCGCCCGCGACGTGCGTCAGTCGCGGGGGGCCGCGGCCGTCGTGTCGCGCACGATGAGGTGGCCCGGCACCAGGCTCGGTGCCGGCCACTCGTCGGCCGGTGCGTCTGGTCCGGGCGCCGTGGCGTCGTTGCCCGCCTGCCGGTCCATGAGCCCGGTGAGCAGCAGGACGGCGGCCTCACCCAACTCGAGCCAGTCCTGGGCCACCGTAGTCAGCGCCGGACGCACCAGCGACGCCTCTTCGGTATCGTCGAAGCCGACGATCGAGATGTCGTCGGGCACTCTGAGTCCCGCGTCGCTGATCGCCTGGACGGCTCCGATCGCCATGCTGTCGGCCGCGACGAAGACGCCCGTCGGTGGTTCGGCCAGGCGCAGCAGCTGCTGCATGCACTCGTAGCCAGTGGCATAGAAGAAGTCGCCATGCCTGACGTAGTCGTGGGGGACAGCAAGGCCCAGATCGGCCATCGCGCTGAAGAAGCCCTCGAGCCGTTGGATGGCTGGCAGTTGGTCGGGCGGGCCGCTGATCGTGGCGATGCGACGGTGACCGAGTTCGCGCAGGTGCGCCACGGCTGCTGCCGCTCCCGCGAGCCCGTCGGTGGTGACGAAGCTCGCGCGGTGGCCGCGAATGGGCAGGTCGAGGCCCACGCATGGACGCCCGGACTTGATCAGGGCGTCGACGGCCGGCCAGTTCTGGTTGACGCTCAACAGCACGACGCCGTCGAGGCTGTGCTGCCAGGCAGCGCGCACGAATGCGTCGGCCTCGCTCTCGGCGGCGGGCGGCGAGAGGAGCAGCAGGTGGAACCCCGTGTTGGCCAGGGCGATCTTGAGGCCCACCATGAGGTCCTGCAGGAACGGCTGGCGACCTTTGGTGGCGATGTAGGTGGTGTCCCAGATCAGCCCGACGGTGTCGGATCGGCGCCGCACCAGCGTGCGCGCCTGCTGGTTGGGCAGATAGCCAAGCTCGCGGGCAATGTCGGTGACCCGCGCGCGGGTCTCGTCGCTGACCTCCGGGCGCCCGTTGAGGGCACGGGAAACCGTGGCGATGGACACGCCGCTACGGCGCGCGACCTCGCGAAGATCCACAGCCACTGCGAGCCCTCCCTCTCGACACCGGACGTGCTGACGGCACGTCGACTGCCGGCTCGAAGGCCGTTCTCGTCACACTAGTGCGCGTTGTGCTCGCGTGCGTTTAGCCGACCCGTCAGGATGGCCTTCTGCTCAGATGGCCTCGGTGCCCCGCTCGCCCGTGCGCACCCGCACGACCTGGTCGATGGGGCTGACCCAGACCTTGCCGTCGCCGATCTTGCCGGTGTGGGCTGAGGACACCACCGCGGTCAGGACGGCGTCGACCGCCGCGTCGTCCACCAGCACCTCGATGCGCACCTTGGGCACGAAGTCGACGGCATACTCCGCTCCTCGGTAGACCTCCGTGTGGCCGCGCTGACGGCCATAGCCCTGCACCTCGCTCACGGTCAGGCCGTGCACCCCTGCATCGGTCAGGGCGGTCTTGACGTCGTCGAGCTTGAACGGTTTGACGATCGCGGTGATGAGCTTCATGCGCCGATCCTTCCAGCCATGCGGCGAGCACCGATGTCATAGGCCGACTCGGCGTGGGTGTGGGTGTCGAGGCCCTCGAGCTCAGCCTCCCGGGAGACGCGCATGCCGACCGTACGCTGCACTGCAGTGGCAACGCACCACGAGAGGGCGAAGGCCCAGGTTGCGGCCACGACGACGGCGAGGGCCTGCAGTCCGAGCAGATGCAGTCCACCGCCGTCGAAGAGCCCGCGGTGAACGATGCCCTGGTTGACCGTGTGCGTGGCGAAGAGGCCGACCAGCAGCGTGCCGATGACACCGGCGACGCCGTGAACCCCGACGACGTCGAGCGAGTCGTCGTAGCCCAGCGTGAACTTGAGCTCCACCGCCAGCAGCGCGATGGCGCCGCCGAGGAAGCCGATCACGATGGCAGCAAAGCTGTTCACGAATCCTGCTGCAGGCGTGATGGCGACAAGCCCAGCGACTGCGCCGGATGCGACACCGAGCGTCGTGGTGTGGCGGTTCTGCAGCTTCTCCAACCCGGCCCAGCCGGCGAGGCCGGCGCACGCTGCCAGATGGGTGCTGACGAGCGCTTGCGACGCGACCCCGCCCGCCACGATCGCCGACCCGGCGTTGAAGCCGAACCAGCCGAACCACAGGATGCCCGCACCGACGAGCGTCAGCGGCAGGGAGTGCGGCGCCATGCCCTCTCGCCGCCAGCCTCGGCGTGGCCCGAGGACCAGCGCGAGCGCGAGGGCGGAGGCGCCGGACGCCGTCTCGACGACGGTGCCGCCCGCGAAGTCGAGCACTCCCCGCTGGGAGAGCCAGCCGTAGGGCGAGAAGATCCAGTGTGCGAGCGGCGCATAGACGATGACGACCCAGAGGCCGACGAAGGTGAGAAAGCCGCCGAACTTCATGCGGTCTGCCCCGGCACCGGCCAACAGCGCGGCGGTGATGACCGCGAACATCATCTGGAACCCGGCGAACGCCATCTGGGGCACGTGGAGGTCGAGGCCCGGCACCGACTCATGTGCATGGCCGAGGCCCACGAAGCGCAGGCCACCCAGCAGTCGCGTGCCGCGGTCGAACGCGAGGGAATAACCGACGAGCGCCCAGACGAGGCTCACTACGGCGATCGAGCCGAAGACCTGGGCCATCATGGCCAGCACGTGCTTGCTGCGGACCATGCCGCCGTAGAACAGGGCGAGCCCGGGCGCCATGAAGAGCACGAGCGCAGTGCAGGTGAGAAGCCACGCCGTACTTGCCGTGTCGACCTGCATCCGCCTGCGCTCCTTGTCGGCCGGCATTGTGTTGCGCGCACGTTATCGAATGTTGCGGGCGAATTTCGTCGGGGTCGGCGACGCGGTCACCGGCTCGGCGGGCATCGCGAGCTCGCGCGGTGCGGCTTGCGGCTAACCTTGCCGACGCGCCCTCGGGGCGGTGGGGGTCTGTCGACGCAGCCGGGAGAACGTGATGCGCCCGTCGTGGCCCGGCAGCCCCGGCAGCCCCGGCAGCCCCAGACGCCCTGCGATGGTCCTGCGCGGCGTGACTGGTTCCGCCGGCCTGGCAGTGCTGGCAGTGCTGGCCCTGCTGGCACTGCTCGCCTTCCCCGGTCCGGCCTCGGCCCACGACCATCTGACCACGATGACACCGGGCGTCGGGTCGTCGAACGCAACACTGCCAGTCGCCGTCAGCTTGCGGTTCGACGACGCCGTGGCCACCATCGGCGCGACCTTGGTGGTGCTCGGGCCGTCCGGCGCGACGATCAGCGAGCCCCACGCCACCGTCGTCGGCAGCAGGATCAGCGTGCCGATCAAGCCCGGCACGGCTTCCACGAACGGCTCCTACGTGGTCCGCTACCGCATCATCTCCGTGGACGGCCATGAGGTGCACGGCAGCCTGGCATTCGGCGTCGGCGTCGGCAGCGGCGTCGCTGTCACGCCAGTGGCGCCGGTGGCCCGGGCGGGGGGCGGCGAGGGGGCGGGCCCCGGCTACGGCCCGGAGATCGGCGCGGGCGGCCTCGTGCTGGCGGCAGTGGCGGCCATGGTCGTATGGCGTGGCAGGCGCAACGACAACACCCTGGCTGACGAGGAGACCTGACGATGTTCCACCTTCCCGCCCGGCTGGCAGCTGCGGGCCTGGTGACTGCCCTGGCGCTCACCGGTTGTGGCTCCAGCAGCACGGGCACGGGCGGCAGCTCGACCGGACCGCTCGCGCCGAAGCAGATCACGGTCATGGTCACGGGCGACACGATCCTGCCCAAGCCCGACACCGTCGCAGTGAAGGTAGGCCAGAGGATCAACCTCACCGTCACGACCGACAAGGACGACGAGGTGCACGTCCACGGGATCGACAAGGAGCTCGAGGTCAAGGCGGGGGTCCCCGGCACGCTGAGCTTCTCTGCCACCCCGACGGGCAGCTACGAGGTCGAGACTCACAAGTCGGGCAAACTGCTCTTCAAGCTGCAGGTCAACCCTTAGGGACAGCAGTGCCTCCCCGTCGGCGCACCGACCCCGACGTCGGGCGCGCCGCCGTCGCCCGAGTCGCCCTCGGCGCCGCCGTGGGCGACGCCTCCAGCGATGACCTGCGCACGGCGGTTCGCTACACGCTCGAAGAGCTCTCCGTGCGGGCGCCAGGGCGCAGTGTCGAGATCCGCGTGCCGCCGTACGGCGTGGTCCAGGCGGTGGCGGGCCCCCGGCACACCCGCGGCACCCCGCCCACGGTCGTCGAGACGGACGCCGTGACATGGCTCGAGCTCGCGATCGGTCGGCTGGCGTGGGCCGACGCGATGCAACAGGCACGTGTGCAGGCCAGCGGTGAGCGCAGCGACCTCTCGCTCCACCTGCCGTTGGCGTGATCGTGGGTGTCGCCTAGCGTTCCTGGCGTGCCCGATCCGTCGCTCGTCCCTGCACCCGGCGAACCCGTCCGCGTCCGCAGGGCTCCCCGCTATCGCCGATTCACGGTGACCGGCGTCGTGCTCGGCCTCGTGGTGGCTGTCGTCGCGGTCCAGTTCGCCACGCCGACGGCGCACATCTCGCGGACGGACGTCGCCGTCTACCTCGCTGTCCTCTTCGGCGGCGTCGGCGGCCTGCTGGGCCTGCTCTGCGCCGTGACGGTCGAGCGACGACACTGAGCGCCCACATCATCGGCGGGCCACTCGTGCCCGGCGACCCACTCCGACGGGGCAGCGTCTAGACTCCGGGTGTGCGTCGTGGCGACGGTCGGTTGAATCACGACCTCCTCCCTGGTGAGAAGGGTCCGCAGGATGCCTGCGGCGTCTTCGGTGTTTGGGCACCCGGTGAAGAGGTCGCCAAGCTCTCCTATTTCGGGCTGTACGCGCTGCAGCACCGAGGTCAGGAGTCCGCCGGCATCGCGGTGAGCAACGGCTCTCAGATCCTGGTCTACAAGGACATGGGCCTCGTCGCCCAGGTGTTCGACGAGTCCCACCTCGACGCGTTGCGTGGCCATCTCGCGATAGGTCAGACCCGCTACTCCACCACGGGCTCCAGCTGCTGGGAGAACGCGCAGCCGACGTTCCGCTCCACGGCGACCGGCAGCCTGGCGCTCGGTCACAACGGCAACCTCACCAATACCCGTGAGCTCGCGCGCCTCGTCGCCGAGCGCACCGTCGCTGAAGAGATCACCCCGCACAACGCAGGTCAGATCCAGGCGACCAGCGACACCGACGTGCTCGCCGCGCTCCTGGCAAGCTATCCCGACCTGTCCCTCGAAGCCGCCTCTCTCGAGGTGCTGCCCAAGGTGAGAGGCGCGTTCTCCCTCGTCTACATGGACGAGACGACGCTCTACGCCGCTCGCGACCCGCAGGGCATCCGCCCGCTGGTCCTCGGGCGTCTCGAGCGCGGCTGGGTGGTGGCGAGCGAGACGGCGGCGCTCGACATCGTCGGCGCCAGCTTCGTGCGCGAGATCGAGCCGGGCGAGCTCATCGCCGTCGACGAGCACGGTCTGCGCGCCAGGCGCTTTGCCGAGGCAGTCCCCAAGGGCTGCCTGTTCGAGTACGTCTACCTCGCCCGGCCCGACACGCAGATCGCCGGCCGGGGGGTGCACGCGTCCCGGGTCGAGGTGGGCCGCCGACTCGCCCGGGAGGCCCCGGCTGACGCCGACCTCGTCATCCCGGTGCCGGAGTCCGGCACCCCGGGGGCCGTCGGCTATGCCGCCGAGAGCGGCATCGCCTATGGCACGGGTCTGGTGAAGAACTCCTACGTCGGCCGCACGTTCATCCAGCCGAGCCAGACGATCCGTCAGCTCGGCATCCGGCTCAAGCTCAACCCGTTGCGTGACGTCATCGCCGGCAAGCGACTGGTCGTGGTCGACGACTCGATCGTGCGCGGCAACACCCAGCGCGCGTTGGTCCGTATGCTGCGCGAAGCCGGTGCCGCCGAGGTGCATGTGCGCATCTCCAGCCCGCCGGTCAAGTGGCCGTGCTTCTACGGCATCGACTTCGCCAGCCCTGCCGAGCTCATCGCCAACGGCCTCTCCGTCGAGCAGATCCGTCAGAGCATCGGTGCTGACAGCCTGGGCTTCGTCTCGCTCGAGGGGCTCGTCGCAGCCTCCGAACAGCCCGCCGACCAGCTGTGCACGGCCTGCTTCACCGGCACCTATCCGATCGCCCTGCCCGACGACAGCACGCTGGGCAAGCACCTGCTCGAGGGGCTCGAGCAGCGTGTCGTGGTGAGCGAGGATCCTCCGGTGGCCGGCGTGAGCGCGTGACGCAGGTGTCGCCCGGGCGTCCGATCACCTATGCCGCGTCCGGGGTCGACATCGATGCGGGCGACCGTGCCGTCGAGCTCATGAAGCAGTCGGTGCGCCGGGCGCAGCGTCCCGAGGTCGTCGGCGGCATCGGGGGGTTCGCGGGCCTGTTCGACGCCAGCGCCTTCCTGCGCTACCGCCGTCCGCTGCTCGCGACGAGCACGGACGGCGTCGGCACGAAGGTCTCGATCGCCCAAGCCATGGACCTCCACGACACGATCGGCATCGACCTCGTCGCCATGGTCGTGGACGACCTCGTGGTCTGCGGTGCCGAGCCGCTGTTCATGACCGACTACATCGCCACCGGTCGCGTGGTGCCCGAGCGCGTCGCCGCCATCGTGGCGGGCATCGCGCAGGGCTGCCTCCGAGCGGGATGCGCCCTGCTCGGTGGCGAGACCGCGGAGCATCCCGGGCTGCTCGAGCCCGACGAATACGACGTCGCAGGAGCCGGCACGGGGGTTGTCGAAGCCGACGCCCTGCTCGGCGCCGAGCGAGTGCGCGCCGGTGACGTCATCGTGGCGATGGGCAGCAGTGGTCTTCACTCCAACGGCTACTCCCTGGTGCGTCACGTGCTGCTCGGGCCGCCCGGCCGGCAGGCCGGACTCAGCTTGAGCGGTGCTGTGCCGGAGCTGGGCCGCACGCTGGGTGAGGAGCTGCTCGAACCAACGCGCATCTACTCACTGGACTGCCTGGCGCTGACTGCCACGCTCGACGTGCATGCCTACAGCCACATCACCGGCGGTGGTCTTGCGGCCAACGTGGCCCGCGTGGTGCCACGCGGGCTGGGCGTACGTCTCGACCGCAGCACCTGGTCACCCGCCCCGATCTTCGCGATGGTCGCCCAGGTGGGCGGCGTCGAGCGCGACGAACTCGAGCGCACTCTCAACATGGGCGTCGGCATGGTGGCGTTCGTCGCCCCGTCGGACGCTCAGGCGGCCATGACGCTGCTCGCCGCCCGTGGCGTTCCCGCGTGGGTCGCGGGAGAAGTGCTCGCGGACGCCAGCACAACGGAGGTCTCGGGGTCAGCGGTCCTCGTGAGCGACTACGCCTGAGGGCGGCGCCGGGCTGACATGAGCTCGCCTGACGCAATGGTGGTCACGACACGGCGGCAGAAGCCGGCCGCTCACTGAGCGACGCCGGGGTGCCTCAGCGGTCGCTGGGCACCCACGGGTCGTCGTCATCAGGTTCTTCGACAGCCGCCACAGGCGTGCTGGTCAACGAGCCGGGGCTTCCCAGCTCTTTTTGCAATGCCGCGTAATCGGTGTTCGGGCTCGAGTATTTCAACTCCCGCGCCACTTTGGTCTGCTTAGCCTTTGCTCGGCCGCGCCCCATCGGCTGGCCCCCTCATGCGATGACGGGACGGCCCAGAGGCGGTCCCGTGACATGGAACTCCGTCGTGGGCTTCACCGTACATGCCCGCACAGGTTCCCCGCGACCGGCCCGGCAAGACTTCGCCCGGGTGCTTGTGGATGGGCCCGTCCGAGCGCAGGATCGCAGGCATGGCCGAGAACCCGCGACCGGCTGCCGGTCCGGAGCCCTCGGGTGTCCCGCCGAGCCTGCCCAGCCTGCCGAGGCTGCCCGCCCTGCGGATCTACGAGCCGCTCGAAGCCTTTCCCCCCTCGTCGCGCGAGCGCTGGCGCATGGTCGCCGCCGGGCAGCCGTCGTTGCGGGCAGCTGTCGCTGTCGACGCGCGACGCCGGGCCCTCGCCGGGCTGCTGGCCACACCTCCGGTTCTCGTGCCCGCGCGCGAGAGCGTCACCGCCCGCGTCATTCGGCGCCCTGACCTCGCGGGCCGCGAACGGGTGCTGGTGAGCCCCGACGAGGACCGGCTGCGCTCATGGGAGGCGCTCTCAGGCCTGCGAAGCGCCTATTCGCCCCGGCTGCTCGACGCTTTCGTGCCGCCCTTGGTCATCGAGCAGGCGCAGCGCGAGCACGAGGCCTGGCTCGTGCGCTATCCCGACGTCGCGCCGCACTCGCTGACCCGCGGCTGGCGGGTGCCGCTGGCCTGGTTCGCGGTGGTCGACGACGACGAGCGGGTCCTCACGGACGGGCCGCCGCGCTCCCTCACCTACGTGACCGAGATGTCGGCAGCCCGTCGGCGTGCGGCGCGTGCGCTGCGCACGCTGCGGCGCAGTGCCCAGCTGGCTGGCGAGGAGGACACGGAGGCGGTCGCGCGCTGGCTGGAGGAGTTCCATCCCCGCTCCTGCGTCGAGCTCGACTACGGCGACATCGCGCGGCTGCTGCCGGCGGCCACGCTCGCGGCTGACCACTCCGCGCGTGACGTCGCGGTGGCCCTGACGGCGCTGGCAGCGGGCGACGAGGTGGAAGCACGGGCGGCCTACGACGTGCTCTCGGCCAGGTGGCGCGAGATCGAGTCCCTGGAGCGCGCCAACTGAAGGCCGAAAATCACTTCTTGTATCAAGAGACGTAGTCACCGCCGCCCCAAAGATAGCCCTGCCGTGCCATATCGGACCTTTGGCCCGAACCGTGACCATCGTGGCGGGGGGCACCGGCCGGTCGGCGCCCGATGAAGGGATGCCATGAGCTCGCGAGCTTCCGACTCCGAGACGCTGTTGACGCCCGCCGAGGTCGCTGCGCTGTTCCGTGTCGATCCCAAGACCGTCACCCGCTGGGCGCGCGCCGGGAAGCTGGCATCGATCCGCACGCTGGGTGGCCACCGCCGCTATCACGAGGCCGAGGTGCGGGCACTGCTGCTCGCCCTGCCGGCCCCGCGCGCACAGGGCTAGCCCGACCGGGTCACGATTGGCGCCGTGGCGACCCCTCCCGACCCGGTCGATGAGCTCTACGCCGTCCCGCCCGGGACGTTCATCGCCGCCCGAGACGCCGCGGTCGCGGCTGCCCGCGCCCAAGGCGACAAGGAGCTGACTGCCCGGCTCAAGGCGCTCCGGCGCCCCACGCCGGGGGCCTGGATGGTCAACGCCCTCGTGCGTGACGACCGCGGCGTGATCGAGGACTTCCTCTCGCTCGGCGCCGCTTTGGCCCAAGCCCAGTCAGCCCTGCAGGGGGAGGAGCTCCGAGCGCTGTCCGCGCAGCGGTCGCAGCTCGTCACCTCGCTCGTCGCCCGGGGCGAAGCACTGGCGGCGGCCGCCGGCGTACGCATGGACAGTGCGGCTGCGGGAGAGGCCCACGACACCCTCGTCGCCGCGCTCGTCGACACCCGGGCAGCGGCGGACGTACGCGCGGGCCGCCTCGTCCGTGGTCTGCGCTACAGCGGATTCGGCGTGGAACCGGATGCCTCGGTGCGGCCGGTGCCGGTGAAGCGGGTCGCGCCGCCGGTTGATGGGCTGGCTGCGGCGAAGGCGCGCGCGGTGCTCGAGAAGGCGCTCGGAGAGCTGACCGCCGCTGAGCAGGCCGAGAGCGCCGCCGTGCAGGCGCAGGCGGAACTGGACGAAAAGCTCTCGCGGGCACGGGCGCACCTGCGCCACCTGGAACGCCGCGCCGCAGAGGCGGCGTTGGAGGCGCGGGCTGCTGCTGGCGCCGCTCGACGGGCCAAGGCCGCCGCGGACGTGGCGGAGCGCGCCCAAGGTCAGGCGTTGGGCCCGCGTTAGGCCCACGTCTGGGTCCCCGGGCTCATCCGTCGGCGTCAGTTTTGACCCAGGCTTTGCCACTCAACGTGGTTGTCTTGGCGAGCTGGCCACTCATCTGGGGCATTGAGTCTCATTGATTCATGAGTTCTACTACCAGCTGTAGCGATACCGCATACCAGGCGGTGATCGGACCGGCTCCAAGTGACGCAAGGTGATCGGGGGGCTGGCCGGTGTTCGCAGTGGCCCTGTGCGGCATCGAACCCGTGCGATGGGGGCACGAAGCCACGCCGGTGATATCGCTGCCGCACCCCGACGAGCCCGGTTTCCTGCTGGCTGCGAGCCACGCCTTCGCGGCCATGCAGGACGACTTCGGTTCCGTGCTCGTGCTGCACCCTCCCGGCGCCGGCCACGAGCGCCGGGTGCGGACGGCTCGCAACCTGGCCGACAGCAAGCGCGTCCTGCCGCTGCCGTTGAACCTCTCGGACACAGCGGTCGCGGTCGTCGCGGACCTTCTCGCCCAGCTCTCCGGTCAGGATGTGACTGCGGGAACGGTTCTGGGATGTGGGCCGCAGATCCTCGAGTCGGTCACCATCGTTGCCCGTACCAGCTCCGTGGCGAGGCTGGGTGTCGTCGACGTCGCGCTGCGCAACCACGCATGGTCGCTCGTTCCAGGGACGACGTTCTCCGTGGTGGCGAGCCCTGAGCGCCGCGTGGTGCGCGGCCGGCTGCCACTGCCTCCGGTTGCCGGCTCGCAGCGGCTGGTCACCGCTGGTGACGCCGCCTTCGGCGCCCCGTTGCTGGCTGAGCTGCGCTCGTCCGGCGACGTCGGTGAGACGACGCCCGGAGGCGTCGTGCACCGCGATGAACGTGCCTCGCTGAGCTGGTGGCAGGCGCGACGGGTGTTCGAGGCGATCCGCGTTCCCGTCGACCTGTCTGCGCTGGTGGAGGCGCTGCGCTCGCGGCCCAGCCCCAGGTGTCCGAGCTGCGGCGACACCGCGGTCGAGTCCGAATGCCAGTTCTGCTCTTTGATGGAGGTCCTGTGAATCCCCGTCAGCGCCGCGGCGTGGTCTTCCTGGTGGTGGCTGCACTGGGGGCGATCGCGGTGTTCTTCTCGGTTGTCGGCTACGTCAACAACGTCCAGAACGAGGTCGGCAACAAGGTGTCCGCCTTCGTCGTCTCGGACAAGAACGGCGTCGACGCCTACACCACGGTGACTCCCGCACAGCTGCGCCGCATCGAGATGCCAGAGCGCTGGCTGCCGGCGACAGCGGTGCACAGCCTGCAGGACCTCGACGGCATGGTCTCCGCCACCGCTCTGCCGCCCGGAACGCTCATCCAGGGTTCCACGCTCATCCCCAAACCGACGCTACGCACCGGTCAGCGTGAGCTGGCCATCATGGTCGACGCCGAGACGGGCGTTGCCGGCAAGCTGGAAAGAGGCGACAGGGTGGACGTCTGGGCGACCTACGACGATCTCGGGCAGGTCAAGGTGCCGCGCACGAAAGTGATCGCCCAGAACCTGCTGATCATCGATGTCGGCCTTCCGGCAGAGCGTGACCGGCGAGCGTCGACGGGTGCCCTCGACAGAAGCAAAGCGGTTCCGGTGACGTTCGCTCTGGGCGAGCAGGAGATCAAGGCCCTGACCTACGCGGAAGGCGTCGCCGGCGAGATCCGCCTGGCCCTGCGCCCACCTGGCGACACGACACTCATCCCAGGCGACCGTCGGTCTTATGCCGAGTCCCTGGGCGTCGTGCAGGACGCGTCGCCGACCACCGACTCGACCGCGAACGTCGGTCCCGCCGGAAGCAGCGCGCCGTGACCACCCGGCTGTTGCTCGCTGTGGCCGACGAGGGCGTGAGAGCCATGGCTCAGGTCGCGCTGGCCGAGCTGCCCGACATCGAGCTCGTCGGCACGGTCGACACGTCCAGCGACGTCATGGCAGTCATGAGCGGCGACATCGACGTCGTGCTCCTGCACGCCAGTGTCGGTCCGATGCCCGCTCTGGCGATCTGCCGGGAGCTGTCGAGCCGTCGTCCCGATGTCGCGGTTGGCCTGCTGTCCGAGGTGGCCGACACCGAGACGTTGGCCGGAGCGATGGAGGTCGGCGTACGCGCCGTGCTCGGTGCGACGCCGACCGTCGCCGAGCTCCAGACGGCCCTCGGTCCCATGCTCGAGTGGGTCCGGACGGTCCGCGCACTGACGGCCGGACGCGCCGGCACGGCTGCTATCGCCCGGATGGTGACCTTCATCGGGTCGAAGGGTGGCGTCGGCACGTCGACGCTCGCCCTGCACGTGGCGCTGCTCGCGGCGAAGTCCGACCGAGGCCGCCGGGTGTGCTTGGTCGATCTCGACCTTCAGCAGGGTGGCCTGGCACATCTGATGGACGTCACTCCCCGGCGCACCATCGCCGACCTTGCGCTCGTGGCCGAAGGCATCAGCGGCCGCAACATCGACGAGTCGGTGTTCATCCACCGCTCCGGGTTGCGGCTGCTGCCTGCACCGAAGCACGGCGAGCAGGCCGAGGACGTGGACGCACGCGCGGCTCGCCAGGTGCTCGCGGCCGTCAAGGGCCACTACGACGTCGTCGTCATCGACGCCGGAAGCGTGCTCTCCGAGGTCGGTGCGACGGCGCTAGAGCTCTCCGACGACGTGATGCTGGTGACGACGGCGGACGTCGCCGCGCTCCGCGCAGGCCGCGACAAGGTGCGCATGCTCGCCCGTCTGCACATCCGCAAGGAGGACGAGATCCTCACCGTGGTCAACCGCGTCAGTCCCAAGCAAGAGGTCCAGCCCGACCTTGCCCGGCGCATCATCGGCACACAGACCACACGTGTGTCGGTGCCCGCCGACTGGAACCGCCTGCAGCCGGTCACCAACAGCGCGCAGCCGGAGAACATTGAGGACGGCCCGTTCCGGCGCGCCG
This sequence comes from uncultured Motilibacteraceae bacterium, assembly GCA_964236445.1. GTDB lineage: Bacteria > Actinomycetota > Actinomycetes > Motilibacterales > Motilibacteraceae > CAXSDR01. Next base: position 18,521 of record CAXSDR010000025.1, on the reverse strand, counting down.
TGACAGCACTGACACGCGACATCGGCCTTCTCGCGACACCGGTTCGACCCGACTCTGCCGCGGCCCGCGGCGCCGTCGCATCGACGCCGCCGCCGAGTGGCCGATCGACGCGGGGCCGTCGCCGTTCGCACGGAAACGTCGAGCTGATGCCCGACTCCGGCCAGGTCGCCCTCGAGGGCATGGTCACGCTCGCCGCCGGACTGCTCCTCGTGCTACTCATGATCCAGCTCGTGGCCGTAGGACTGTGTGCGGTGCTCGCCGAGCGCGCCGCGGACGCGGCGGCAGTAGCCGGCACCCGCACCTCGGGAGCTCGCCTGGTCGCCGCGACGCACGCGGCAGACGACCGGTTGCCAGGCTGGCTCGACCACGCTGTCTCGATCCAGGACTACGGCTCATTGGCCGACCAGTACCGGGTGACGGTGCACATCCCTCGCATGATGCCGTGGTCGGGCTGGGACCCCACCTTCACCGCCGGCGCATCGGCGAGCGACTGAGATGTTGACCTCCGCGCGGTCGGCCCACCGCAGAAGAACCGGCCACCGCGATGCACAGCACTCGCGCAACGACTCCGGCTCCGCCCTGATCGAGTTCCTGGGTGTTATTCCCTTCGCGGTCCTGGTCGCCGGGTTCATCCTGCAGATGTTCCTGATCGGCTATGGAGCCATCAGTGCCGAGTCCTCGGCGCGCTTCGCTGCGCGTCAGCAGGCCCTCGGCACGAGCAACGCCACGATCGTCGCCATGGTCCACGACCGTGCCGCCTACTGGAACCCTCAGGTCACGTTGCGTGATGGCGACTTCCTTACAGCCGATACGCCGGGTGCGCCGGATGCGCTCGAGCCCCAGGTGACCTCGACCGGCGACTCGCAGGCGTCGAGCGCCAAGGTCACCGTGACCGTCCGCTTCCTCGGTTTCGGCGTGGCGCCGCTCGACATAGCGATCACCCGGTTTGCCGTCATGCCGTCGAAGGCGAGCTGAGCCATGTCCCTGCGCAGACGACCCGACGATGTGGCGCTGGCATCGCTCGTGGAAGACGACGGCGGCGTCACCTACCTCAAGGGCCTGCTCCTGCAGGAGGTCGACCTCGCCGAGCTGTCGGCCCTGTCCGAGGAGCAGAAGCGGGCCCGCCTCGAGCGCGTTGTCGGCCATCTGCTCACGCGCGAAGGCCCCGTCATCACCACCCGCGAGCGCCATGCTCTCGTGCGCCGCGTCGTCGACGAGGCGCTCGGCCTTGGTGTGCTCGAACCGCTGCTGCGCGACGAGACCATCACCGAGATCATGGTGAACGGGCCCGACAACGTCTTCGTGGAGCGCGCGGGTCGGGTGCACAAGCTGCCCCTGCGGTTCAGCTCCGAGGCCCAGCTCTATCAGACCATCGACCGGATCGTTGCCGGGGTGAACCGCCGAGTCGACGAGGCGAGCCCGATGGTGGACGCACGTCTGCCCACCGGCGAGCGGGTCAACGTCATCGTGCCGCCGTTGGCCATCGACGGACCGACGCTGACGATCCGTCGCTTCCCGCGCCCGTTTCCGTTGAAGCAGCTGATCGAGATGGGCTCCGTCGACCCGGCTGTCGCGGCGTTCCTCGTCGCGGCGGTCCGTGCGCGGCTCAACATCATCGTCTCCGGGGGCACGGGGTCGGGCAAGACCACCATGCTCAACGCCCTCTCGTCGGCTATCGCCGAGCACGAGCGCATCATCACCATCGAAGATGCCGCCGAGCTGTCGTTGCAGCAGGCCCATGTCGTACGCCTGGAGTCCCGACCCGCCAACGTGGAGGGCAACGGCGGTGTGACGATCCGCGACCTCGTACGCAACGCCCTGCGTATGCGTCCCGACCGCATCATCGTCGGCGAGTGCCGCGGCGGCGAAGCGCTGGACATGCTGCAGGCGATGAACACCGGTCACGAGGGCTCGCTTGCCACGGTGCACGCCAATAACCCGACGGACGCCATGCTGCGCCTCGAGACGTTGTCCACCATGAGCGAGCTCGACCTGCCGACCGACACGCTGCGTGACCAGATCAACAGTGCGCTCGACCTCGTCGTGCAGCTCACCCGACTGCCCGACGGTTCGCGTCGGGTCGTGGACGTGGCCGCGCTGGTGTCCGAGCATCGTGAGGCCTACAACCTGCACTCGCTGGCGCATTTCGAGCTGGAACCCTACGGCGGGGTGGGCATGGTTCGCGGGCGGTTCACCTTCGGTGAGCTGCCCGAGCGGTTGGCCGAGCGGCTCCGCCTCAGCGGCCAACAGGTGCCGACAGTGATGCAGGGGACCCTCTCGTGAGTGTTCCGCTGATCCTGGCCATGCTGCTGCTGACACTCACCCTCGCTGTCATGGGTGTCTCGGTGGTTGCCGGTGAGGCGGCCCGGCAGCGGCAGCTTCTCGTCGAGACCGGATCGGCCGGGGCCTCCGGATATGCGCGGCTGCGGCAGGTCCTGGACCGGTGGAGCCTGCGCACTTCCTTGGGTCAGCGTCTCACTCGCATGCTGCTCAACGCCTCCATCACGACATCGGTCGTCGATGTCGTGCTCGGTGTCGTGGCGGCCACCGCCCTTCTGCTCTTCCTCGCGAACAGTCTGGGCGGCCCAGTCCTCGTCATCGGTGCTGCGGCCGGCATCTTCTTCGGTTTGCGTGGCTATCTGGCCCACCGGCGCCGTCGACGGCTCGACCAGTTCACCGATCAGCTGCCCGAGCTGGCGCGGCTGCTGGCGAACGCGACGCAGGCAGGCCTGTCGCTCAACACCGCCCTCACCGTGGCGACGACGGAGATGGTCGATCCGCTACGAGCGGAGGTGCAGACCGTCGTCGAAGAGGTCTCCTTCGGTGCGCGGCTCGAGGATGCACTGTCGCGCATGGGCGACCGGCTGCCCTCGCGAGAGCTGGCCCTGCTCGTCAACGTGCTCGTCATCCAGATCCGCTCCGGCGGGGCCGTGGTGTCGGCACTGCGCGGCGTCACCGAATCTCTCGAAACACGACGCAACCTGCGTCGCGAGGTCAAGACGCTGCTCGCGGCGTCCAAGGCGACCATGATCGCCGTCGTCGCGCTCGGCCTGCTCATCGTGACCATCAGCCAGAGCCAGATCAAGGGTGGCCTTCGCGGGATGCTGGCGCTGCCGCTAGGCATCATCGTGGCAGGCACGAGCACGACGCTGTTCATTGTCGGCATCGCGCTGGTCAACCGCATCTCCCGTGTGGACGTGTGACATGCCCCTGCTGCTGGCCCTGACCGCAACGGCGTCGCTCGTGCTCGGGCTGCGCGGTCTGGTGCTCACGCGCAGCAACGGGCTGACGTTGCACTTCCTCGACCAAGAAGAAGGCGAGGTGCGTCGTGGTCCCCGTCGCACGATCTTCGGCCGCCTGCTCGAGGCGCTCGACCGCGTCGTCGGGCGTCGGGCCGTCGGCAGCGCGACCGACTCGCTGCTGGCGCGAGCCGACGTCGTCCTGGCCCGGGCCGGCTATCCGCAGGGGTTCACCGCCGAGCGTCTGATCGCCCGGCAGGCGAGCTGGGGTGCCATCGGTGCGCTGCCCGCCGTGCTGCTGCTGCTCAACGGTCAGTTCCTGGCTCTGCTGATCCCGCTGTTGGCGGCCCTCTTCCCGCGCTGGCTCGTCTGGTCGGCGGCACGCCGCCGGCAGCTGGAGATCGAGCGGTCACTGCCCGACTTCCTTGACGTGCTCACCGTGACCATCAGTGCAGGGCTGGGCTTCCGAGCCGCTCTCTCCCGGGTCGCGGAGGCCACGGGCGGCGCCGTCGGACAGGAGGTTTCGACGGCCTTGCGGCAGATCGACCTCGGGTCGTCGCGTCGTCGCGCCTTCGAGCAGTTGCGCGACCGCAACAACTCCAAGGCGCTCGGCCACTTCGTGACGGCGTTCCTACAGTCCGAGGAGCTCGGATCGCCGTTGCGTGACTTCCTGGCGTCCTACGCGGCCGAGATGCGAACGAACGCCGGGCAGCGGGCCAAGACCGCTGCGGCACGGGCGAACCCGAAGATCAGCGTCGTGATCACCATGGTGATCATTCCCGCGATCACCATCTTCCTGATCGGCTCGCTCGTCATCAGCGTCTTCCAACGTCGATGACGGGGCTGACCGCGCGGGCCGCGCGAATGCTGCATCGCCCGGACATCGGGCAGCGTGCTGTCCTGCCGCCTGAGCTCAGCGCCTTGTCGTCACTGGCCCGCATCCTGCTCAACAGTCGGCTGATCGGCGGTCTGTTGTGCCTCACCGCCTTCACCGATCGCGCCGCATCGTTGGCCCAGGTGGGGGTGTTCCTCGCACTGATGGCCCTTGTCCTGTGGTTGCTGCTCTGCTGGGATTCCGTCGGGCCGGTCCTGGTGGAGCACCCGGTGGCCCTTGCGGTCGACGTGCTGCTGATGCACGTCGGACTGGTAGTGATCGGTGTCGACACCCCGTTCCTCTATGTGGTCGCGGGCAGCGCGGCGCTCGTCGGACTCTGCCTCGGACTGCGTGGCGCACAGATCTTCTCGGTGCTGCTGTTGAGCGGCTGGTATCTCGCGGTCAGCCTGAGCCCGCCGGCGGTCGACTCCACGTCCGCGCTGCTGCGGGTGCTGATCGTCGATCCGGTGCTCGTGCAGGGCGTCCTTTTCGGCGGCGTTGCGCTGCGAACGTTGCTCCTGCGCATCCTGCGCATCGAGCTGCGGTTGCGCGCCGAGTCGCACCGTGCGGCGAGCGCCCAGGAACGCGCACGTCTGGCGCGTGAGATGCACGACACCGTGAGCAAGTCGCTCTACGGCCTGGCCATGATCGCTGAGACGTTGCCCGCGTGGGTCGAGCGAGATCCCGCCCGGGCGCGCGTGCATGCCCTCGAGCTGGCGATGGCATCGCGTCAGGCCGTGGCCGAGGCCCGTCGGATCCTCGACGTGATGCGCGCCGACGACCTCGTGTCCGACCTCGCCACCACCGTGACCGACTACGTCCGAGCCTGGGCGGGTCGCTGTGACCGTACGGCGACGGTCGAGGCGAGCCCCGATGTGGTGCTCGGGCCGGGATCCCGCTACGAAGTGCTGGCGGTGCTTGGTGAAGCACTCGAGAACGCCGCTCGCCATACGCCCGCTGACGCCCGGGTCGTCGTCAGGCTGTGGGGTGACCTTGCGTGGGCAGAGCTGTCGGTCACGGACACGGGCGCAGGCTTCGAGGTCCCGGGAGATCTCGTCGTGCTGCAACGCCAGGGGCACTACGGGCTCGTGGGAATGCGTGAGCGCGCCGGCCGGACAGGCGGGGTCCTGACCGTCCGCAGCTGCGGCGAGGGCACGACGGTGCAGCTGCGCGTGCCGACGTCGACCGGTTCTCGTGACGACGAGCTGACGGCCATCGACCTCGAGGAAACGCAGGTGACGGTATGAGCATCCGCGTCGTCATCGCCGACGACAACCCCATCGTGCGCCTGGGGCTCGCCAACCTGCTCGAGCTGGCGGACGGCATCACCGTCGTTGCCGACGCCGTCAACGGCGAGCAGGCCCTGGCGGCGGTTCTTGCGCACCGTCCCGACGTCGTGCTGCTCGACGTGCGCATGCCGGGCAGCGGTGGCCTCGACGTGGTGGCAGAGGTCGCGCAGATAGCCAGTGTCCTGATGCTGACGCACTCCGTCGCACGCGATGTCATCGCGAAGTCCCTCGCCGGTGGGGCGACCGGCTATCTCGTGCACGGCTCGTTCACGAGCGAGGAGCTCGTCAGCGCGATCCGCGACACGGCGCTGTCACGCATGCGCCTGTCACCAGAAGCTGCAAGCGTCATCACGCGAACGCCGCGCGCCGAGCCGGCACCCGACACCGACGGCGGCCGGGGAACCGTGGACCCCGTGGTTCTCGCGCGCTACGGCCTGAGCTCACGGGAGGCCGAGATCGTCGCTCTGGTGGTGCGTGGCCTGGGCAATGCTGAGATTGCGCGCGAGCTCTTCATCGAGCCCAAGACGGTGAAGAACCACATCAACCGGATCTTCGCCAAGCTCGGTGTCGCGACGCGCGCGCAGGCGATCGCGCTGTGTCTCGGGCTCACCGCCAGCCATGGCTGAGGCACGAGGACCCAGTGGGGGCCCACCACGTGTTGGGACCGGGGTTGGGCCTCGGGGCCCTGCTCGCCCGGCCCTGATCCGCCTAATTTTAGGCCATCGGCACAACCACAACGTCGCAAAGGACAAAGACAATGCAGCAGCTCTCGACCCGCGTCGCCGCCAATCTGCTGGCCACGCTTCACGTCTTCACGAACCGCACCCGCGACGACCGGGGCCAGGCCGCAGCGGAGTACGTCGGCATCATCGTCTTCGTCGCCGTCATGCTCGCGCTCCTCTTCGTCTTCAAGACCGCCGTGTCCAATGCGCTCGGCGGAGTCATCACGGCCGCCATCCAGAAGATCAGCGATGGCCTCGGCGCTGCCTGATCAGGCTGTTTCTCGGCACGCGAGCCGGAGCTAGCACTGTGGCGTCGGACGCGGCGACCCGCCGGGAGGACGGGCAGGTCCTGCCTGCCCTCCTCCTGGCGGTCGTGTTCGGCGTCTTCCTGACCGCTGTTCTGTTCATCGTCGGCGGCGCGGGCGACCAGTCGGCACGCGCCGGCACCGCCTCTGACGCGGCCGCACTGGCCGCGGGCGACGAGGCCGCCACCGAGCTGCGGACCTTCCTCAGTGGCGACCCTGGTGTGCATCTCGGACAGGTCGCGACTGGTGCGGGTCTCGACCCCACATCCCTGCAGTCGAGCGCCAGCACCTACGCGCGAGCCAACGGGGCAGACGAACAGTCCACCGCGGTGACCGGTTTCTCCCCGTCCACCTTCGAGTGGCAGATCGAGGTCACGGTGAAGGCGCGCGACGTCGTGCGGGACAACCTTCACACCGCCGTCCAAGGCACGAGCACGAGCCGCGTGAGTGTCCGGCTGGACGGCCTGTGCTCCGTCGCTGACGGCTTCGGCTTCGTGCTTCCGGGACTCGGCCACTGCCTCACCTCGGCACTTCTCGGGGTGCTGTGCGCGGCTCCATCGCCGGCGTCGCTGGCGTCGCCAGCGCCGCCGGCTGTCACCGCGACACCTGACCCCTCAGCCACGCCGGTCCCCCCGCCGCACGATCCGCGCGAGGACCTGCCGGAATGGTTGCACGGGCACGGCTGCCCTGCTTCTGCTGACCTTTTCGCTGCTATGGCACCCGATGTGCGGCTCGTGGAATAGTCGGCCGATCCAGTGTCCGAACGAGTTCGTGTCGGTCCTCGCATCGCGCCGTGGTTGGCTTCGGTGCATGCTGCAGTCTGGGAGGTCATTCGTGGTGCGTCGCTCTGTCGAGGTCGGCATCGCTCTGGGAATGTCGGTGCTGCTCGCCGGCTGCTCCGGGGGAAGCCCCGCTCCCCGCTCGCAGAGCACCGGCCGCTCGAGCGTCGCGACGACCGCCCCCGGGGCATCGACCGATGCCACGCCCTCGGTTGCAGCGTCCTCGGCGACCGAGCAGCCGTCTGCCTTCGACGCTATCGCCAAGGACGCGCCACCGCTGCCGCTGCCGAACGGTGCCAACCAGTACGCCGTGGCGTTGGCGCAGAGCAGCGCCGACTACCGCACGTGCCTGAAGACGCCCGCGGGCAAGACGACATGCAAGAAGCCCGCGTCGCTGGGCTCGCGAGACCTCAAACGCAATGTCAATGTCGAGATCGTGCTCGACGCCTCGGGATCGATGAAGGACGCAGTCGGCGGCCGCAGCAAGATTGACATCGCCCGGGACTCCATCGCGACGTTCGTGAGCGAGCTGCCGAAGTCTGCCCGCGTCAGCGTTCGGACGTTCGGAAACGGCGCGGACGAGCCGAAGAACGTGTCCTGTGCTTCGAGCCGGCTGGTGCTGCCGTTCCAGGCTCCTGACGCAGCACGAGTGCAAGCGACTCTGAGCCGCACTGTCGTGCGCGGCTACACGCCGCTGGCCGGTGCGCTCGTCAAGGCAAAGACCGACTTCGGCTCGCTGCCCGCAGCGGACAACTCCAACTTCGTCTACGTCGTGTCTGACGGCGAGGAGACGTGTGACGGGGACCCGGTGCAGGCCGCGAAGGCCCTGACGTCAGCCGACGTCGGCGTCCAGGTCAACGTCATCGGCTTCTCCGTGAACTCCACGGCGGCGGCGCAGCTGCGCGCGGCCGCGTCTGCCGGCGGTGGCGTCTATGCCGACGCGACGGACGACAAGGCGCTGGACAAGGCGTTCACACAGGCGGGGGACTGGCGCGCCTGGACTGCCTACTACAACTGCCGCTACGGCGAGGTGGAGCACGCCCTTGGCCGCGCCGAGTGGGCGTCGGTCGCCGAGGAACAGTGCGTCGTGGACCTCGCCAGCCGGGAGCAGGGGCAGACGGACGAGGCTGGGCGCCAGCTGCGTGACGAGTTGCAGGCCCAGCTGGATGCGCGCAAGGCCTACATCGGGCGCAAGGCCGAAGAGCTGCCGCTCGATGCCCGGGTGGACGTCGACAACGTGCTCAACCGCGAGGTCGTCGAAGCCGACAACCTGATCACGCAGGCCAACACCGAGGTCGGACGGTTGTCGCGCGAACGATTCGTGCTGCTCACGACGGCGGCGAAGGCTCACCGCGCCGGAAAGATCGCAGCCGCTCAGGCCGAGCATGACAAAGCCGTGGCCGAGCTGCAGCAGACGCGGGACGCGCTCGGCATCAGCCCGGGCGGCTGAGCTAGAGATGGAGTCCTGACATGGGACAGGTGCGAGCTTTCGCGCGTGGTTCGTTCGTGATGGCCTTGGTCTGGGGTCCGTTGGGCACTCTCGCGTGGCTGATGTTGCACTCGCTCATGCAGCGGGGCTCGCTGTCGGCTGCCGAGGATGTCTGGGCATTGCGCATGGGCGTTTTCGCCTTCGTCGTGTTCGTGCCCAGCGCGTTGAGCGCGCTGGTCGCGGGCGGTGCCTTGGTCGACGGCTACCGTCCGCGTGGCCTGTCGACGTTCCTGCTGGCGATGCTCGCGCCCCTGCCGGTCTGCGCCGCCGCAGTTCTCGTGGGACACGGAAGCGGCCATGGCAACCCGCAGATGTGGACGGCATTGCTCGCGGCCACCGCAGTGGGCGGCGCGGGTGGGAGCGTCGTCGCTGTGCTGCGAGGCGCCGCAGACGAGGACTCCTTCTATGACCGGGCCCGGCACACCAATGCTGCGTCCGCGTCACGGGGTTGGCGAAGCGCCTAGCGGGGCCGCTGTGACATCACCCGTTGGAGCCGGGAGATGTTGCGGGCGAGCGCCCGCGCGGCACGTACGATCGTTTCCCCGCAGGTCGCGGGTCAGCGCGAACTTCCGGGGGCGGCAGCCAGGTGAGCATGACGCATACGCGGCGCATGGCCGCGATGGTCGTGGCGTGCGTCGCGTCGGTGGTTTCCCTGATCCTGCTGAGCTCGACCGCAGCGCCGGCGCAGGCGTCAGGTGCTTCCTCGGTTCTGTTCGTGCTCGACTCATCCGGGTCGATGAACGCCCAGGAATCCAGCGGCGTACGCCTCATCGACGGTGCGAAGGCAGCGATCAGCCGGGTGGCCAGGGACCTGCCGACGGGGTCCGCGATGGGTCTTCGGGTCTACGGGTCGCAATACGCCGGCAATGACAAGGCCATCGGCTGCAAGGACACCAGGCTGGTGCTGCCGGTCGCAGCGACGGATCCGACGCAGGTCAATGCCGCCATGGCTGGGTTCAAGGCAGTGGGGGAGACTCCGATCGGCTACACCCTGCGCCAGACACCGGGTGATTTCGCCGGGCGGACGGGTGACCGCGTGGTCATCCTCGTGAGTGATGGCCAGGACAACTGCAGCGAGCCAGGTGCCGGACCCTGCGAGATAGCCAAGCAGCTGCGCCATGACGAGATCACGCTGCGGATCGAGACGGTAGGTCTCAACCTCGCCCAGGACCAGGCTGCGCGAGCGCAACTGCAATGCGTAGCCTCGGCCACGGGCGGCAAATACTACGACGCAAAAGACACCTCGGCGCTGGCAAGACGGCTCAACGAGATCGCTCGCCGGGTCGTGCAGAACTTCTCCCTCGGTGAGCGAACCAGTGGCGGTGTCTCGCCCGCTGAGGCCCCCGTCCTGGACGCGGGCGTCTACCTCGACACGCTGCGCCCGGGCCAGGCCAAGTGGTATGCCTTCGACGTGCCGGCCGGCCGCACCCCCCAAGCGATCGCGGCCATCGCCGCCGCCGCGCGCCTGCCGGCTTCACAGGGTCCCGGCAAACGTGACTGCATGGCATGGGAGGCAAGGCTGCTGTCGCGCGCGCTCGAAGCCGGGGACTACGCCCCCTACTACAACGTCGGCCCGTTCGACGGCAGCGGCGGCGGCTACACCGCCGTGAGAAGTGTCGGGCCGACAAGCGAGAACACCGGCGGCCTGGACTATCCGGGCCGATGGTACGTACGCCTCTCGCTCGCAGAGGACACGATCAAGACCTGTTCGTCGTCGCTTCCGGTCGAGGACTACAAGGTCCAGCTCACCTTGCAGCGGCTCACGCCGGGGGATGAGGGTGATGCTCCTCAGCCGAGCGCCCTACCGACCGGTGCCACGGGGGCGGAGGCCGAGGCAGCGCCCGAGGCGGTGCAGAAATACTTCCGAGCGCCGTCCCCGGGTACGCCCGCTTGGGTCTATCCGGTGGTCGCCACGTTGCTGGTGACGCTTGTCGGTGGCGGTTTCGTCGGCTACCGCCTCTATCGCAAGGCGCACTACTTCTGACGTTTGGGCCCTCTGCGGACTCCTTCGGGCCCTGAGGCCCTCGTCGCGCGCACCCTCCTTGGCTTTGACTGGCTCCATGATGCGCATCCGTGCCAGCCGTGACGACCGCGGAGCCGCGACGACTGAGTACGCCGGCATCCTCGTGCTTGTCGCCCTCATCGTGACGGGGTTGCTCGTCTTCGTCACCCCGGTGTCTCGCGGCATCTACACCGTGGCAGGCAATGCCATCTGCCACATCGCCGAGGCCGGCGGACTAGGCGGCTGCCAGCGCCCGGAGCCGCCCATCAACTACGAGCCGCCGGACTGCATGATGTCCAGTGAGGCTGCGAGTGTCGGTGGGTCCGTGACGTTCGTCGTGACCATCGGAGGTGACGCCGACTACGACCTGCAGTGGGTGCGACACCGTGACGAAAAGGGCCACTGGTCCAACTCCTATCTGCTGACGACGAAGCGAACCGGCAAGCTGGCCTACAAGCCTGGAGCCGGAGGGGGCATCAGCAAGGGCGAGGAGGAAGCGGCCGCCGGAGGCAAGGTCGAGATCGAGGTCAGCGGGGCCAAGGGCACGACGTACAAGTTCGACTCGCTCGAGGACGCCGAGAAGGGCGTCGACGCGTGGAAGAGCCAAAACGACAAGAACTTCTTCGTCACGCATCCCATCACGGGCGAGCAGGTGTCCGAGTCGGTCTTCGGCGGTGCCAAGGTCACTGCGAAGGGCAAGGCCGGCAAGAACAGCGGGGAGATCAGCGCCGGGGTTGTCGTCGGCGTGACCAAGACGAGCACGGGTGATACGAGCGTGAACGTGACAATGAGCGTGTCGGCCGCGGCGAAGCTGGGCATCCCGCTCCCCGAGGGGGTGGGTGTCGAGGCATCGGGTGGAGCGGACGTCTCGGGCGATGTCGGAGTGACAGCGACGTGGGACAAGAACGGCAACCTGGTCGGGCTGTCCTCACTGCTCGTGCGCACGGTGCAGGTGAAGGGTGAGATCGGCATCGATGCCAGTGGGGCGAAGGGAAGCACGGTGGGCGGTGTCACGGTGGACAAGGTGTCGCTTCCACCGGTCGCCGAGATCGCGGGAGGTGTGCAGGTGCGCTTCGAGGCCAAGACCAGCTTCCGCAACCCGGACGGCACCGTTGACACGGCGGCTGTTGCCGCGTTCGACACGGCACTCAAGCGGTTCGTCACGCAGGGCCAGCTGCCAACGCCGGTGGAGCGGGCCGCGCTGTACGACCAGATGAACCGGAGATCCACGGTGACGGCCGACTTCTACAAATATGACAAATCCGCTCCCAAGTGGGGCGCCGAGGCCCGGTTGGGCCCCTTCGCCGTCGGGGCTGAGGTCCACTCGTCGGAGACGGGCCGAGAGATCATCCAGGGCAACTACTACGACTTCGCCACAGGGACATGGAACGAGCGAGTCGGCTGCAATGCCACGTGACGGCGTCCGCCGCATGGCGCGCCTGCTCCTCGCGGTCTCGTTGGTTCCCTTGACGGGATGCGGGCCCTTGCCGGGACACTCGACGGCGTCAGGTTCGGGGCCGGCGAGCGGGTTGTCGGAGAACTTTCGGCTGGTGAAGGAGGCCAAGGGGCTGCGCGTGGTCGGCCACGGCATCTCCTTCATCGTGCCGGCTGACTGGCGGGAGTCCGAGCCCGAAGCCGACAACGGCGACAGCCCAGGGGTCCGCGAGTGGGCTGTGGAGCCGACGAAGCAGGTAGATCCCTTTGCTCCCTACATCGACGTCACGGCCAGCGCCGCCGACGTCGACAAGGGCAACGTCGATGACAGCCTGCAAGCGTTCAAGGGCCTGCAAGGAATCGACGCGTCGTTCAAGGTCCTCGACGAGGGAACGGTCAAAGTGCCGGGAAGCACCAAGGCCTACCAGGTTCACTTCCGCTATCACGAGCGGACGACCTTCGGCAGCGACCCGGCGGAGCGAGACGTCGACGTGGAGACGCGGCTCATCCTTGTCGGCCTGCCGGGTGGGCACGTGACCACGCTTCGTCAGATCGCGGTCCTCGGACAGTTCCGCGACGTGGACTTCGACGCGATGTTGGCCTCTGTTCGCGTGCACCTGCGCTGACGTCGGCCGGCCGCGCTGCTGGACTCAGCTCACGACGGTGAGCAGCGACCCCTCGGACAGCCCCCACGCGGCGAACTGTCCCGCTTGCGCTTCCACGGTGGCGCGCGCGCGCAGACGCAGCGCACCCATCCGGTTCGGCGACATCGTGGTCACGCTCAGGACGCGTCCCGTCCGGTCGACGTACGCCACGTCGATGGCAAAGCGCATCCTTATCGTGTGCACCTGACGGCACGGCTCGAGCCATAGGGCGCCCTCGACGCTGTCCACGCGAAGCAGGCCCTTCGAACGCTCGGCGAGCGAGCGGCGAAGGTCCAGGAAGCAGACGTCACGGCCGTCGACCAGCAGGCGTGGCACACGAAGTCCTTGTCGTCGAACGTGTCTCCCATGATGTGTGGCCAGGGGCGGGGTCGAACCGCCGACCTCCCACTTTTCAGGCGGGCGCTCGTACCAACTGAGCTACCTGGCCGGGTAGCGCGAGCAAGCATAGCGGGCGGTCGTGCCGGTCCGCCGCCGCCTGCGAACCCGGGAAAATGGCCGAACGAGAAAGGCCCGGCACCGAGAACGGTGCCGGGCCTTCGCCTGGGCGACCCCGACGGGACTCGAACCCGCGACCTTCGCCGTGACAGGGCGACGCGCTAACCAACTGCGCTACGGGGCCTCACATGTCGGCATGCACCGACAGCAGGCAGTCTCTCACACGCCAGCGACCGCCTTGCGTACCCCCAACGGGATTCGAACCCGTGCTGCCGCCGTGAAAGGGCGGTGTCCTGGGCCTCTAGACGATGAGGGCACTGCATCCGCCGTTGCGGCCGGGTGCGCAGACAGGATAAGGCCACCGGGCGCGTACGCGCGAACGGCGGTCGACCGCAAGGCCGACCGCCGATCGTGAGCACCGCCCCGGGAAGACGCCTCTCGGCGCGAGGCCGCTCGAAGCGGCTGATGTTGGGGCCCGGGGTCATGCCACGGGGCGGTGCCAGGGACAACCGTCCCAAGTTCGCCGGTGTTCCGCTAGTCCTGAGCAGAAATGACCCACGTATGCCCAAGATACGTGAGGGTGTGGGACGCGACGTGGGCCGCATCTTCGCTTAGGGTGCTCAGTGATCCGGCCCCGCGCGCCGATGCCTGAACGGCCAGGAACTGCCAGGGCCTGTCACGTACGCTGCTGGGCGCCACCTCCGGAAGGAACTGCTGCACATGCGCTTCAACCCCTTGAGTCGTCCGAGTCGATCGAGCCGGCTTGCCGTCGTGACCGGAGCCGTCGCCAGCGTCGTCGCCGGTGCGCTCGTCACCGGCAGCGTGGCCACGGCCACCGCCGCTCCGAAGCCCGTGCGTCCGGTCGTCAAGCCGGTGGGTGTGCTCGTGCCCCCGACCTACTTCGGTGCGCACTTCCTCGGTGCGGGCGTGTCGGCGCAATGGCCCGCCAAGACGCTGGTCGGTTCGGTGCGCCTCTGGGACACGGGCACCACGTGGGCCGACGTGCAGCCGACGGCGACGACCTGGAACTGGACGCGTCTCGACGCGGCTGTGACCGGCGCGCGTGCCCGTGGGGCCGACCCGCTCATCGTGCTCGGCGTCACGCCGCAGTGGGCGAGCCTGCATCCCGACCAGGTGGCTCCGAACGGCCTGCCCGGCTCCGCTTCGATCCCGCGCAGCGCAGTCCTGTGGCGTGCCTACGTGCAGGCGGTCGTCAACCGCTACTACAAGCGCGGGGTGCGCTCGCTGCAGACGTGGAACGAGCCGAACAGCGGTTTCTGGCTAGGCACGCCCGTGCAGCTCGCGGCGCTGAACCTCGCCGCCTACCAGGTCGTGCACCAGACGGTCGCCAAGTCGACCGTGGTCTCGGTGAAGGTCAAGGGCAAGACCGTGCGCCGCACGATCCGCGTGCGCGTGCCGAAGTATCCCGGTCTGCAGCTCGTCGGTCCGGGCATGTCCACGCGTCGCGCCCCGCAGCGCACCTGGCTGGCGAACTACTACCGCCAGACCAACGCGCGCTACGTCGACGTCGTCGCCCTGCACCTCTACCCGCTCGCCAACGGCAAGCCTGAGGACACCGTCACCCAGCTGGCGCAGGTGCTCCCCTACCTCAAGGCCGACAAGCTCATCGGTAAGCCGATCTGGAACACCGAGGTCAACTTCGGTGGCGCCACCGGCGGCACCGGTGCAAACACCGGTTTCGACAACACCCCCCTGGCCATCGCTCCGGCGAGTCAGGCGGCGTACGTCTCGCGACTGCTGCTGCTCAACGCAGCCAACGGCATCAGCAGGCTGTTCTGGTATGCCTGGGACGGCCACGGCGTGCTCGGTGTCGACCTCACGACCTCGAACAACGTCACCCTCACCCAGGCCGGCAAGGCGTGGGCCGTCACGCGTGGCTGGATGTCGCTGCCGTTCGCCGGCTGCACCCGCGACGCGCTCAACACCTACCGCTGCGTGTTCGTCCCGCGCCGCGGCAAGGCGACCGTGATCTGGAACCCTTCGCGCAAGGTCGCCATCACGACCCCGGTCGCCGCCACGGTTGTCGGCCTGGACAGCAAGCGGACCGCCGTACGCGCAAAGGGCCGGATCGCCGTCACGACCTCTCCGGTCTTGGTGACGTCAGCGTCCTGAGCTTCGCCCTCGCGCTGCCTCAGTTGGCAGAAGGGTCCCCTGTGCCAATAGGTCTGGCACAAGGGACCCTTCTGCCGGTTCGGCGGGTGCAGGCGGGCTAGCCGAGGGTCAGATCGACCCTGGCCAGTGCGCGTACGAAGGCCGCGGGGTCGACGGCGCGGCGGCCCGACGATGCCTCGGCAGCCACGCCCGCGAGCGTCGCGCCATATTCGGCAAGCGCCTTGAGCAGGGCAGCGGTTGCAGCGTGGTCGCCGAGGACATCGCCGTGCACGCGTCGAAGCGATGCGTCGCGCACGTCTGCGGGCAGGTCGGCGGTGAAGGCGCCGAGGAGCTCGAGCGCGCGCCCCCGAGCTGCTGAGTCGAGTCGCGAGCGGTCCGAGCGCTTCCCGAAAAGGTCGTCCACGACGATGCAGTCGGCAGATACCGGCCCGGGCTGAGCCTCACGACACGATTCATTCTGCGGAACCGTGCCGAGCCCTAGCTAGGCTGCCGGTCATGTCAGCCCGAGAGGACGAGGCCCGCGCCGGCTCGACGGTGCTCATGCTCTCCGGGCGCTCGCTGCACCTCGTTGGTCAGGTGACCCAGCTGGCGCGTGAGCTGCAACCCGCGGTCGTGGTGCTCGAGGACGTCGACCTCGTGGCAGAAGACCGGGCGCACGGACCCGGTGCGAGCCCGGTGCTGTTCGAGCTGCTCGACGCCATGGACGGCGCGGCCGCCGACGCGGACCTGCTGTTCCTGCTCACCACGAACCGCGCCGACCTGCTCGAACCTGCGCTCGCCGCCCGACCCGGCCGGGTCGACGTCGCGATCGAGATCGGGCTGCCCGACGCCGCGGCGAGGCGCCGGCTGCTCGAGGTCTACAGCCGGGCCATCAGCCTGGCGGCCGAGGAGGCCGTCATCTCGACGGTCATAGACCGCTCAGCGGGAGTCACGGCGTCGTTCATCAAGGAGCTGCTCCGACGCGCGGTGCTCGAGGCGCTGCGCGACGGCGACGGCACGCTGACCCCGATCTCCGGCGCGCAGCTGCTCAGGGCGCTCGACGACCTGCTCGACAGCACCCAGGGCGTCACCCGGGCGCTGCTGGGCGTGCCGGCGGACCAGAGCGCGATGCCGGCGTGCTACGCCGGTATGGCGCAGCGCGGCGGGCACGGCGGCATGACTTATGCCGTCCCCGGCCGCGCGGACTACCTCGCCTAGCGAGGAGCAGCACCTGCCTTGTTCTTGCCGCGGTATTTCTGGCGCTCCTGGGCCGAGAGGTGCACCTTGCGGATGCGCACGGTCGCGGGGGTGACCTCGACGCACTCGTCCTCGCGGCAGAACTCGAGCGCCTGCTCGAGACTGAGGACCTTGTGCGGAATCAGGGGGACCAGGACGTCGGAGGACGACTGACGCATGTTCGTCAGCTTCTTCTCCTTGGTCGGGTTGACGTCCATGTCGTCGGCGCGGCTGTTGACGCCCACGATCATGCCCTCGAACACGTCGGTGCCGGGGCCCACGAACATCGTGCCGCGCTCCTGCAGGTTGGCCAGGGCGAAGCCGGTCGTCGGGCCACTGCGGTCGGAGACCAGCGAGCCGGACGCGCGGGTGCGGATCTCGCCGTGCCACGGCTCGTAGCGCTCGTGCACGTGGTGCAGGAGCCCCGTGCCGCGGGTCTCGGTGAGGAACTCGGTGCGGAAGCCGATGAGACCGCGGGCCGGCACGACGTATTCCATGCGGACCCAGCCGGTGCCATGGTCGACCATCTGCTCGAGACGGCCCTTGCGAAGAGCGAGCAGCTGGATCAGCACGCCCTGGTAGTCGCTCGGCGCGTCGATGGTCAGGCGCTCCATCGGCTCCTGCACCTTGCCGTCGATGGTCCGCGTGACGACCTGCGGCTTGCCGACGGTCAGCTCGAAGCCTTCGCGCCGCATGATCTCCACGAGGATCGCCAGCTGCAGCTCACCACGGCCCTGCACCTCCCAGGTGTCGGGGCGCTCGGTCGGCTCGACGCGGATGGACACGTTGCCGACGAGCTCGGCATCGAGCCGGTTCTTGACCAGCCGGGCCGTGAGCTTCTTGCCGCTCTGCCCCGCGAGCGGGGAGGTGTTGATGCCGATCGTCATCGAGATGTTGGGCTCGTCGATGGTGATGACGGGCAGCGGCTTGGGGTCGTCGGGGTCGGCCAGGGTCTCGCCGATGGTGATGTTCGGGATGCCGGCGATCGCGACGATGTCGCCGGGACCGGCGGAGTCGATCGGCACTCGTTCGAGGGACTTGGTGCCGAGGAGCTCGGTGAGCTTGATGCGCTCGATCGTGCCGTCCTGCTTGCACCACGCGACGGTCTGGCCCTTGCGCAGCTCACCGTTGTGGATGCGTAGCAGCGCCAGGCGACCGAGGTAGGGCGAGGCATCGAGGTTGGTGACGTGCGCCTGCAGCGGCGCGCCCTCGGTGTAGTGAGGCGCCGGGATCGTGTTGCGAATCACCTCGAACAGCGGGTCGAGGTTGGGGCTGTCGGGGCTCTCGCCGTTCTCGGGCCGGTTGAGCGACGCCTGGCCGGTCTTGGCCTGGCAGTAGACGATCGGGAAGTTGATCTGCTCCTCGGTGGCATCGAGGTCGAGGAACAGCTCGTAGGTCTCGTCGACGACCTCGGCGATGCGGGCGTCGGAACGGTCGACCTTGTTGATGATCAGAATGACGGGCATGTTCTGGGCCAGCGCCTTGCGCAGCACGAACCGGGTCTGGGGCAAGGGGCCCTCGGAAGCGTCGACGAGCAGCGCCACGCCGTCCACCATGGACAGGCCGCGCTCGACCTCGCCGCCGAAGTCGGCGTGCCCGGGAGTGTCGATGATGTTGACGAGCATGTCCTTGCGCTGAACGGCGGTGTTCTTCGCGAGGATCGTGATGCCCTTCTCGCGCTCGAGATCCATCGAGTCCATGACGCGCTCGTTCACCGAGCCCTCGTCGGCCTGGTGTGTGGAGAAGGCGCCCGACTGCCACAGCATCGCGTCGACGAGGGTCGTCTTGCCATGGTCGACGTGGGCGATGATGGCGACGTTGCGCAGGTCGTCACGCGTGGGCATGCGAAGGCACTCCAGATCTCGGCGGGATTCGCCGAGCGGGGCTGCGGCTCCGTCAGTCTACCGGCGCGCCGGGACATCGGATCCGCGTCGCCCCGA
>CAXSDR010000024.1:0-38029 GCA_964236445.1 uncultured Motilibacteraceae bacterium | reverse complement strand
TGTCCATCGCCTCGGCGATGAGCTCGCCGATCTGGCTGTCAGCGGCGGAGATGGATGCCGTGGAAGCAATCTGCTCCTTGGTGGTGACTTCGCGCGCCTGCAGCAGCAGCTGCTCGCTCACGAGCTCGACCGCCCGCTCGATGCCGCGCTTGAGGGCCATCGGGTTGGCGCCGGCCGCGACGTTGCGCAGCCCCTCGCGAACCAGAGCCTGGGCGAGCACGGTTGCGGTGGTGGTGCCGTCGCCGGCGACGTCGTCAGTCTTCTTGGCGACCTCCTTGACCAGCTCGGCACCGATCTTCTCGTAGGGGTCCTCGAGCTCGATCTCCTTGGCGATGGACACACCATCGTTGGTGATCGTGGGGGCTCCCCACTTCTTCTCCAGAACGACGTTGCGGCCACGCGGGCCGAGGGTGACCTTCACGGCGTCGGCGAGCTGGTTCATGCCGCGCTCGAGCCCACGACGGGCTTCCTCGTCAAAAGCGATGATCTTGGCCATGCGGTAGTGGTCCTCCCGGGACAGGGGCCTGAGCAATCTGGTGCCCGCGCTGAGGCGACGCCCGCGACGGCGAGCCTCAGGGGGCCCTTCGTGCGCCTCACGCGTTGTCACTCCGGGTCTCGGAGTGCCAACTCCATGATTAGCACTCAGGGCACCCGAGTGCAAGCGCCAGCGCTCATCTGTGGGCAACTGACGCCTGGTCCGAGGTGGCGAGGCACACTGGAGGCAATGACCGAGGAACGCTGGGACGAGCACGAAAAGGCCGTACGCCGGCCGCACCGGCCGCTGCCGATGCCGTCTGCCGCCCTCGAAGGCATCGCCGACGAGATCCACGACCCGGCCGTGCGCCGTGAGCGCGCCTACGCGACCGCCTCCGCGTTGCTGCAGGCCGGGCGCGACGACCCCGCCCTGGTGCAGGAGCTCGTGCGCCTCGACGAGACCGTCGGCCTCGACGGGCTGCGTGAGCTCTGGGGCGCCCCGGAGGACGACGGGCTGCCTGCGGCCCTGTGGTCGCTGTATCTCCTGCGCGCCTGGCTGGTCCGGCAAGGTCCGGAAGCGGCCAGGCTCTACCGCGCCGGACGGGCGCACGCCCCCGTTGCCGACGCCGTGGCGGGCGTTCCGGACGCCCCGGCCCCCGTCGACCTGCTCGAGCTCGCCGACGCCGTCCTGACGACCGCTCTGCTCGGCGACCCGCCCGGCGCGATGGACCGGGCTGCTGCCGTGCACCGGGTGCTGGCATGTGGCCGGTTCGCACTCGCCGAGAGCGGCGAGACGCACGCTCCCGAGGGAAAGCTGGCCGAGGGCAACCTGCGTGCCGCCGCCCGCCTCGAGTGCGCCGCCGCCGCGTGGCGCGCCGGCGACCTGGTCTAACAGTCGAACGGCTTCGACGAATCAGCTGGTCGAAGCGAGATGACCCACACCAGGGGGATTGTCCGCCTGGTGTGGGTCAACAGTCGTGAAGGCGAGCCGTGCAGCGACGACGGGTGCCCGAAGGCCTACGCCACCAGGAGGTCTCTGGGTTGGCACACCTGCCCAGCTGTGGACCCGCCCCTGCGCCGCACCTCAGACGAGGCGCACCTTCTCCGCCTGGGGGCCCTTGCTGCCCTGAGTGATGTCGAACTCCACGCGCGAGTTCTCCTCCAGGGTCTTATAACCAGGGGAGTCGATGGCGCTGTAGTGCACGAAGACATCAGCGCCCTCGTCGGAGGCGATGAAGCCATAGCCCTTTTCGCCGTTGAACCACTTGACAGTGCCCTGCGCCATGCCCACTCCTCGGTACTGGAACGCAACCGCGCGCTGCGTTCGCCAGACTGCGACGTCGCAGTCCTGATCGGCGGAGCGTAACCGCGGCTGACCCGTTTGCACTAGTGCCGAAGATTTCAACTCGCCCGAAATGCCGCACCGGCGACAGACGGGGGTCGTCAGCCGCCCGCTACCGCCGGGATGACCGACAGCGCCGACCCAGGCGGCGTCGCCGTGGCCAGACCGTCGGCGAAGCGCACGTCCTCGTCGCCGACATAGACGTTGACGAACCGGCGCAGCTTGCCCGTGTCGTCGAGCACACGGCCGCGGATGCCGGGGAACTGCACCTCCAGGGCGTCGAGCACATCGGCCACGGTGGCGCCGTCGGGCGAGCCGTCGCTGTCACTCGGGTCGGCCACGACCTCGGACACGCCACCGGTGTAGGTGCGCAGGATCGTGGGAATCCGCACGGTCACACTCATATCAAGCCTGCTTTCAGGAACGCCTCGAGAGACGGCGGGATCGTAGCGGTCGGACCGACGACCGGAGCGATGGCGTCAAGGGTCTTGAGCCCGTCGCCGGTGTTCAGCAGCACGGTCTCGGCGTCGGGGTCGAGCAGGCCGGCCGCGAGCAGCTTGCGGGCCGTGGCCACCGTGACGCCGCCTGCGGTCTCGGCGAAGATGCCCTCGGTCGACGCGAGCAGGCGGATGCCCGCCACGACTTCCTCGTCGGTGACGTCCTCGATCGCGCCGCCGGTTCGGCGTGCGACGTCGAGCGCGTAGGGACCGTCGGCCGGGTTGCCGATCGCGAGCGACTTGGCGATCGTGTCGGGTCGCACCGGGCGGATCACGTCGGAGGCGGTCTTGAACGCGGTCGCGACGGGGTTGCAGCCGGTCGCCTGCGCTCCGAAGATCTTGTAGGGGGTCGGCTCGACCAGGCCCAGCGCACCGAGCTCACGGAAGGCCTTGTCGACCTTGGTCAGGAGCGACCCCGACGCGATCGGGACCACGACCTGCTCGGGCAGGTGCCACCCGAGCTGCTCGGCGACCTCGTAGCCCAGGGTCTTGGAGCCCTCGGCGTAGTAGGGGCGCAGGTTGATGTTGCAGAAGCCCCAGTCCTCCCGCTCGCCGGCGAGCTCACTGCAGAGGCGGTTGACGTCGTCGTAGGTTCCGTCGACCGCGACGAACGCGCCGCCGTAGACCGCGGCCATAAGGATCTTGCCCTGCTCGAGGTTGGCAGGCGCGAAGACGACGGACCTGAGCCCGGCCCGCGCGGCAGCGGCGGCGACAGCGCCGGCCAGATTGCCTGTGGAGGCGCAGGCGAAGGTCGTGAAGCCCAGCTCGCGGGCCGCGGACAGCGCGACGGCGACGACCCTGTCCTTGAAAGAGTGCGTCGGGTTGCCCGAGTCGTCCTTCACCCAGAGCCGGCGGACGCCGAGGGCCTTGGCGAGATTGTCGGCGCGCACCAGCTTGGTCCAGCCCGGCGACAGGCCGGGGCTCGACGCGATGGTGGCCGGCACGGGAAGCAGCGGCGCATAGCGCCAGATGGACTCGGGGCCGCGCTCGATGTCGGCGCGGGTGATCTTGGGGAGCTCGTAGACGACCTCGAGCGGGCCGAAGCACTCCTCGCAGGCATAACTCGGGCCGAGAGCGACGCGATGGCCACACTCCCGGCAGGACAGGGCGGTGGCGGGGCCGAAGGAGGTCGTCGGCGGCGCGTCAGTCAGAACAGATCCCATGATGGAGGCCTCTCCTCATCTTCCCCGCGGACGATCCGCAGGCCGGAGTTGGCACCTACATGCGCGCGAAAAAAGTCCGGCGGCTTTCGTCGGACACGTCACGCATGGGTTGCCGGGGCTTCATCGGGCCGTTCCCTCTGCCCCTCTGGATGAGCAATGTGAAGTTGTGGGGTCAAGCCTACGGGACGCCGGGCGGTCGCGCGCAGGCAGTTCTCGCCTCAGCCGAAGTAGGTCCCGAACGAGCCCGCGGATCGCTCCAGCACGCGCACCCGATCGGCCCCCAGGGCCCGCCAGGTGCCGCGGTCGACGACGCCGGTGCTCGCGAGCCGCTGCTGGCGCTGGAACAGCCGCACCTTGAGCGCCACGGCGCGGTTGAACGTCCCGTGAGCCGGCAGGGCGAGCCGCGTCTGCAGCGCCGCGACAGCGGGCCCCGTGGAGCCGCGCTGCAGCACCGTGGTGCGGTAGGGGGCGAGCGGGCTCTGCTGCGTACGCGTCGGGGCACCGACCACACCAGGGCACGTGAGGTCGGAGTCTCGGATGTCGTCGTAGTACTGGCTGAGCACCACCGGGCCGCCCGAGAACGAAGGCTTCGCGCACATCGCCAGCGCACCGGACGGTCCACGGTGACCGGCCGTGGCCCACACCGGGAGGTTCGAGCGCAGCCCGCCGGTGATCTGCGCCCAGCCGTAGGCGTAGCTGTAGAACCCGACGCCGGACCCCGCGTCCTGCAGCGCCCTGACCACGCCGTTGAGCACCGCGGCGTTCGCCATCGGGTTCGACGACCAGGGCTGGGCCTTGCGCGGCTCCACGTCGACCCAGACGAACGGCGTCTCGAGCCCGGCGCCCGACATCGTCGCCTCGGCCCAGGCGCCCTGGCTGTAGCCGGCGTTCGCGAGCCGGCCGAGGGGGTCGGCGGCGTCGTAGGGTCCGTTGGCACCGTCACGCAGGAGCTGCGCAGCGGTGGGGGTGACCGCGAACGTGTAGGCGGCCAGGGCGGCACCGATCGAGCGCGCCTGCGCCACCTCGCGGCTGAGACAGGGGTTCTCGGTGAACGGCAGGCCGTCGGTCAGACCGAC
The DNA here is from genome assembly GCA_964236445.1 of uncultured Motilibacteraceae bacterium. Taxonomy (GTDB): domain Bacteria; phylum Actinomycetota; class Actinomycetes; order Motilibacterales; family Motilibacteraceae; genus CAXSDR01. The sequence goes on along the minus strand of CAXSDR010000024.1, from coordinate 33,477 downwards.
GACCACGAACCTCTTCCCGGGTCCCGGCAGTGGCAGGCCGTGCCCGCCCTGGGCCGTGCTGCACTGCGGCCAGGAGACGTCGTTGCCGGCCAGGATGCCGGTGGTCCCGGCGCCCGACGCGACCGGGGCGGGCACGGCGGCGTGGGCGCTCGCCGCACCAGCGGTGACGCCGGTGGCCACCAGCAACGGGCAGGCGAGGAGCTGACGGACGCGGCGTGACACGAACACAGGCGAACACCTTTGGCAGGGACGACGGGAGGTCTGAGCCGATGTCGGCGCGTACGCCGCCGACTTGAGCGCGTGCACCGGTACGACTGCTCGGACACGGCGTATTCGCCGCAGCACAGGCGGATTGCGACCCCCTAGGCTGCGGCAATGCCCACGCAGAGCAGCGCAGACGCGACCCTTCTGCTCGCGTCGAACCGTGGTCCGTTGTCGTTCCGGCGAGACGAGTTCGGCCGCCCCACCGGGCACCGCGGGGGCGGCGGCCTCGTCTCGGGCCTGATCGGCGTCGGCCAGCGTAGCGACCACGCGACCGTGCTCTGGGTGTGCGCCGCACTGACCGACGTCGACCGGCTCGCCGCGCGCGAGGCCCCGGGCGGGCGGCTCGACCTCGCGGGCAACGACACCTCCGGCGTCGCCGTGCAGATGCTCGACATCGACCGGCGCACCTACGACCTCGCCTACAACGGGGTCGCGAACTCGACGCTGTGGTTCCTGCACCACATGCTCTATGCCACACCCGTCGCCCCCGTCTTCGACGCGGGCTTCCGCGTCGGCTGGGCGTCCTACGAGGCGTACGGCCAGCAGTTCGCGCAGGCACTCGCCACGGCGGCGGCGCCGGGCGCCAAGGTGCTCGTTCAGGACTACCACCTCACGCTGACGCCTCGCTTCCTGCGCGCACTGCGCCCCGACCTGCGGATCGCGCACTTCTCCCACACCCCGTGGGCGCCCGTCGACTACTTCCGCCTGCTGCCCGAGGACATCGGCCGGCAGGTGCTGCTGGGCGTGCTCGGCGCCGACCATGTCGGCTTCCTCGCGAAGCGCTGGGCAGGCGCGTTCCTCGACTGCTGCGAGGCGATGCTCGACGCCGAGGTCGACCGGGCCGCCGCCACCGTGTGCGTCGAGGGGCACACCACCCAGGTGGCCGTGCACGCGCTGGGCATCGACGCCGAGCAGCTGCGGGAGCGGGCGTGCCGGCCCGACGTCGAGGCGCGCGTGGCCGGCCTGCGCAGCCAGGTCGGCGACCGGCGCGTGATCGGGCGGGTGGACCGCACCGAGCTCTCCAAGAACATCGTGCGTGGGCTGCTCGCCTACCGCGAGCTGCTGCGGACCCGGCCCGAGTGGCAGGGCCGCGTCGTGCACCTGGCCGGCGCCTACCCTTCACGTCACGACCTGCCCGAATATCGCGAATACACCGCCGCGGTGCAGCGGCTCGCCCGCGAGATCGAGGACGAGTTCGCGACCCCTGACTGGCGTCCGTTGATCGTGCATGTCGACGACGACTACGCCCGCTCGCTCGCGACCTACCGTGTGACCGAGGTGCTGCTGGTCAACCCGGTCCGCGACGGCATGAACCTGGTCGCGAAGGAAGCGCCGATCCTCGCTGAGTCGGGCTGCTCCCTGGTGCTCTCGACAGAGGCCGGCGCCGCCGAGGAGCTCGGATCCCTGTCGCTGCTCATCAACCCCTATGACGTGAGCGGAACCGCCGACGCGCTGCACCGGGCGCTGCTGACCAGTGACGGCGACCGCCGGCAGGCGTGCGCCGCGCTGATCGCGGCCGCCACGACGCTCCCGCCGCAGGCGTGGCTGCGCGACCAGGTACGCGCGCTCGACCTGCCCGGCTGAGCCCGACCGCGGCAAGCCGGGGCATGAAGAGGCTTCTGTCGCTTTTGCGCCGCACCTTTCCGGTGATGTCTGCGACATCCACTTCGGTCGCGCCGAAGCCTCAACCGGACGCGCCTCCGGTCGATGGGATGCAGGTCACGGGCTTTCGAGCGCGTGGCCTCGACAACTGCAGAGCGGGAGAGGGACCGGCAGCCGCCGAGCTGTCAACCACGTGAACGATCGCGTGTCGAAAGGCGTTGCCATAGCGGAGCGGATCACGCACGGGCCAGCAGCGGTGCCCGTGACGAATCCCTTGAGGTGATGTCACATGTCAATCGTCGCGAAGGCCGCAGAGAACTACCTGTCCGGTCGAGTCCTCAAGTGGACCTGACATGACGCGCTGCCGGTCCCTGTCTCGCGCTGCAGGTCATTCCGAGCCGAGGTGAGAATCCTGTGACGGCCCCGCCGCGCACCGCCCAGGCCTACATCGGCGTGGTTCTGGCCTCCGCCACGGCGGCGTTGGTGCTGAGCCTCGCCGGTGTGGGACGTGGGGCGTGGCGCACCGTTGCCCTCCTGGCGACGATGCAGCTGCTCGTCGGCACGCTCTCGCGGCACGAGAGCCACCGTCCCAACGAGTCGGCTCCCAGCCTGAGCGGCATCGTCGTCCTCGGCGCGTTGTTCCTCTGTGGCCCCGCTGCAGCCGTGCTCGTCGCGTCCGTCGGCTTCGTCGTGGAGGACCGCTCGAGCGAGCTGGTCAAGCGCGCCTTCAACTCCGCGATGCTCATCCTCGCTGCGGGCGCGGCGGGTCTGGTCATGGTCGGCCTCGGTGGCGGGTGGCACGGCCTGGACTTCGACGGCTTCCCGCACGATCTCCTCCCTGCACTGGGGGCCGACGTCGCCGTATTCCTCACCAGCGTCGGCCTCGTGTCCCTGGTGATCGCACTCTGCGCGCACCTGCGCCCGATGTCCGTCGCGCGAGGGCTCATCGATCTCTCGGCCCTGCTGGTGCTGGGCAACGGCCTGCTCGGGCTGGCGCTCGCGGTGGTGTGGGGACCGTGCGGCATCGGGCCACTGAGCGCGGCCCTCGTCGTGGTCCCGCTCCTGCTGGCCCGCTTCACCTACAACCAGATCGCCGACGAGCAACGCGCGTACGACAGCACCGTGCGGGCTCTCGTACGCGCCGTGGAGACCAAGGACGTCTACACCCGGCACCACAGCGAGCGCGTGTCCAAGGCGAGCGTCCTCATCGCGCGTGAGTCGAACATGCCCGAGCGCATGGTGCCCTCGTTGCGCTATGCCGGGCTGCTGCACGACGTCGGCAAGATCGGCGTCCCGACGCGGGTTCTGCAGAAGGCCGATCGGCTCACCGAGGCGGAGTTCGACGCGATCAAGCTGCACCCGGTGAGGGGCAGGGAGATGGTCGCCGAGATCGACTTCCTCGAGGAGGCGCGGGCCGGGATCTTCCACCACCACGAGCGCCTCGACGGACGGGGTTATCCGATGGGCCTGGCCGGCGCGGACATCCCCGAGTTCGCCCGCATCATCGCCGTGGCCGACGCGTTCGACTCGATGACCTCGACCCGGTCCTACCGCGGGGCACGCAGCGTCGAGGCGGCGGTCGCGGAGCTCCGTCGCTGCGCAGGCACCCAGTTCGACGCGCCCAAGGTCGAGGCGCTCATCAGGGCGCTGGGACGCAACCCGTGGGAACCGGCGACCGACCCGGCACCGCCGCTCGTCGCGGCGCTCCCGCAGCCGCGCGGGCACTACGACGACGCGGCACGGGCCGGGAGTGCCCCCCTCGCTGCCCTGGCCCCCAGCGACGCCGTCTGAACGAGCGGGCCGTGCCCTGCACGGCTCTGGCCTGCGGGTTCATGACTCCCAGCACTACTCAACGTGACCCGTGAGCGTGGCCGAGGCCGATGTCCTCACCCTCCGGGACCTCTGACTACTCCTTCCGACTTGACTATTTCTTGACTATCGACAGCGACCGCTTTCTGCCGCAACATCAATGCAACGCGTGTCGCTGAAACCACTGGGAGTCATCAAGTGCGCAAGATCCGGACCGCCTCGGGATCCGTCCTCGGAGGCGTTGCAGCTGCCGCCGTCGTGGCGTGCCTGGGGGGCGCGGCGCCCGCGTCAGCCACCCCCGTGCGGCACCCCGTGGAGCACGCACCGATCGCCCCCCACAGCCCGGCGGCGAGCTGGCTCGTGCTGCCGTCCGGATCCCTCGATGACGCCGCAGCGGCCGTCACGGCCGTCGGCGGCACGGTCAGGACGCGCCTCACCGGAGTCGGCCAGCTGATCGTCACCCTCGACGGTGCTCAGGCGACTCGGCTGCAGCGCTCGCCGACCGTCCGCGGCCTGTCGCCCGACACCGCCGTCACGCTCAGCGGCCAGAGCTACGACCAGCTCTCCGACCCCGGGGCACCGCAGAAGCTGGTCGACGCCGTCGGTGCGCGCGACCTGTGGCGGCAGGGCATCACCGGCCGCGGCGTCGACGTGGCGGTCCTCGACACCGGCGTCTCGCCGTCCTACGGCCTGGAAACCCCCGGCAAGATCGTGCTCGGCGCCGACCTGTCGTTCGACAGTCAGGACCCCACCATCGCGGGGCGTGACACCTATGGGCACGGCACGCACATCGCCGGCATCATCGCCGGGCGTGACCCGGGCATCTCCGACATCGTCAACCCGTCCAACGACAAATACTTCGGTGTCGCTCCGGACGCGCGCATCGTCAGCATCAAGCTCGGCGACGCCAACGGCGCTGTCGACATCACCCAGGTCATCGCGGGCATCGACTGGGTCGTCCAGCACAAGAACGACAACGGACTCAACATCAGGGTGCTCAACCTGTCGTACGGCACCGACAGCACCCAGCCCTACCAGTGGGACCCGCTGGCGTTCGCCGCCGAGATGGCCTGGAAGAAGGGCATCGTGGTCGTCGCCGCCGCGGGCAACGCCGGCACCGACACCAACCCCAACGCGCCAGGGCTCACCGACCCCGCCTACGACCCGACGATCATCGCGGTCGGCGCGACGGACATGCGCTCCACGAGCTATGCCGCTGACGACAGCATTCCTTCGTTCTCCAGCCGCGGCGCCAACGGCCGCGACCCGGACGTGGTGGCACCGGGCCGCTCGCTCATCGGCATCCGCGTCGTGGGATCGAGCATCGACCAGCAGTTCGGGTCCAGCGCCGAGGTCGGCGGCCGCTTCTTCCGGGGCAGCGGGACGAGCCAGGCGGCCGGCGTGGTCAGCGGGGGTGCTGCGCTGATCCTGCAGAAGAACCCGTCCTACAACCCTGACCAGGTCAAGGCGCTCCTCAAGGCGACGGCGACCTCCATGGCCGCCGTGTCGACGAACACCCAGGGATCCGGCGAGGTCAACTTCTATGCCGCCGCGACACGCGGGCTGGGCGGCCTGAACGTGCCGACCCCGGCCTACGACTCGCCCGGGACCGGCACGCTCGAGGGCAGCCGCGGCACCGACCACGTGGTGATGGACGGCGTGGCGTTGACGGGCGAGAAGGACATCTTCGGGGTCACCGTCAGCAGCGCCGCGATGGCCGGGGCCGAAGCAGGCGACGGCGTCTGGATCGGCGGCTTCTTCAACTCCGTCGCCTGGACGGGTGAGGGTTGGACCACCAACAGCTGGGCTGGCCGGAGCTGGATCGGCGTGGTGTGGTCCGGTCGGTCCTGGACCGGGCGCAGCTGGACCGGTCGGTCCTGGACCGGGCGCAGCTGGACGAACATGGCCTGGTCCGGGGGCAGCTGGGGCAACGACACCAAGGGCGACGCCAAGGACGCGTGGTCCAGCAGCAACTGGGGCTGAGCCCCGACCGTCACCGAGCCCGACGAGGCGACGGTGTGGACGATCCCCCGGCCGCGCAGCCGCGCGATCGTCCACACCCGCCTTCGTCGAACAGCAGCGGCTCGAACAGCAGCGCTAGATCAGCGCGAACTTCTGCGCGGCTGATCCATTGCAGTCCCAGATCTGCAGCCGCGCGCCGTTCGCGGTGGAACCGCCCGGCGAGTCGAGGCACCGACCCGACTGCGGGTTGCGCAGGGAGCCGTCGGCCTGCTGCGCCCACACCTGATTGGCGTTGCCGTTGCAGTCCCAGAGCTGCACCCTCACTCCGTTCGCCGTGCCGTTGCCGACGATGTCGAGGCAACGTCCGAGCGTGCGGAGCGAACCGTTCGTCTGGTGGAACCAGTGCTGGTCCACTGCAGAGGACTGGCAGTCCCAGAGCTGGACGTCCGATCCGTTGACACCGGTGTCGTCAGCCGCGACGTCGACGCACTTGGAGCCTGGCCCCACGATCGGGGCGCCGCCGTTGACGGCGAACTTCTGCGCGCCCGAGCCGTTGCAGTCCCAGATCTGCAGCCGCGCGCCGTTCGCGGTGGACCCGCTCGGTGAGTCGAGGCACCGGCCCGACTGCGGGTTGCGCAGCGAGCCGTCAGCCTGCTGGACCCATTTCTGACCACCGACGCCGTTGCAGTCCCAGAGCTGCACCTTCGCAGCGTTCGCGGTGCTGTTGCCCACGACGTCGAGGCAACGACCGAGGGTCGTCAGCGAGCTGTCGACATTGTGCGTCCAGTGCTGGTCGACGGCGGCGGACTGGCAGTCCCACAGCTGCACGGCAGCGCCCGCGACTCCGGTGTCGTCAGCGGCGACATCGACACACTTGTTGCCGGGCCCGGTGATGGTGCCGCCCGTGGGAGACCCACCGGTCGAACCCGCGTAGCCGACCGAGGTGATGTTCGCCTGCACCGAGTCGTCCGCGGCGTCGGTCGGATAGCCCGACGTCATGACACCTTCGAAGAACGACCCGATCGAGGCGTTGCTGTTGTCGCCGCCCGTTCCGAGGACGATCGACCCTTCCTGATGCATCGGGATGTAGCCGCCGCCGGTCGGAAGCGTGCCGTTGTACCACGTCGTGAGGCCGCCGGACTGCGCGTTGCCGCCCTTCAGCGCGAACGTCGTCTGACCGTTGTTCTTCAACAGTGCCGTGACGAACGGCGTCGCGTTGCCGAGGTTGGCCGTATTGCTGTAATTGCCTTGGAAGAGGCCGTTCTCGAGGTCAGCCGCGACCCACGGGCCGGGTCCGGAACAGGGCGGGAAGAAGCACGTCGTCCCGAGGTTCACCGCGTCCATGTGCCCGTTGCCGGTGTCGTTGATCGTCGCTTCCACGTTGCCGTAGTCGAAGCAGCAGCCGCTGTTCACGTGCGTGCCGCTGGCCACCATGTACATCCCCTCCGGCTGGCCGTTCACGGCGACACCTGCACCGACGTAGTGCCGGTAGCCGGTGCCCGCAGTGATGTAGACGCCATAGACCTTGTGCCCGCCGGCGGTCACCGGCAGCGCAGTCGCGTTCGCGGCGACATCCTGGCCGCCGGCCGATCCCGGACCTTCCACCGTCAGGTCGTTGTGACGCGCCGACTGGTCGTAGATGACCGGGATGGTGCAGGAGGTGTTCGCGCAGAACGTGTCCTGCGCCGCGGCGTTCGCATAGCCCCCCGTCGCCAGCAGCCCGATGTCGGTGGTCGCCCCGTCGGAGGCCCGCTGCACCTGATAGAGGTTTCCGGAGTACGCCGAGAAGAGCGCTCGTACGGTGCTGTGCGCCGCGACGCAGGGCGTTCCTGCCCCGGCATAGATGTCGCAGGGCAGCGAGCCTGCCGCGTGCGAGGCGCCCGCGCTGCCCACGAGCAGAGCCGCCGCGAGGGCCGTAGTCCCGCCCGCAGCCGTCAGCGCTCGGCGCCATCGTCGAACTCGGGGTCTAAGCATCACTGTTGATCCTCTTCCGTCGGAGCTGTGCGGACCGCAAGCCCGCCTGGGTTGGCACGCCAGACAGTGCGCCGCGGCCATAGCCGAGGTCAAGGGCAAAAGAACAAAAAGTTGGCTAAACCGATCAGATGCAGGCCGTGCTGTCGCAGTCTGAATCACCTCGGCGTCGAGCGGGGCCGCAGCGACGAGGCCTCAGCGCGCGGTGAGCCCGTCCTTGTCGAGCCAGGCGTTGAGGGCCGACCTGCTCAGTGCCCTCGACCAGAGATAGCCCTGCGCCGCGTCGCAACCACCTTCGCGCAGCAGCTGCGCCTGCTCGGAGTGCTCGACGCCCTCGGCGACCACCGTCAGCCCGATCGCGCGCGCGAGCGCCAGCGTTCCGCTCACCAGCCGGGTGCCCCGCGGCGACCGCATACCGGTGACGAGCTGGCGCGGGAGCTTCACGACAGAGACCGGCAGGTCGGCGAGCTGGTCGAGAGCGGCATAGCCGGTGCCGAAGTCGTCGAGCGCCCAGTGCACCCCCAGCTCGCGCACGGCCTCCATGACCTCGATGGCCGCGCGGTTCGAGGCCAGCTGCTGGGTCTCGGTGACCTCGAGCACGAGGTCACCCCCGTGCAGTCCGGCCTCATGCAACGCCACCGCGATCACGTGCGGCAGCGAACCGTCGACCTGCACGGGTGAGACGTTGACGTGCAGCTTCATGGCGGGCACGCCGATGCGGCGGCGTACGGCCGAGAAGTCCATGCACGCCGTCCGCAGCACGTGCTCGCCGATCTCGTGCATCCAGCCGGAGTCCTCGGCCATCGACAGGAACGTCTCGGGCAGCAGCAGGCCGCGCTCAGGGTGCTGCCATCGTACGAGCGCCTCCACGGCGACCGGCCGCTCGCTCGTGAGGTCGATGACCGGCTGGTAATGGCATAGGAACTCGCCGTCGGCAACGGCCATGGGCAGCGTCGCGCCGAGCTGGTTCCGGCCCTCGGTGAAGTGGCGCATGATCGGTGACCACGACCGCTGCCCGCCCTTGCCGTTGCGCTTGACCTCGTACAGCGCGAGGTCGGCGCGGCGCAGCAGCTCCTTCTCGTCGAGCGCATGTGTGGAGCGCGTCGCAGTGCCGATGCTGGCGTGGATGCGCAGCCGCGTGTTGCCGAGCAGGATCGGCTGGGCGAGGGCATCGAGCAGCCGGGCCCCCACGTCGACGACGTCTTCACGCGAGCAGTGCGGCAGCACGACTGCGAACTCGTCGCCGCCGAGCCGGGCGGCGGTGTCGCCGTCGCGTACGACCGCGAGCAGCCGCTCGGCGAGCTCGCACAGGAGCCGGTCACCGGCCGCGTGACCGAGGTCGTCGTTGACAGCCTTGAAGTCATCCAGGTCGATCAGCATGACGCTGACGTCGTCGGTGCCTGCCAGGCCGACCTCGAGCGCTTCGCTGAACAGTGAGCGGTTCGCGAGCCCGGTCAGCGAGTCGTGCAGCGCCTCATGCTGCAGGCGTTCCTTGAGCTCGGTGATCTCGTGCAGCGCGTGCTCGAGCCGGCCGGTCTCCAGCACACCGCCGACCTGGTTGGCCAGCGCTTCGACGAGCGTGACCTCAGGCGGGGCGAAGCGGTGGTGCGAGGATCCGGAGCGCGGTCCGACCAGGAAGTGGCCGAGCAGCCGCTCGTCGTCGTGGATGTCAGCGAGAATCGCGCTGCGCCACCCGCGGCGCCGCAGCCAGGCGACGTCACCCAGGCCGCTGTGCTCGTCATGCACGGCTCCGCGGTCGGCGGCGGGCAGCAGGTCGGCCAGCTCGAGCTCGCCCACCTCGGTGAACGTGGGCAACGCCGCGTCGCTGGACACGAGCTTCAGCCAGTCCTGCTGGGTGGCGCGCGGGGCGACGTAGAGCGTGACCGAGTCAGCCGCGAGGTGACGGCGCAGATCGGTCAGGACGACCGACCAGCCCAGCTCGATGTCGTCGTCGACGTGCAGTGTGCGGGTGGCGTCGAGCAGGAACCGCAGGTGGTCGCGCCGCTGGCGCGTGACGAGGTAGGCGCGGTAGGCCCCGACGGACAGTCCGACCGCCGGCAGCAGGCAGAGGAAGGCGACGATGCTCGTCTCGGCGAGGGAGACCACGCTCAACCCGAGGCACGCGTTGGCCAGCGCGCCGACGTAGCCCAGCACCAGGACCACGAGCGTCTCGCCCTTCGGGGGCGCGGCATCGACGAGCAGGACGACGGCCATCAAGGCGAAGAAGCTCACGGTGGAACCGAGCAGGATCGCACCCAGCACAGCAGCGGCCGTACGCGCGCTGCCCAGCGACGGCGAGGGGTCCAGCAGCATGTAGGACAGCACTGACACCGCTACCGTCAGCGTGTATTGCGCGACGTTGTAGACCAGCTTGACGGGTGGCTGACGCCTCGCGATCAGCGCGAGCACCACGCCCAGGAACTGTCCGAGGATCAGCTCGCGGCCACCGGCCGCGACGAGACCGGCCCCCAGCACGATCTCGTTGACACCGAGGGAGTGGGCCTCGCGGCGCAGCTCGAAGGACACCGTCAACGTCTCGGCGACGGCGACAGCCACGACCAGGGCAGCAACGACCGCCCAGCGAACGGCATGGTCGCGCGAGGCAATGGCGGGCAGCATCGCCAGGGTGCACAACCCGAGCAGACCCGACAGCGCCCACACGGTCGCCGGCGAGCGCAGCACCATGGCACGGCGGATCACGAGGCGCGCCCGGGGTCGGTTCGCAGCACCGTGCAGCGACCAGCGGCGGCGCGAAGCGCCGGCTGGCCGGTGTCGTGCTGCGAAACCTTCACTCACACTCCGTGGGTCATAGCAGTCGCGACTATGACGTCGCGACCGTGAAATACAGAGTGCGTGCTGTTCACCGGTCCGTCACAGGTTCGACGCCCGGACACCCCCTCCGGAGCAGCCGGAGGTCCCAGGCAGATCGGGGACCGGCGCTCTTCCCCGTCGAGCAGCGGAGGCCGTCAAGTGTCGGCTCGCTCCAGCGCATCGGCCAGACCGCCAAGCCACCACACCACGCCGGCCGGCCCTTCGACGACGACGTCGGCGCGCCGCAGCAGCGCGTCGACCTCGCCGGAGGCGGAGCACACGAGAACGCCGGGAATGCCCTCGTCGCGCAGCTTGCCCACAGCGTCGAACGCCGCGACGTCTCCCAGATCGTCACCGATCATGACGACAGCGCACGGTGCGTCGACCGACGCGACGAGCCGACCGAGCGCGACCCCCTTGTCGATTCCGGCCGGACGCAGCTCGAGCACCGCACGCCCGGGCTCGACCACAAGGCCGCAGTGCGCGGCAAGGGCCTGCACGAGCGGCCGCAACGTCTCGAGCGCCGCCGCGGGGTCTGCCAGACGGCGTACGTGCACGGCGAGCGAGCTGCCCTTGTCCTCGATGTCGGCGGCGACCCCGGCGTCGGCGAGCAGCGCAGGCAGCGCGGTCCTCGCCTGGGCAACCCCGGGTGCCGGCGGGGGCGAGTGCAGCTCACCGCTCTCGGAGTCCCAGTGCTCGAGGCCGTAGTGACCGAGCACGCCCAGGCCGCCGAGGTGCCCCGTGCGTGCGTCGAGACCCGCCAGCGTCACGGCCTGCGCGGCCGGGCGGCCGGTCAGCACCACAAGCGCACCGACGAGCCGGGCGAGCCGTGCCAGCACGTCGACCGCGCCAGGAGCCGGCCGCGCCGCAGTGGGGTCGGCCACGATGGGCGCGAGGGTCCCGTCGTAGTCGACCGCCACGACCGCGTGCCGGGGATCGGTCAGCAGCGCCGCGAGACCGGCACGCCCGGCGTCGGTGGTCGCCGTGTCGGGCGACCAGCCGGTGTCGCCCGACCGAGCGCGGGCATCGTCGTGGACCACTGTCAGCCAGGGTAGGTCGATGTGAGCACGAGCGTGAGCCGGCTGCTGGACATGGTCGGCGTCGACGGCCGCACCCGGTCAGCGCCGGGAAGTGCCGCGGCGAGCGCGCTCGCCTGGTCCTTGGCGCCGGTCGGGTAGTAGACGGTGGTGGCAGGAACCCCGCCGTGGGAGTTGCCGACCGCCACGACGCGCCAGCCGGCCCGGCGTACGAGAGCCGCGGTCCGCGCCGCGAGGCCGGTGCGACCCGACTGGTTGAGCACGCCGACAGGCAGCTTCGGGCCCGTCGCAGCGACGGAGGCGGTGGCGCTCGACGAGCCGCCGGCCGAGGGCACGACGGAGGATGTGCGCGGCCGGATGGCCGCACCTGCCGTCGCGGTCACGCTCGGCAACCGGGCCTTGGCCGACGCTGATGCGGCGATGGCCGTCTGGCCGCCGTCGGACCTCCCGAGCACCCGGTGCCCCTGCCACGCCAGGAGCGCGATGACGAGGACAGCGACAGCGCCGACCGCGAGTGCCGAGACGCTCGCTCCGCGGGCGAGCTCTGGCCGGCCGCGATGGGAGCCGCGACGGATCCGCTCGTTCGGGTCAACCACGGGTCGAAGTGTGCCGCCGTTCAGGCGTCGAAGCCAAGACGGCGCGCGGACCGGGCGCGCTGGCGCGCGGATCGCAGCCGACGCAGGCGCTTGACCAGCATGGGGTCGTGCTCGAGCGCCGCAGGACGATCGAGCAGGGCATTGAGAACTTGGTAGTAGCGGGTCGCGGACATGTCGAAGAGCTCCCGGACCGCCTGCTCCTTCGCGCCGGCGTATTTCCACCACTGACGCTCGAAGGCGAGGACCTCGCGTTCGCGGTCGGTGAGCTCACCTACGAGACCCGGGGCTTGCTGCACAGCGGCTTCCATGGCTCCTCCTCGAACGCTCACGACTCTCATGCTAGCGGCGAATCACACCGCTGTCGTTCCCCCTCTCGACGTGGTTCGCCGCCGACCTGAGGCCCCTGCACCGTATGGGGCAGGTGTGACAGAACGCAGCGAGAAACCGCGCTTGCGGCTCGACCAGCACACCGCATTATCCGTGGCGACGTCCTGGCGGCCGCGTGGCAGGCTGACCCGGTGCCCCTCGACGACTACGCCTTCCGGCGCATCACGAACCTGCCGCCCTACGTCTTCACGGTCATCAACGACCTGAAGGCGGCGGCCCGGCGCGCAGGCGACGACGTGGTCGATCTCGGCTTCGGCAACCCCGACATCCCCTCGCCGTCGCTCGCTGTCGACAAGCTGGCGGAGGCCGCGCACAACGGGCGCAACCACCGCTACTCCCTCAGCGCCGGCATCCCCAAGCTGCGGCAAGCCGTCGCGGGGCTCTACGAGCGCCGGTTCGGGGTCGCCCTCGACCCCGAGACCGAGATCGTGAGCACGATCGGGGCCAAGGAGGGTCTGTCTCACCTGATGTGGGTGCTGCTCGGCCCGGGCGACTCGGCGGTCGTCCCGACGCCCAGCTATCCCATCCACATCTACGCACCGCTCTTCGCCGGCGCGGAGGTGCAGCAGGTACGCCTCGACGGCGACCACGACTTCGTGGAGGGGTGCATCGAGACGTTCCGCAGCCAGTGGCCGAGACCGCGCGTGATCATCTGCTCGTTCCCGCACAACCCCACGACCAAGACCATCGACCTCGCAGGCATGAAGCGCCTGGTCGACTTCGCGCTCGAGAACGACGTCGTGCTGGTCCACGACTTCGCCTACGCCGAGACCTACTTCGACGGCGAGGTGCCGCCCAGCGTGCTGCAGGTACCGGGGGCGAAGGAGTGCAGCGTCGAGCTCTACACAATGACCAAGAGCTTCTCGATGGCCGGCTGGCGCGTCGGTTTCCTCGTCGGCAACGCCAGGGTCGTCGCGGCGCTGAAGAAGCTCAAGAGCTATCTCGACTACGGCACGTTCCAGCCGATCCAGATCGCCGCGACGGTCACCCTCAACGAGGCGTCCGACTATCCGCTCGAGGTCAACGAGGTCTACCGCGCCCGACGCGACGCCCTCTGCGACAGCTTCGCCCGCATCGGTTGGGACATCGAGCGCCCCAAGGGGACGATGTTCGTGTGGGCGAAGATGCCCGAGGCATACCGCGCCATGGGGTCGCTCGAGTTCTCCAAGCTGCTCGTCACCGAGGCGAAGGTCGCCACGTCGCCGGGAGTCGGCTTCGGCCACGGCGGCGAAGGCTACGTCCGCTTCGCGCTCATCGAGAACGAGAAGCGCATCGCGCAGGCCGCCCGCACCGTCAGACGCGCACTGCCGTTGCTGCACTCCTGAACTCGACAGCTCAGCCGTAAGCCACCAGCGACACGGCGACGTAGTGCACCACGAACGCCGCGAGCGTGCACGCGTGGAAGACCTCGTGGAACCCGAACCAGCGCGGCGACGGGTTGGGCCGCTTCGCCGCATAGACCACTCCGCCGACGGTGTAGAGCGCGCCGCCCACCAGCAGGAGCACCAGCACCGCGGTGCCGCCGTCGGCGTGGATCTCCGGCAGATAGAGGACGGCGACCCAGCCCAGAGCGAGGTAGACCGGCGTGAACAGCCACCGTGGCGCCCTACCCCAGCACACCCGCAGGAGTACGCCGCCGACCGCCCCCACCCACACGATCCAGAGGAGCCTGGCCCCGTCGGCGCCCGGCAGGAGGAGCATCGCGAACGGCGTGTAGGTGCCGGCGATGATCAGGAAGATGTTCGAGTGGTCGAGGCGCTGGAGCACGGTGTGTGCCCGCGATCGCCATGAGAAACGGTGGTAGAGCGCGCTCACGCCGAACAGCGAGACAGCCGTGAGCGCGTAGATCCCGGTTGCCAAGCGGGCGCGAGCCGTCGGGGCGAGACAGACGAGCACGATGCCGGCGGCGACTGCCAGGGGCAGCGTGCCGGCGTGCAGCCAGCCCCGCAACCGCGGCTTGAGCTCGTCCGCGACTCTCTCGCGAGTCATCGGTGGCGACATAACCCCAGCGTAGGCGGGGTGGATGCGCTCTCCAGGCTGCTCGAGAGAGACATCGGCCACGCCGCCCGGGGCTTCCCGTCGACTCGTTCGGGGTAGGCCACGTATGTGGAAACCGTCTCCTTTCCTCCCGACCCCCGCAGTGCGCAGGCAGCCCGCCGCTTCGTACGCGACGCCCTCGTCGGCTTCGAAGGTGACCTCGACACCGTTCTCCTGCTCGTCTCCGAGCTCGTCACCAACGCCGTCCTGCACACGCAGTCGGTGGTCAGCCTCACCATCGCCCTCGGGGCGGGCATGCTCCGGGTGAGCGTGGCCGACAACTGCCACGACGCACCGGTGCACCGGGCTCCCGGGCTCGACGCCGTCGGCGGTCGTGGCATGGGACTCGTGCAGACATTGGCCTCCGGCTGGGGGGTCGACCTGCACCCCGGCAACGGGAAGACGGTCTGGTTCGAGCTCGCCAGCGCCTGAGCGCGGCGCGGCCACCGACGACGTCAGCCGCCGCACGCATGCTGGAAGTCGCGAAGCTTGGCCGTGGCCGTGACGCTCGAAGTCTGCAGCCCGGTCGTCCCGCCGCTCACGAGCGCTGTCCGCAGCCGCGACAGCGCGGCGGCCGACGCCGAGAGCGAGGTCCGCAGCCGCGACGACTGCGCGTGCGATGACGCTGCCTGCATCCGTCGTGCGGTCTTGTTCAGAGCCACCCCGGCCTCGGCGGAGGTGGTCGTGCCGCTGCCCAGGCCGATCAGGACCCGCCCCATCGACCCGACCTGGGTGGCGACGTCGGCGCAGATGGCCTGGTCACCGGCGGAAAGACCTGTCGCGGGTTGCGGCTGGGTGCCAGCGGCGGACCCCGGCGCGGTGCTCATCACTGACGCCGTGGGCTCGGGAGGCTCACTCGGGCCCTGCGCGGGCGGCTGCTCCGTGGTCGCGTCCGGGGTGTCCGGCGTCGACGGGATCGGCGCGGCGACGGAGGACGAGTCCGAACTTCCACCCGAGCGGGCGACGAGCACGCCGACTCCCACGGCGGCACAGCCGCCCAGCAGCAGAAACCCCAGGATGAGCCCGCCGATGACGAGCTTCTTGCTGCTGGCACCGTCTGTTTCCCATAGCTGCCAGCCCGGTGGCGGCGGACCCCATGAGGGGTCGGGCTGCCAGCCTGGTGGCGGCGTCCAACCGGCAGGAGGCTGCGGCCAGTTGGGCGGCGGGTTGTAGCGGCGAGCCATTGCGGTTCCCCTCGGTCGGAGTTCCGCGAGCGTAGCGGCGAAGGACTCGCCTAGCGTCGGCTGAACTACCCGGGAGAACCGGAGCAAATCATGAGTTGTCCGGACAAATTCCGGGTTGTAGCGTTCCGCGCAACCGCAGAAGCTTTCGCAGATTGGCGCTGAGATGGTCGAGTTCGCAGAGTCGTCGCCTCGTGCCGGTGAGCAGCCGGACGACGCGACTTCCGGGTGGTCCGTGAGTCGCCGCCAGTTCGTGCAGGCCGCGGGCGCAGGCGTCGGCGTACTCGCTGCAGGGCGCCTGGTCGCCGGTTCAGCCTCGGCGCAGGCCGCGGAGACGACGACCGCAGCCGTCCCCGGAGCGCTCCCGCACGCCACTCCCCCGGTGGCGTCGGGTGACCGCCTCACCACCAACCTCGGCGTACGCGTCTCCGACGATCAGAACACCTTGCGCGCGGGCACGCGCGGCCCGTCGCTTCTCGAGGACTTCGCGTTCCGGGAGAAGATCATGCACTTCGACCACGAGCGCATCCCGGAGCGCGTTGTCCATGCCCGCGGTGCCGGTGCTCACGGCGTGTTCACGCTGACAAAGTCGCTCGCCGACTTCACGACGGCCAAGGTGCTCACCGACACGTCCGCATCGACGGAGGTCTTCGTCCGGTTCTCCACGGTGAACGGCTCGCGTGGGTCGGCCGACACGGCGCGCGACGCTCGGGGCTTCGCGACCAAGTTCTACACGAGCGAGGGCGTGTGGGACCTCGTCGGCAACAACATCCCCGTGTTCTTCATCCAGGACGCCATCAAGTTCCCCGATCTCGTGCACGCGTTCAAGCCGGAGCCTGATGTCGAGATCCCGCAGGCCTCGACCGCGCACGACACGTTCTACGACTTCATCTCGTTGACGCCCGAGTCCATGCACATGCTCATGTGGGTGACGTCCGACCGTGGCATCCCGCGCAGCTATCGCATGATGGAGGGCTTCGGCGTCCACACGTTCCGCCTGGTCAACTCCTCGGGTGACTCGACGTTCGTGAAGTTCCACTGGAAGCCGCGGCTCGGCACCCGCTCACTGGTGTGGAACGAGGCGCAGAAGCTCGCCGGCGTCGACCCCGACTACCACCGCCGTGACCTCGCGCAGGCCATCGCGGCGCACGAATATCCGATGTGGGACCTGGGCGTCCAGCTGCTCGCCGAGAAGGACACCGACAAGGTCGACTTCGACATCCTCGACGCGACGAAGCTGTGGCCCGAGGAGTCCGTGCCGGTGCAGCTCGTGGGCACCATGACGCTGAACCGCAACCCGGCCAACTACTTCCAGGAGACCGAGCAGGTCGCGTTCTGCACCTCCCACGTCGTGCCCGGCATCGACTTCACAGACGATCCGCTGCTTCAGGGACGCAACTTCTCCTACTTCGACACGCAGCTCAACCGTTTCTCCGGTCCCAACTGGACCCAGCTGCCGATCAACCAGCCGCGCAACGCGGTCAACAACTTCCAGCAGGACGGCTTCATGCGCTACGCCAACCGGCCGGGCCGCGTGAACTACGAGCCCAACTCGCTTCCCGGTGGCACGGCGCGCGAGTCGGCCGCTGCCCAGGGCGGTTTCGTGTCCTACGCCGGGCCGGTGAGCGGGCGCAAGGTGCGCGTCCGTGCCGACAGCTTCGGCGACCATTTCAGCCAGGCCACGCTGTTCTTCCAGAGCATGACGGAGCCCGAGAAGCAGCACATCATCCAGGCGCTGCAGTTCGAGCTGGGCAAGGTCACCGTGCGCGCTGTGCAGGAGCGGATGCTCACCCTGCTCGCCAACATCGACGACCGCCTCGTCAGCGAGGTGGCCGGCTACCTCGGGCTGCCCGCGCCCTCGGGCAAGCCCAATACCCGCATCGGGACCTCGCCGCGGCTGAGCCAGGAGCGCATCTCGGGACCGACGTCGAGAACCCGCAAGGTCGCGATCCTCGTCGCCGACGGTGTCAGCGCAGCAGACGTGGCCGCCGTCACCCGCACCATGCGCCGCGCGGGTGCGCACGCCGAAGTCGTCGGGCCGCGTATCGGGTCCATCTCGGCGACGGGTGGCGCCGTCGTCGCTACGGCGACCTACCTCACCACGCAGTCGGTCGTCTACGACGGAGTCTTCGTGGCGGGCGGCAAGGCAGCGGCGACAGCACTGGCGAACAACGGCGACGTCGTGCACTTCGTCGAGGAGGCCTACAAGCACTACAAGCCCCTCGGCGCCGCCGGCGACGGGCAGAGCGTTCTGCGTGCGGCAGTGGGAGACGTCGCAGGTCAACCCGGTGTCGTCACCGGTGCCACCGGCGAGGCGGTCGCCTCCGCTTTCCAGACCGCCGTCGCGGCGCACCGGCACTGGGCACGCACGGGGACGACCCGCGTCTCCGCCTGACAGCCGAACCCGCCATGTCTCAAAGCACCGCCCGCCCGCTGGAACACATGGAAGTCCGGGCTGAGCTGCGCTCGACTGGCAAAACAGGCAGACACGCCGACGCCGACCTGCCACCATGACCAGTTGTGCTGCTGACCTTGTCCACCACCCACAGGCCCGCAGGCGAGCTCGGCTTCCTGCTCCACAAGCACCCGGCCCGGGTGCAGTCGTTCGACGTGTCCGTCGGTGCCGCCCACGTGTTCTATCCCGAGGTCACCGACGAACGCTGCACCGTGGCGTTGCTGCTCGAGGTGGACCCGATCGCTCTCGTGCGCGGTCGCTCGGGCCCGTCCAGCGAGGGATTCGCCCTCGGGCAGTACGTCAACGACCGGCCCTACGCTTCGTCGAGCATGCTCGCCATGGCGCTCAAGGACGTGTTCCGCACGGCGTTGACGGGTCGTTGCGATGCGCGGCCCGAGCTGGCCGCCCACGCCATCCCGCTCGAGATCCGCATTCCCGCACTCACCTGCCGAGGTGGCGCCGACGGTCACGATCTCGCCCGGCGGGTGTTCGAGCCGCTCGGCTGGTCCGTCGAGGTGACGCGCACGCCGCTCGACCCGCAGTTCGCTGCCTGGGGCAACTCGGACTTTCTCGACGTGACCCTGTGTGGCGACGTACGCCTCGCCGACGCCCTGAACCACCTCTATGTGCTGCTACCGGTCCTCGACGACGCCAAGCACTACTGGGTGAGCACCGACGAGGTGGACAAGCTCCTGCGCGCGGGCGGCACGTGGCTCTCGTCCCACCCGGACCGTGAGCTGATCACGCGGCGCTACCTCGCCCACCGACGCCAGCTGACAACTTCGGCCCTTGCCCGCCTGGCGGAGGTCGACGACACCGACCCCGACGACGTGGACAACGCCGTCCAAACGGTCGACACCGAGGGCGATGTCGCAGCGCCCGTGCGGTCCGCGTCGTTGGCCGAGCTGCGTCGTGACGCGGTGATGTCGGCCGTACGCGCCTGCGGCGCCCGCACGGTCGGCGACTTCGGCTGCGGCGAGGGCACACTCGTGCGCGAGCTCCTCGCGAACCCCGGCATCGACCGGGTCGTCGCGATCGACGTCTCGTCACGCGCCCTGCAGATCGCCGCCAGGCGGCTGCATGTCGACGAGATGAGCCCGCGCCAGCGCGACAGGCTGCAGCTCTTCCAGTCGTCGCTGACCTATCGCGACGAACGTCTCATCGGGCTCGATGCGGCGGTGCTGATGGAGGTCATCGAGCACGTCGACCTCACGCGGCTCGGTGCGCTCGAGCGAGCGGTGTTCGGCCACGCGGCGCCGCGAACCGTCATCGTCACCACCCCCAACGTGGAGCACAACGCGCGCTTCGAGACGCTGCCCGCCGGGGATCGCCGGCACCACGACCACCGCTTCGAATGGACCCGCGCCGAGTTCCGGTCGTGGGCCGAGCGTGTCGCCGGAACCTACGGCTATGCCGCATCGTTCTCACCCGTGGGCATCGAGGATCCGGTTGTCGGCGCACCCACCCAGCTCGCCGTGTTCAGCAAGGGATCCTCCGCATGACACCAGAACTGAGAATCCCTGAACTGTGCCTCGTTGTCCTGATCGGCGTGAGCGGCTCGGGCAAGTCGACGTTCGCGCGCACTCACTTCCGTTCCACGGAGGTCATCTCGTCGGACGTCTGCCGGGGCATGGTCTCGGACGACGAGAACGACCAGTCGGCGACGAAGGACGCGTTCGAGCTCCTCCACTACATCGCGGGCAAACGCCTGGCCGCGGGACGACTGACAGTCATCGACGCGACCAATGTGCAGCCCGATGCGCGAAAACACCTGGTCGAGCTCGCGCGCGCGCACGACGCGCTCCCGGTGGCGATCGTCCTCGACATCGACGAACGGGTCTGCATCTCCCGCAACGAGGCTCGGCCCGACCGTACGTTCGGGCCCCAGGTGATCCGTCGCCAGCGCGACCAGCTGCGACGGGGCATGAAGGGTTTGCAGCGTGAGGGCTTTCGCACGGTGCATGTGCTGAGCGACAGCGATGCCGCAGCAGGATCCGTCGTCTCGCGCACCAAGCTCTACAACGACCGGCGCGACGACTCGGGGCCGTTCGACATCATCGGTGATGTGCACGGCTGTCGCGTCGAGCTCGAACAGCTGCTTGTCGGCCTGGGCTACGACCTCGCGCGCGACGAGCTGGGTCGAGCAACCGGTGCGCATCACCCCGTGCGTCGAGCCGGGTTCGTCGGTGACCTCGTCGACCGCGGACCCGACACGCCTGGCGTGCTGCGTCTCGTCATGGGCATGGTCGCCGCGGGTGACGCCTTCTGCGTCTCAGGCAACCACGAGAGCAAGCTGCTGCGTGCACTGCAGGGCCGCACGGTCCAGCTGACCCACGGTCTGCCCGAGTCGCTCTCCCAGCTGGCGGCCGAGCCGCCGGAGTTCCGCGCAAGGGTGGAGACCTTCCTCGACAAGCTGATCTCCCACTACGTCTTCGACGACGGACGCCTGGTCGTGTCTCACGCCGGTCTGATCGAGCGCTACCACGGGCGGGCGTCAGCCCGCGTACGCGCGTTCTGCCTCTATGGCGAGACGACCGGTGAGACCGACGACTACGGCCTGCCGGTGCGCTATCCGTGGGCGCGGGACTACCGGGGTCGGGCTGTGGTCGTCTATGGCCACACGCCTGTCCCCACCCCGGAGTGGGTCAACAACACACTCTGCGTGGACACCGGCTGCGTCTTCGGTGGTGGGCTCACGGCCGTGCGCTATCCCGAACGCGAGACCGTGTCGGTGCCCGCGACCGAGGTCCACTACGCACCCGCGCGTCCCTTCCCCGCTGCGGTCGAGGAAGACCCCTCGCCCCGCGAGGACGACGTGCTCGACATCAGCGACGTTCTCGGCAAACGCGTGATCGAGACGCGGCACGAGCGACGCATCAGTGTGCGCGAGGAGAACGCCGCCGCCGCGCTCGAAGTCATGAGCCGCTTCGCGATCGACCCACGGTGGCTCGTCTACCTCCCGCCGACCATGAGCCCGGTGGCCACGTCGACGCGCGAGACCTTGCTGGAGCACCCTGACCAGGCGTTCGAGGCCTACCGAACCGACGGGGTCGACGCGGTCGTCTGCCAGGAGAAGCACATGGGCTCGCGTGCGGTCGCCTTGATCTGCCGGTCGGCGGCCGATGCAGGCGAGCGGTTCGGCATCGCCGACGGTTCGCAGGGCGCGGTGTGGACCCGCACCGGCCGCTCGTTCTTCGACCCCGACCTCACCCGAGAGCTGGTCGTGAGACTGGCGGCCGACGCAGAGCAGGCAGGACTCTTCGACGAGCTCGCCACGTCGTGGCTGCTGTTCGACGCCGAGCTGCTGCCGTGGAGCGCCAAGGCGGAGAAGCTGCTGCGCCAGCAGTACGCCGCCGTCGGTGCGGCGGCCCGCGCGTCGCTGCCGGTCGCTGTCGAGGTGCTCGAGCAGGCGGCTGCTGCCGGGCGCGATGTCGCCGCGATGCTCGACCGCACCCGTGCGCGTGAGGCCAATGCCGCATCGTTCACCGATGCCTACCGCCGCTACTGCTGGCCGACCGACGGGCTGACCGGCGTACGCCTCGCCCCGTTCCAGCTGCTCGCGTCGCAGGGTGCGTCACATGCCGAGCGCGAGCACCGCTGGCACCTCGACCTCGCGGACCGGCTCGTCGCCGCAGACCCTGAGCTCATCGCGCCGACGCGCCGGCTCTGGGTCGACACGACCGATCAGGCCTGCGTGGCGACGGCCGTGACGTGGTGGCAGGAGCTGACCGACGCCGGCGGCGAGGGCATGGTGGTCAAGCCTGCCGCCAACCTGACGCGCGGTCGCAAGGGTGTAGCGCAGCCCGGGCTGAAGGTTCGCGGGCGCGAATATCTGCGCATCATCTACGGCCCCGACTACACCGAGCCTGCGAATCTCTCGCGGCTGCGCCAGCGCGGCCTCGGACACAAGCGGTCGCTCGCCCAACGCGAATACGCCCTCGGCCTCGAGGCGCTCGACCGCCTTGCCGGTGACGAGCCGCTGTGGAAGGTGCACGAGTGCGTCTTCGCGGTTCTCGCGTTGGAGTCGGAGCCGGTGGACCCGCGCCTCTAGATCCTGCGCCAGCCACGCGTCGAGCGCCGCGCTTTCGCTGCTGGCGTCAAGCACGCCTCGAGAGACGGTGTCCTTGTCACGCACCGGTATGGCGGCGGAGTCTAGCGATCACCCGGCGCTGAGGAGTTCTCGTAGCCGCCGACTTGGCCACCCTCTTGACCCCCACCCTGTGTCAAGCCGTCATGACCTGGCGGTGAGGATGCGTGTGACGGTGTCGGCCCAGTGCAGGTGGGGGGTCGCGGTCGACGGTGGTCAACCACTGCCACGCGCCGGCAGCTAGGCTGCTCTCCTGTGGTGCGGGAGCTCGGACGACCGGGCTGAGAGGGTGGCTGCAACGGCCGCCGACCGCTTGAACCTGTCCGGATAATGCCGGCGTAGGGAGAGCGAGCTCGTGAGCACGTCCACTGCCCCCTCGGTCGAGCCCACCGCGAACTCCGGTGCGCTCAACAGCGAAGCCCCCCTGACCCTCGCTGAGCTGCCCGTCGGCACCGAAGGGCTCCGCGCCACCTTCGGGCTCTGGGCCAACCTCGGCATCAGCCTGCTGCTTCCGGTCGCGGCGTCCTACGTCGTGCTTCCCGGCCGCTCGCTCGCCATGTCGCTGCTCGCCATCGTCGTAGGCGCGGTCCTCGGCTCGGTGCTCCTCGGACTGACCGCCGCGCCGGCCGCCACGGAGCGCGTGCCGGCGATGGTCATGCTGCGCGGACTGCTCGGGCGTCGGGCGTCGGCGCTGCCGACAGCTCTGAACATCGCCCAGTGCGTCGGCTGGGCGACGTTCGAGATCGTCATCATCGCCGAGGCGGCATCGCGCGCACTCGGGTCGCCGCGCTGGCCGTTCGTCCTCGCGGCGGGCGTGATCGCGACGGCGATGGCGATGCGTCCCCTCGGCGTGATGCGCGTACTCGGCCGTTATGCGGTGTGGGCCGCGATCGCCGCCACCGTCTATCTGTTCGCACGCGTCCTCGGTCATCCGTTGGCCCCGGTCACCGACGGTGGGGCCACCTCGTTCTGGACGTCTGTCGACGTGGTGATCGCCCTGCCCGTCTCGTGGTTCCCGCTCGCCGCCGACTACACGCGCCACGCGCGTACGAAGCGGACGGCTTTCCTGGGAACGGCCGCCGGTTATGCCGTGACCAGCGCCGCCTTCTTCTTCCTCGGCGTGCTGGCTCTCGCGGCCTATGGCGCCTCGGGACTCGATGTCGTCGGCGCGCTGCTCGCCGTGCCGCTGGGCGCGCTCGCCGTGTTCGTCCTGGGGGTGCTCGAAGTGGACGAGGCCTTCGCCAACATCTACTCCACCGCGGTGTCGGCGCAGAACGTCGCGAGCCGCGTCGACCGGCGCGTACTCGCCGCAGCCGTCGGTGGCCTCGCCACCGTGCTGGCGCTGACCGTCGACATCGCGTCCTACGAGCCGTTCCTCCTGCTCATCGGAGCGGTGTTCGTGCCGCTCGCAGGCGTATTCGTCGTCGCCTACCACCTCGTGCCCCGCGGCAGCTGGGACGTGTCGGAGGATGCGCCGGCGCGGCTTTCCCTGCTGGTGCCGTGGACGCTGGGGTTCGTGGCCTACCAGCTGACGCTGCCCACCTATTTCGGCTCCGGCTTCGCGGGCTGGACGTCGTGGTGGTCCGCCCGTCAGCACGACCTCGGCATCAGCGCGACCAACGGGTGGTCGGCGTCGCTGGTCAGCCTGGCGGTGGCGTCGGTCGTGACGGTGGCCCTGGTCGTGCCCGGCTCGCTGCGTGACCGGCGACGCGCGGTGACCGGGACGTGACCCTCGCCCGGCTGCACGTGCTGACGGACACGCGGGCAGGCCGCGACACCATGACGATCGTCCAGGCGGCACTGTCGGCCGGCGCGCGCCTCGTCCAGGTGCGCGCGAAGGACTGCACCGACCGTGAGCTGCACGATCTCGCCGGCCGCGTCGCCCAGGCGTGTCGCGCAGCGGGCGCGACGTGCGTGGTCGACGACCGGCTCGACATCGCGCTGGCGGTCGGCGCCGACGGCACGCACCTCGGGGCGCACGACCTGCCACTGGCCGCCGCCCGGCGCGTCGCCGGCCCGCACCACCTCATCGGCGGCACTGCGCGAGAGCCGGTCCTCGGTGCCCTGCTCGTCGCCGAAGGCGCCAGCTATCTCGGGGTAGGCCCCGCCTACGCCACCACGACCAAGAGCGGCCTGCCCGACGCCATCGGTCCGGAGGGCGTCGCGGCGGTGGCCGCGAGCGTTGCCGTGCCCGTGATCGCCATCGGCGGTGTGACCCTGGACCGGGTGCCTGCTCTCGTCGCCGCAGGAGCCCACGGGATCGCCGTCGTGGGGGCTGTCTCCGATGCCGCAGATCCCGCGGCCGCCACACGGGCCCTGCTCCTGGCTCTCGGCGACCCGCTGGAGTCGCTGTCATGACCGACGTGGTGGTTGCGGGCGGCGGCATCATCGGTATGACTGTCGCCTGGCGCCTGGCGCAGCAAGGCCTCTCGGTCGCCGTCGTCGACCACGATGCCGGCGGTGGGGCGTCCTACGCCGCCGCCGGCATGCTCGCGCCCGTGACCGAGGTCGCCTATGGCGAAGCGGCCCTGCTCGACCTCGCCCGCGCGTCGCTCGACCTCTATCCGGCGTTTCTCGCCGAGCTGACGCAGGCCTCGTCCCTGCCCGTCGCCCTGCGCTCGGCGGGCACGCTGATGGTGGGCTTCGACGAGGACGACGTCGTGGCGTTGGTGCGCAGTCACGACTTCCAGGCGGAGCTCGGGCTGGACGCCCATCGCGTCGGTCCGCAGGAGTGCCGCAGGCTGGAGCCTTCGCTGACGACCCGGCTGCGGGCCGGGGTGCACGTCACGGGCGACCACTCCGTCGACGCGCGGGGCCTTCACGCGGCGCTGACGGCCGCCGCCCGCAACGCGGGTGTCCAACTGGTCGCGCGCCGCGTTGCCGACGTGCTCCTGGCCGGGGGGCGAGTCGCAGGCGTGGTCTGCGACGACGGCTCAGCACTCACGGGTGGCCACGTCGTGCTCGCGATGGGCGCCTGGAGCCGCGGCCTGCCGAGCCTGCCCGCGGACGCCGTGCCCGTACGACCGGTCAAAGGCCAGATCCTGCGCCTGGGTGGGGAAGCGCTGTTGCGGGGCACCGTGCGCGCGCTGGTGCGCGGCCGGTCGGTCTATCTCGTGCCGCTCGGGGACGCAGGCCTCGTCGTCGGCGCCACCGTCGAGGAGCTGGGCTTCGACCCGCGCGTCACGGCGGGCGCTGTGCACGAGCTGCTGCGCGACGCGATCGAGGTCGTGCCGGGCGTCTCGGAGCTGGAGCTGGTCGAGACGCTCGCGCGGTGGCGGCCGGGCACGCCCGACAACGCGCCTCTGCTCGGGCCGACCTGCCTCGCCGGGCTGGTGCTGGCGACCGGTCACCACCGCAACGGGGTGCTGCTGGCGCCCGTCACGGCCGCGATCATCGCCGACCTGTTGCTCACCGGGGTCCTGCCGCCGCTGGCTCGTCCCTTCGGCGCCGACCGGTTCACCGGCGGCGGGCACGCGACACCGGCGGTGCGCAGGTGACCCGCGTGCGCGTCAACGGCGAGCAGGTCACCGTGCCCGATGGAGCCACGGTCGCCGACCTCGTCGCCGGCCGTACGACGCAGACACGGCGTGTGGCCGTCGCCCGCAACGGGAACGTGGTGCCCCGCGGCGCCTGGGAGAGCACCACGCTCGCCGAAGGCGACACCGTCGAAGTGCTCGCCGCTGCAGCAGGAGGCTGACATGCACACCAGCGCGAACGATGCCGCACCTGACGACGATCCGTTCGTCGTCGCCGGCGAGAGCTTC
This sequence comes from uncultured Motilibacteraceae bacterium, assembly GCA_964236445.1. Lineage (GTDB taxonomy): Bacteria > Actinomycetota > Actinomycetes > Motilibacterales > Motilibacteraceae > CAXSDR01. The sequence continues at coordinate 7,514 of CAXSDR010000024.1, read as the reverse complement.
CGGTCACGCCTGCTCCTGGGCACCGGAGGGGTGCCGTCCATGACGACGCTTCGCGCGGCGATCAGTGCGTCCGGAAGCGAGATCGTCACCGTGGCTCTGCGGCGGGTCGACCCGACCGACGCCGGTGGCTCCCTGCTCGACGTGGCCGACCGGGCCGGCGTACGTCTGCTCCCGAACACCGCTGGTTGCATGACGGCGCGCGAGGCGGTGAGCACAGCCCGGCTGGCACGTGAGGCGTTCGAGACCGACTGGGTGAAGCTCGAGGTCATCGGCGACGAGACGACGCTGCTGCCTGACCCGGTGGAGCTGCTCGACGCCGCGGAGCAGCTCGTGGCCGACGGTTTCCGCGTCTTCGCCTACACCGGTGACGATCCGATCGTGGCACGGCGGCTGGGTGACGTGGGCTGCGCGGCGGTGATGCCGCTCGGGTCGCCGATCGGCAGCGGCCTCGGCATCCGCAACCCCCACAACATCGAGCTGATCCGCTCCTTCGTCAGCGTGCCGGTGATCCTCGACGCGGGCATCGGCACTGCCTCCGACGCGGCCCTGGCGATGGAGCTCGGATGCGATGCGGTGCTGCTCGCGACGGCGGTCACGCGAGCGCGCGAACCGGAGCTCATGGCTGCAGCCATGCGTGATGGCGTCAGCGCCGGCAGGCTCGCCCGCCGTGCCGGGCGCATTCCGCGGCGCTTCTATGCGCAGGCCTCCACCACCATGGCCGGGTTCCCTGCGCTGTGACCTCTCCCCTCGGGCCGCTGCTCGTCCTGACCGACCGCATGCAGTCCCGCCGCCCGCTCGCGGACACGGTGCGGGGTGCCCTCGACGGTGGCGCGCGCACCGTCGTGCTGCGGGAGAAGGACCTGGCGCCCGACGAACGCCGGCGACTCGCCGACGAGCTGGCGGTCATGCTCGACGACGTGTCAGGTGTGCTCGTGCTCGCCGGGACATCGCTCAGGCATGCGGCAGGGCTCGCCCGACCCGTCCATCTCGCGAGCAGCGACGGGGTTCCGCGGGACGCTCCTGCCCTGCGCGGACGCTCGTGCCACGACATCGACGAGGTGAGGGCGGCCCTCGCCGAGCGATCTGCCTATGTCACCGTGTCGCCGGTGTTCCCCACCCGGTCCAAGCCCGGTCACGGCCCCGCGCTCGGTCTCGACGGTCTCGCCGACCTGGTGAGGGCGGCCGCCGACATGCCGGTCTATGCCCTCGCCGGGATCGCGCCGGACGCGGCGACCTCGTGCGTGCGCGCCGGCGCCGCAGGTGTCGCAGTGATGGGGGCGGTCATGCGCGACCCGCAGCCGCAGCGGCTCGTCGAGCGCTACCTCGCGCGGCTGCGAACGGTGTCGCCATGACCCCGCGCGTCGCACTCACGATCGCCGGCTCGGACCCCAGCGGCGGTGCGGGCATCCAGGCCGACCTCAAGACCTTCGCTGCGCAGGGGGTCTTCGGCACGAGTGCCCTCACGGCGCTCACCGCGCAGAACACCACGGGCGTACGCGCGGTGCACCTGGTCCCGGTGGCCTTCGTCCTTGCCCAGATCGAGGCGGTGCTCGACGACCTCGCGGTGCGCTCGGTCAAGACCGGCATGCTCGCGACGACCGACATCGTGACCGCGGTCGCGGCTATGGCAGCGGACGGTCGACTGCCCGCACTGGTCGTCGACCCGGTGATGGTCGCGTCGAGCGGTGACCGGCTGCTCGAGGCGTCGGCCGAGCGGGCATACGTCGAGCTCCTGCTTCCGCACGCGATCGTGCTCACACCGAACGTCGACGAGGCACAGGTGCTGCTGGGTGACACGATCACGACCCTCATCGAGCAGCGCGAGGCAGCGCGCGCCCTGGCGGCGCTCGGCCCGCGCACCGTCGTCGTCAAGGGCGGGCACGCCGTGACGGGCACCGGGCACGAGGCAGTGGACGTCGTGTGGACCGAGGGTGCGATGTTCGAGCTGCGTCACCCACGCATCGACACCAGCAACACCCACGGCACCGGGTGCAGCTTCGCGGCGGCGGTCGCTGCTCGCCTGGCACATGGTGAGCACGTGGTCGAAGCGGTGGCGACGGCGAAGGCTTATGTGAGCAGGGCGGTGGCGGGGGGAGCCGCATGGCAGCTGGGCCGGGGCCACGGCCCGCTCGACCACTTCGGCTGGAGCGAGGCAACTCCCACTGAGCCCGAGGGCTAGCCAGCCGCTCACCTGCGGCTTGTGTCGTCGGGCGGGCCATGCGGCGTCTGCGAGAGTTCGGGCATGAGCAACCTCAACGACGTCGGCGAACGCGACGGCTGGCGCTGCTGGCTGTGCGACGAGCCGGTCGACCCGGACGCCTCGGTCAACTCCGACCGCGGCCCGAGCGTGGACAGCGGCACCTCTACGACGAAGGGCAAGAAGCCCGCGCCCGGCTCTGAGCGGCTCGCTCACCGCGCGTGCAACACCAAGAAGGGCGCCGTGAAGGCGGTGGTCCCTTGGTCTGGCGAGCTCTTCGTCGTCGAGCCGGCCCCGATAGTGGCCGCCGTGGACCGGTTGACGCGCAAGGGCGGGCGAGAGGTCGTGGCGCGCTGCCCCAGCCAGCGCGACGCCGACAAGGCCGCCGACTGGCTGGTCGACCGGTTGTCGCGGCTCGCTCCCGACCTGAAGGTGAAGGCACAGGTGCAGGCCGGCGGCGGGCAGTTCGTGCTGGTGCTGGTCGCCGGCTGAAGCACGACGCGTTGCTAGACCGCGGGAGCCAGTTGGACCGGCGCTGCGGCGTCGCTGCCCCACCCGCCGTAGAGGAAGAGCACGGCTCCGGCCACCTGAACTGCCGCGAGCACGGCGAACACCGTCGTCAACGCCAGGTTGTCGAGCGCGGGGCCCACCGCGAGAAGTCCCGCGAGCCCGCCCAACCAGGTGATCGTGGTGATGGCGGCGATGCCGCGCGCCCGGGCGCTGGGAGCCAGCCGTGCCAGGCGTACGGCTCCCACCGGGCCGTTGGTGACGCCGTTGAACAGTCCGAGGCCGACCATCACCGCGACGATGCCGCCCTCCGGCCAGACGGGGATCAAGGCGAGGAACGTCAGCGCCTGGCCCGCTTTGCCGAACATCGCGAGCCGCCTCGCGCTCACGCGCGCAGCCAGCCGGCTCGCGGCGAAACTGCCCGTGACCGCCCCGGCGCCGAACGCCGCGAGCATGATGCCGACGAGCGCGGCGGTGGTGTCATAGCGGAACAGCGCGAGCACGGGCATGGCGATGAACACGGCCTGGTAGGACGCCTCCGCGAGGAAGCTCGCCGTCGTCCACGTGCCGAGCAGGCGGTCGGCATAGACGACCGACACCCCCGAGAACGCCCCCACGTCGCCTGCCGCAGCGGGGTCCGGCGCCGGCCCGGGGATGCCCAGGATCAGCGGCACGACGATGAGAAAGCTGAGCGCGTCCAGCAGGAGCAGGGCCGGCGCGCCGATCGCCGTGATGAGCAGGCCGGCCGCGGGTGGACCCAACAGCATGGTGAGACGGGTCGCGGTCTGCAGGCTCGACGAGGCGCGGGCGAGCGCGACGTCGTCGTCACCGGCGACGTGGGCGAGCATGATCTGCTGGCTCGTGCTGTAGGGCGTCGAGAAGCAACTGCCGAGGAACACCACAATGAGGAGCAGCCAGAACGGCAGCCAGCCCAGCCAATAAAGGGCGGGTACGGCCGCGAACAGCGGCGCGCGCGCCAGGTCGGAGAGCACCATGCACCGGCGTACGCCCATCTTCTCGGCCAGGCCGCCCGAGGCGAAACCCAGGATCACCACCGGTGCCACCTCGGCAGCGACGACCACGCCGGCCTGGGTCGCCGATCCCGTCGTGGTGAGGACGAACCACGGAAGCGCGATGCTGGTGAGGCTGGAACCGGTCGTCGACAGGATCTCCGCGGCCAGCAGGCGGCTCATCCCTGCCCGCGCTGACCGCGCAGCGACGGGTGAAGCAATGGCGAGCACGTGGGCCAACGTAGTCACGCCACAGACACGCCCAACAGGCTTTTGGTGTGATGTTTACCCGACATGTCCTCATTGGGATGAATACGTTATATCCAACGCTCGTGCCCGGCGGCATGATGGACCGGACACGTTGTCGTAGGGACGAGGAATCGCGGGAGGGCGGTGGCTGCGGCCGAGCTGCAGACCACGATGATCCATCTGTTCCATGATCGGCACGACGACGTTGCCGCAAGGGCCCAGGGGGGGACCAGCGCGGGCAGACACCTTCTGCCCTTGACGAATCCCATGGGGGTGATGTCACATGTCGATGATCTCGAAGGCTGCTGAGCTTTTCCTGTCCGGGCGCAACACGCGCTGGAGTTGACCGTTCCGCCGCTGCCCATCTCGTCCACGCAAGGACACCGGCGAGCCGGCCCGAATGCTGCAAGGCTGGAGCGTGGTGGCGGTCTCCCTGTCGAGCACGGTGGCGAGGACGCCGGCGACGAACGACATGCCCGCAAGGGCAAGCGCGTACGTCGTCGGCGTCGTCGCCGTGGGCATGCTCCTCGTGGCCGTCAGCATGGCAACGCTCCGGACGTCGCACTGGCTCACCGTGGGCCTGCTCGCACTCATGCATGTGCTCGCCAGCAAGCTCTCCGAGCACAAGCACCATGCCGCGACAGACTCCCATCTCGCCCTCGGCTCCGTGATCGTGCTCGCCGCACTGTCGCTGGTGGGCCCGGCGGGGGCGATCATCGTTGCTGCAGCCGACTTCGTCGCCGAAGACCGCACGCGCGCCCTGCACAAGCGGGCATTCAACGCGGCCACGCTCGTCGTGGCCACCGCGACCGCTGGTCCGCTGATGATCGCGACGGGGGCAACCACGCACGGTCTGACGTTCTCGTTCCCCTCCGACCTCATCCCCGTGCTCGTCGCCGACCTCGCTCTCTATGCGATGTGCGCGGTGATGGTCGGCGTCGCCGTGGCCTTGACCTCGTCGTCCAACCAGCGCCTCGTAGCCGCCGCCGGCGGGATCAGGGCGCCTGCCGCACTGCTGGAGCTGGGCAACGGCTTTCTCGGACTCGGGCTCGCCGTGCTGTGGGGCCCTGCAGGCATCGGGCCGTTCAGTGCCGTGCTGGTGACCCTGCCGCTGTACCTCGCCGGCTTCAGCTACTCCCAGGTCGCCGAGGAGCAGCAGGCCTACGACCGCACGGTCGCTGCGCTCGGTCGCGCCGTGGAGACCAAGGACGTCTACACCCGCGGCCACAGCGAGCGGGTTGCCAAGGCGAGCGTGCTCCTCGGACGGCAGCTCAGGTTCAACGAGGCGCGCGTCGGCATGCTGCGCTACGCAGGGATGCTGCACGACATTGGCAAGATCGGCGTCCCGAGCCGCGTGCTGCAGAAGCCGGGACGACTGACCGAGGAAGAGTTCGACGCCATCAAGCTGCATCCCGAGTGCGGGCTCGAGCTCGTCTCGGGCATCGAGTTCCTCGAGGAGGCGCACGCCGGCATCGCGCACCATCACGAGCGCATCGACGGCTTGGGCTATCCGGCAGGGCTGCGAGGCGACCAGATCCCCGAGTTCGCGCGGATCATCGCCGTCGCCGACGCATTCGACTCCATGACCTCGACCCGGTCCTACCGCGGTCCGTGCAGTGTCGATGACGCGATCGCCGAGCTGCGTCGCTGCGAAGGAACACAGTTCGACCCGGTCAACGTCGCGGCGCTGGTGCGCGCACTCGAGCGCACGGCGTGGGAGCCGGCCGGGGGCGCCGATGAGCTCGTCGATCCCGCCACGCACTTCGAGGGGCACTACCCCGACGGGCGTGCCGTGGACCTGACGGAGTCACGCGAGCAGCGCTATTGACTCGCGCTTCAACATCGGTTGGGACGATCGTGCATTGCCGACGGTGCACAGGAGTCCCCAAATCGCGGAAACGGTGTCGCCGACTCCCGTCCAGCGATCCGCGGGGACGTGAGGGGCTTTGCGGTGGCCGGCCAACCACACATATTCGGCCGTGGCTCGGCGCAGGCACAGATCGAACCCGCCGCCTACAGCCGAGTGTTCGCTGGACTGCCCTGCGTGTTTCGCCGTCTGGGCCTGATATCGGCCACCAGCTACATCATCACCGGCGGCAAATGAGGAGTCGGTGTGGCGTCCCTCTGCTGCCCGTGAGGTTCTCCTGCCTCGGCGCCCCGCAACACCTCCTCAAAGCCACGGTTCCTTCTGGGTGGCAACCGCGCTGTGCCCGTCAGCCGCAGCTGGCGGGATCGCCTGTCAGTGGACAGCTGGCTGTGAGCCAGCCACGGCAATCGATGGTCGAGTACGCATACGCGGAACCTGTTGTGAAAGCTAAGCATACGCGCCTGTCGCCGGGTCAAGGGTGACCGCAGGTCATCGCGAAGCGACGCGTAGCGCCCTTGATGCGGTGGCGGGTGCGTGTGGTCTCCGAGCTTGGGCGGATGGCGGGGGGAGGTTCTGGAACCGGTGCTCCTACCCAGCAGTTCTGCAGCGGCGCTTGCTTCCCAGCGGTGACCTTCAGGGGTCCACGGGAGTCGTGGTGGCGGCTGACTTGTATGGGGCAGCATGAAGGCCGTGATGCACGGGGGCCAGGTCGACGTATCGGTGAAAGCACTGTCTGCCGCGCTGGCCGGGCAGTTTCCGGAGCTGGCAGGCGTCGACGTTTTGGCAATGAGGTCCGGAGGCACCGTCATCGCACCATTTCGCGTGGGAAGTGCGCTGCTTGCGCGGGTCCCACTCGTCCCCGTGCTCGGCACTGCCGTTACGGACCGCCTGGACGCGGAGGGCCGGCACGCACGGGAGCTTTCTGCACAGTCAGCGCTTGAGGTGCCCCAGCTTGTGGGGATTGGCGGACCCTTCTTGGGCTACGACGGCGTGTGGTCGTTGTGGACCTGGCTCGACGGGCAGTCGCTAGACCACTTGCTCGATGAGGACCCGAATGCTTGTGACCTTGACGCTCTGGCCTCCGACCTGGGACGGGTTCTGAGGGCTCACCAGTCGGTGCCGACGGGCGGCGCATCGTGGAGCGGCAATGGGCGCGGTGGTAAACCGTTGACCGATACCGATTGGGTTCGAACGTCTATCCAGCGCGGCGCCCATCTCATCGACCCCGTTGCTGCTGTCCGTGTGTGGGAGACCGCGCTTGCTGCGCCAGCTCACGAGGGTGCGCCCGTCAAGATCAATGGGGATCCGATGCCGGGCAACTTCCTGATGAACAAGGGCCGGCTCAGCGGCATGGTCGATATCACCGAGCCGGTCGTCGGAGACCCAGCCTCCGACCTGCAGCCTGCATGGACGGTCTTCGACGAGCCTCAACGGTCTGTCTTCAGGGACGGCTTGGGGCTGGATGCTGCCGCCTGGCTGCGTGGTCGCGGATGGGCCTTCGAGATGGCGATCGGCGGGCTTCACTACTACGAGCACACGAATCCGGTGTTCTTCCGTCTGGCGCGACGCACTTTGCGACGGCTGATGCAAACCGCCTGATTGAGTCCGGAACCGTCTGCGCGCTGCTCATGTCAACGCCGGGCCAAAACTGACCCCCTGGTGCCGGGTGGGTTCTAGCGCTTGT
>CAXSDR010000023.1:0-38127 GCA_964236445.1 uncultured Motilibacteraceae bacterium | reverse complement strand
GACGATCCCGTCGCACTGGTGCAGGACCTGACCGCCGGGTTGGACGATCTCGATCACACCGGATACCCGTATCAGGTCACGTCTGATGTCTAGTCGGGCATTGCCGCGTTGCCGGCTTGGCTCACCGAGTTGTCGACTCATCCGCGGCCGGCGTCTGAGGCTGGCGTCGAAGGTGCTGTCTCTCCCGGAGGGCTTGTTCACCGCCAGCAGAGCCACCGACGCACGTCGAACACTCGAAACCACGTCGCGCCCTCGTTCTGCCTCAGGCCGGAGACCGTTCAGATGGGCAACGCCTTCGACGAGACGCCGGTCGAGGTCAAACGACGGCGCCACCTTCGACCACACGGGGCACTCGGCAGCCTCCGCTCGCAGCAGGGCAACAGACGGCGCAGCAGGCCTCTCAGCGGCGCCACAGCAGCAGCAGCGTCCGGTCGTCATCGACAGCGCCCACGGCCTCGAGCAGCTGCTTCGCACCGCCGGTGAAGCCGGCGCGGACCAGCTTCTCGGCATGACCCAGCAGCCGGTCGATGCCCACGCTCAGATCCTCACCAGGTGTCTCGACCAGCCCGTCGGTGTAGAGCAGCAGGGCGTCACCGGGGCGCAGCACCCCCGTCTCGCCGGTGTAGCGGGCGCGTGGCAGCACGCCGAGCAGTGGTCCCTCCCCCGCGCCGACCGGACGCCAGCGCCCGGAGCCCGCGTGGAACTGCGCGGGAGAGGGGTGCCCTGCCAGCGTGAGCGCATAGCTGCCCGTCTCGAGGTCGATCACGAGATGGGCCGCGGTCGCGAATCCCTCGGACCACCGCTGACGCAGGAGGTAGGTGTTGGCGGCGGGCAGGAAGCCGTCGGGGGCCAGGGAGCCGAGCAGGCCGCCGAACGCCCCGGACAGCATCAGCGCCCTGGTGCCGGCGTCGATGCCCTTGCCGGAGACGTCGACGACAACCAGCTCGAGGACCTCGTCGCCGCGGCGGGCGACGACGAAGTCGCCGGAGAACGAGGCGCCATAGGCGCTGCGCAGGGCGAGCTCCGCGTGCCACCCCTCAGGCAGCGGCGGAATGACCGCTTGGGCTCGCAGGCGGTCGCGCAGGTCGACCAGCATCGACTGGCCGCGCATCCCTTGGACACCGGCCTCGGCGCGGATGCGCGCGAACATCATCGTCAGCACGGCGGTGAGGACGAGCACGACGATGGCGCCGGGCGGCAGATGGCCGCTCGCCAGGGCGTCCTCGATCACCAGCGACGCGGCGACGACAGCCTGCAGCACCACGAAGCTCGGCACCCGCAGCCAGAAGCCGCCGACGATGAGCACCAGCGTGAATGCCGACGGCGAGGCGTAGCGCGGGAAATCGTTGAACAGCAGCACGAGCACGGCCGAGACGAGCGTCAGCGCCACCAGCAGGACGCCGTCGCTGGGCAGCAGGCGGCGGCGGGCGAGCCGCATCGCGCGAGCCCACGGCTTGCGGGCCGGGAACGAGCCGATCGCCGCGCGCGTCCCGCGCGACGTACGCGCGGCTCCGGGCGCATCGGGACGCGAGCCACCCGTCGCCGATGCCATGGGCTGACCCTAGACGCCGGGCGTGACAACGGCGTCCCGCTGACAGAAGGGACACCAGAACAGGTTGCGGGCCAGCAGGGGCTCGGTGCGCACAGCCGTACCGCACACGCGACAGGGCAGCCCGGCGCGCCGGTAGACGTAGTGCGCATCCTCGCGGCGTACGCGCCCGGTTCCCCGCTCACGGTCAGCGGGCCTGGTCGTGATGATGCGCCCGGCGCGTACGCCGGAGCGGAGCAGGGTGACGAGGTCGGCCCAGAGGGCGTCCCACGCCGGGCGGCCGAGGTCGCGGCCCGCACGCAGCGGGGCGAGGCGGGCGCGGTAGAGCACCTCGGCGCGATAGACGTTGCCGATGCCGGCGAGCGTGGACTGGTCCATGAGCAGGCCGGCGATGGGGGCGCGCGACCTGGCGACACGACTCCAGGCGCGCTCCGGGTCGGCGTCGCTGCGCAGCGGATCCGGCCCCAGCCGCGCGACGATCGCCGCCCGCTCGGCCGGGGTGACGAGGTCGCACGCCGTAGGTCCGCGCAGGTCGGCCCACCCGGACGAGGTCTGCAACCGCAGCCGCAGCGCTCCCTTGGGCTGCGGCGGGGAGGTGCGTCCGCTCGTCCAGCTGCCGTAGAGACCGAGGTGCACGTGGGCGGTCAGCTCGTGGGCGAAGTCGAGGAAGAGGTGCTTGCCGTAGGCCTCGGCGGCGAGCAGCTGCCGGCCGTCGATGAGCGCCGCCGACTCGGCGAACCTGCCCTGCGGGCTGCTCGCCTCGACCGGCTCCCCGCGCAGGAGTGTCTCGAGCAGGTGCGCGGACCGATGGACGGTGTGACCTTCAGGCACCCCGGCCGGACCTAGCCTTTCGTAGCGGCTGACGCGTCAGGCACCGTGCCGTCGGCCTCGTAGGCCGAGATCATCGCGATGCGGCGCGAGTGCCGTGGCTCCCCGCTGAACGGCGTCGCCACGAACGTCCGGGCCAGAGCCACGCCTACGTCGACGCTGACCTTGCGCGCTCCGAGCGACAGCACGTTGGCATCGTTGTGCTGGCGGGCCAGCACCGCGGTGTCCTCGTCCCACGCCAGCGCGGCACGGATGCCGTGCACCTTGTTGGCGGCGATCTGCTCACCGTTGCCGCTGCCACCGAGAACGATTCCCAGCTCACCGATGCCGCCCGCCGTGGCGATCGCCGCAGCGAGGATGAACGGCGGGTAGTCGTCCTGGGCGTCATAGGCCGAAGCCCCGTGGTCGAGCACCTCGTGCCCGTCGGCGGCCAACGCTGCAGCGATGGCCTCCTTGTGCTCGAATCCGGCGTGGTCGCTTCCCAGATGCACGCGCATGCCAGCATCCAACCACTCGCCCGCCGGCGCCGCCCGTCCGGCTCAGGTGAGATCGCTCAGTCGAAGATCGGGCTGCGCGTACGGCTGCGCTTGAGCTCGAAGAAGCCGTCGGTCCCCGCGACGAGCAGCACACCGTCCCACAGCCTGCCTGCCGCGTCGCCCTTGGGTGCGGGTGAGACGACGGGACCGAAGAACGCAACGCCCGCGACGCTGATCACCGGGGTGCCGACGTCCATCCCGACCTGGTCCATGCCCTCGTGGTGGGCCTTCTTCAGCTCGTCGTCGAAGTCGGTGGAGGACGCGGCTGCGGCGAGTTCCGCCGACAGGCCGACCTCCTGCAGCGACTCGGCGACCACGCCGTCGAAGTCGTCGCCGCGACCGTCGAGGTGGATGCGCTTGCCCATGGCCTCGTAGAGAGGAAGCAGCACCTGCTCGCCGTGCGCGAGCCGTGCGGCGGTCAGCACCCGCACCGGCCCCCATGCCCGCGACATCAGATCGATGAACTGCGGTGGAAGCTCACGACCCTCGTTGAGGTAGGCCAGCGACATCACGTGCCATTCCACGTCAACCGGGCGCACCTGCTCGACCTCGCGCATCCAGCGTGACGTCATCCACGCCCACGGGCAGACGGGGTCGAACCAGAAACCGGCGACGGCACGATCAGTCATGGGGAGCTCTCTCTCGGTCGGGCGGGGTTTCCTGCCAGGGCAACCCGGCCCGGAGGTCCGCGCATTCCCCGGTCGGCCCATCGGGTCGTTCGGCCGCTGCCCGGCCCGGCGGGAAGGCCCGCCGTGGCAGGATCGGGCCCATGCCTGGCGCCAACCTCACCCGTGACGAGGCCCGAGCCCGGGCTGACGTCATCACCGTGGACAGCTACGACGTCGTGCTCGACCTGACCACGTCCGCGCAGACCTTCCACTCCGTCACCACGCTGCACTTCGCCTGCAGCGCCCCGGGCGCCTCGACCTTCGTCGACCTCATCGCCCCCACCGTCCACGAGGTGGTCCTCAACGGCAAGACGCTGCCGGTCGCGGACGTGTTCGACGGCGTACGCCTGACGCTGACCGGGCTCACCGCCTCCAACGAGCTGCGCGTCATCGCCGACTGCGCCTACATGAACACGGGAGAAGGACTTCACCGCTTCGTCGACCCCGTCGACGGTGAGGTCTATCTCTATTCCCAGTTCGAGGTCGCGGACTCGCGTCGCGTGTTCGCTGTCTTCGAGCAGCCCGACCTGAAGGCGACCTTCACCTTCACGGTCACGGCTCCCTCGCACTGGCAGGTCTTCTCCGTCTCGCCGACGCCCGCACCGTCGCCGGTGCGTGAGGGGGTGAGCATGTGGCGCTTCGCCCCGACACCGATCCTGTCGTCCTACGTCACCGCCGTCGTCGCAGGGCCGTATGCCGGTGTCGCCTCGACGGTGCGCTCACGCAAGGGCGACGTACCCGCGGGGGTCTATTGCCGGGCGTCACTCGTCGACAACCTCGACGCCGACGTGATCATGACGCTCACTCAGCAGGGCTTCACGTTCTATGAAGAACTCTTCGACTATGACTATCCCTTTGCCAAATATGACCAGATCTTCGTTCCGGAGTTCAACGCCGGCGCGATGGAGAACGCCGGCTGCGTCACGATTCTCGAGGACTACGTCTTCCGCTCACGGGTCACGACCGCGTCCATCGAGCGCCGCGCCATCACGATCCTGCACGAGCTCGCGCACATGTGGTTCGGGGACCTCGTCACGATGCGGTGGTGGGACGACCTCTGGCTCAACGAGTCCTTTGCGGAATACATCAGTCATCTCGCGTGCGTCGAGGCGACCGAGTGGACAGAGGCCTGGACGACCTTCGCCAACGTCGAGAAGACCTGGGCCTACCGCCAGGACCAGCTGCCCTCGACGCACCCGATCGTCGCTGACATCAGCGATCTGGAGGACGTCGAGGTCAACTTCGACGGCATCACCTACGCCAAGGGCGCGTCGGTGCTGCGCCAGCTGGTCGCCTGGGTCGGTCAGGACGCCTTCACCGAGGGCGTACGCAGCTATTTCCGTGCCCACGCCTGGGGCAACACCACACTGCGAGACCTGCTCTCCGAGCTCGAACGCAGCAGCGGCCGCGACCTGACCGAGTGGTCGGGTCTGTGGCTGCAGACAGCCGGCGTGGGCACGTTGCGACCGGCCGTGTCCGTGCAGGACGGGCACTTCACGTCGTTCGCCGTCATGCAAGTGGCTCCCGACAGCTGGCCGACGCTGCGCACCCACCGGCTCGGCATCGGGCTGTACGACCTGCGCGACGGCAGGCTCGTCCGCCGCGACTCCCTCGAGGTCGACATCGCGGGCGGTCGCACCGAGATCCCCGCCCTGGTCGGGGTCGAGCAGCCCGACCTCGTGCTACTCAACGACAACGACCTGGCGTTCGTGAAGATCCGGCTGGACGAGCGGTCGGTGCGCACGCTCATCGACCATGTCGGCGACATCGAGTCGGCGCTGGCCCGTGCCCTCGTGTGGGGTGCCGCGTGGGACATGACGCGCGACGCCGAGATGCGCGCGCGCGACTACGTCAGCCTCGCCTTGTCAGGGGCGGGCAACGAGACGGACAGCTCGGTGCTGCGGGCGGTGTTGCGTCAGACCGACGTGACCGTCTCGCTGTATGTCGAGCCGTCGCACCGTGACGCGGCCGCCGCCCTGGTCTCGGAAGGCTTCGAGAAGCTGCTGGCCGGTGCCGAGCCGGGCAGCGACGCCCAGCTCCAGCTCGCCCGCGCCTTCGCCTCGGTCGCGCGCACCGACGAACAGCTGAGCTTCGTCCGTGACGTCTATGAGGGCGACCGGCGAATCGACGGCCTCACGATCGACACCGACCTGCGCTGGGTGCTGCTGCACGCGCTCGTGTCGACCGGCAAGCTGGGCGACGAGGCCGTCACGGCCGAGCTCGCGCGCGACAGCACCGCGGCAGGTGAACGCCACGCCGCCACGGCTCGGGCAGCGCGCCCGACCTCGGCGGCGAAGGCAGAGGTGTGGCGGGCGGTCGTGCAGGGCAACGACCTCCCGAACTCCCTGCAGACCGCGATGATCGCCGGCTTCGCCTCGCCCTCGCAGCGAGCCTTGCTCGAGGCCTACGTCGAGCCTTATTTCGCCGCGATCTGCGACGTCTGGGCCGAGCGCACGAACGAGACGGCGCAGAACATCGTGGTGGGGCTCTATCCCACCCTGCTCGCGGGACCGGAGCTGCTCGCACGCACAGACCGCTGGCTCACCGACAACGCTGACGCCCCCGCAGCATTGCGCCGCCTCGTCGGCGAGTCGCGTGACGGCGTAGCTCGCGCGCTACGCGCCCAGCAGGCCGACGCCGCGCCCTCGTCTGCGTCATGAGGCTTCTGATGTCGTCATGACGACATCAGAAGCCTCGCGTCTGGAGCCGGTGACCAGCCTGCGGTGATCAGCACCTCGCGCAGTCGCGCCGCGACACGCTCGGGCTGCTCGCGCACCACGAAGGCCAGGAACCGAAGCACCCGGTTGCCCTCCTGCACGAGGTCGTTGTCACGATCCATGTCGGCCCACCAGGCCAGGACGTCATGGTGTGCTGCTCCGTCGATCTCCACGACGAGACACCACGCGGCGAAATAGCTGTCGAGGTAGCGGTTGCTGCCGGCACCGTCCCTTCGCCTCACCTGGCGGCTCGGCGAAGGCAGCCCATGACGTCGGCAGATCCGCAGGACGTCGCTCTCGGTCACCGTGTGGGAGCCGCCTGCCGCGTCGAGCAGCGTCGCCCACAGCAGTGCGCGGCGAGCGGTGTTGTGACGACGACGCAGGACCAGCGCAAGGTCCGAGGCCAGGACCAGTCGCTGCTGGACGCCGGCATGCACGATCGCCCGGGCATAGCCGTCCCGCGATGCCCACGTGGCAGCATCGACGAGCGAGCGTGCGGGTCGGGTCCGGCGCGGCATCCGCAGCGGGTTCACGTCACGCGAACCGAGCATGGTGGTCTGTCGAACGACGGCCCCTTCGACCCGCGGCCGGGCCGCTCCGTGCGGCACCAGGATGCTGACGACCTGCTCGTCGAACCCCATGAGGCCGTCGAGGCTCGCTGAGGTGAGCCCCGCCAGGACGGCGTGCGGCCCGGCGGCAAGCAGATGGGCCCAGCGATCCTGATCAGGGGTCAACGGGCCGGAGTGGGTCACGAGCACGCCGCGCAGTGGGCGCTGCCACCGACCGCTGGTCAACCGCCAGCGCACGCGGGATGCCCCTCTAGGGCGTCCACAGCCTGCCGGATCGTCAGAACGCCGCACTGCATGCTCAGCAGCTCACCGAGCTCCAGCTCACCGAGGTCCAGCGCATGTAGGTCCACCGCCGCAATCCTGGCCCCGACCGGGCCGGCAGAACGGTTGTCGACGGGCCTGTGCACGAGCACGATCCGGCGCGCAGCTGGGGACGAGCAAGTCACGAGGCGCCTGACGTCGTTCTAGCGACTCCCGACACCTCACGATCACTATGGGGCCGGGATGCGGGGCGGCATGGGGGGCGGGGTGGTGGGGGGGCGGGGTGGGGGTGGGTGGCTATGGCCGGTCGACGTGCAGGCTGCGGGGAGCGCGCGCGTGCTCGGCGAGCTGACGTACGCCCGTCACGATGCCCCCGGCGAGGTCGCCTGCCTGGAACGACGCCGTCATCGTCAGCGTGGTGAGGGCAGCGGCGCGGTCGTCGAGACGGCGCAGCGCCCGAGACCCCGTCACGATCTCGAGCCGCCGGGCGCTGGGGTCGACGGCCACCAGCACCGTGCCGGCCGGATCTGCCAGGCGAGCATGCAGGGCCAGGGCCGCTGCCCGGCTGTCTGCTGCCAGCTCGCCGACATAGACCGACACCGGCAACTGACCTTCGGTGCGCGCGTAGGTCACCGCGCGCTCGATGTCGGCTTGCTGGCGGTAGCTGAATGCGTCACCAGCGGGCACGTGCGCCTCCTGTGGGTTGCGAGGTCGCGGTGGTGGCGCCTGCTGGCGGGCGCGCTGCCTCGGGGGTGCGCACGGCGATGGCGCTCGCGGGGCCGCCGATCCACACGGGCTCGGCCCACCAGGTCAACCCGGGTCGGTAGCGCGGGCTGCGGGCACCGCTCGGGGCGAACGTGAGCAGGGCGACGACGAGCACGACGAGCAGCGGGATGCCGACGTAGAGCCCGAGCGTCTCGAGCACGGACAGACCTGGACCGGGCTGGTCACCGTCGTCACGTCGCGCCGCCCATGCGGTGGGTGAGGAGGCGATCCACACCATGGCGGCGCCGGCCAGCGGAACAGCAGTGCGCGCGACTGCGCGAGGGGAGCGGGTCACGACCCGGACCTTACCGGGCCGGTCCGGAGCTGCTCGAACACCCGTGCCAGTGCCACCGCCCGTTCGCTGGACTCCAGGTCCTCGAGCAGCACGTCGCGTCCCTGGCCGTCGACGAGGGGCAGCCGCCAGTTCGGATATTCGTCCTTCGTGCCCGGCTGGTTCACCGGTCGGGTGTCACCGACGGCGTCGGGCAGGTAGACGCCGAGAAGGCGCGCCGGCGTACGGCACAGGAAACCGTGCAGCGCCTCGATCTCGGCTCGCTCGTCGTTCTCCGCCGGGTCCAGCAGTCCGAGCTGACGCAGCGCGAGCCGCCACGACGAGAGGTCGGCGTCGTTGGCGGCGCGCTCGTCGTCCACCGAGCGGGTCAGCAGGCCGAGCTCGTCACGGATGCGGATGTGCTCGCCGGCGAGGTAGCCCGCGGTCGGCGGCAGGTCATGGGTGGTGACGGTCGCGAGCGACAGCTCGCGCCAGCGGTCGGGCGGGAGCGGGATGTCGGCGTCCCAGTCCCGCTCGAACCACAGCAACGACGTGCCGAGGACGCCGCGCTCGCGCAGCGTGTCTCGTACGCCGGGGGCCACCACACCCAGGTCCTCGCCGACCACGACAGCTCCGGCGCGCTGAGCCTCGAGCGTGAGGATGCCGACGAACGCCTCGGCGTCGTAGGTGAGGTAGGTGCCCTGGTCGGGCGTCGCGCCGGCGGGAACGAGCCAGAGGCGGAAGAGGCCCAGGATGTGGTCGACGCGAAGGCCGCCGCAGTGGCGCAGAATCGTGCGCAGCATGTCACGGTAGGCGGCATAGCCCGTTCTCGCGAGCTCCGTGGGCCGCCACGGCGGCTGTGACCAGTCCTGACCCTGCTGGTTGAACGCGTCCGGCGGGGCACCCACGCTGACGCCGAGCATCAGCGAGTCCTGCAGCGCCCACGCATCGGCACCGCTCGGGTGCACGCCCACCGCGAGGTCATGCACGACCCCGAGCGCCATGCCGGCGTCGAGCGCCGTCTGCTGCACCGCCGCCAGCTGCTCGTCGAGCAGCCACTGCAGCCAGCAGTAGAAGTCCACCCGCCCGCTCAACGCAGCGCGCGCTGCCGTGACTGCCGGCGACTGCGGCGCCCGCAGCTCATCGGGCCAGTCCTGCCAGGGCAGCCCGTGCACCTCTGCCAGAGCGCACCAGGTGGCGAAGTCGACGAGCCCCGGACCTTCGCGCTGCACGAACTCCCGGTAGGAAGCCTCCCGCGCCTCGCTGCGGGCGACCCCGTGCAGCTCCTCGAGCGCCGCGGCCTTGGCGGCCCAGACGCTGTCGCGGTCGAGGCGCTCCTGCCCTCGTACGCCCTCGGTCTGCACCCACGTCGTCCACGTCAGGCGGGTGGTCGCCTCGGGCGAGAGGCCACCGACCTCGGCGACGTCCTCGACGTGCAGATAGAGCGGGTTGACGAAACGCCGGGTGGCTGGGAGGTAGGGCGACGGCTCCATCGGCGCGACCGGCTGCGCCGCGTGCAACGGGTTGACGAGCACGAACCCGGCACCGAGCTCCGAGCCGCTCCAGCGCGCCAGCTCGGCGAGGTCGGCGAGGTCGCCCGTGCCCCAGGAGCGCGAGGAGCGCATCGCGTAGAGCTGGGTCATGAACCCCCACTGGCGACCGAGGTCGGCCGGGAGCCCGAGGTGGGCAGGCGTCACGATGAGCGGGCTGGCGGCCGAGGCGGCGCCGCTCACGGCACGGATCTCGTGGTAGCCCAGCGGCAGATCGGCCGGGATGGCGTAGGTCGCCTCACCGACCAGCCCCGCGTCGATCATGCGCGGCTCGACATAGGCGTCGAGCTGGCTGGCCGCGATCTCCGCACCGCTCTCGAGACAGATCACGACGTCGACGGAGTCTCCGTGCCGGACGTGCACGGGCACCCGCTGCTGGTGACCCGAGCGCACGATGACGCTCGGTGGCAGCATCTGGCGCCACGGCAGCTCGGCTGCGGCCGCGAGCGCGTCGGCGACCTCGTCGGGGGTCGAGGCCGCGATCCCGATCGCGCGAAGCACGGCGAGGATGGTGTCTTCGCTGACCGTGCGGTGACTGCCCCGCCAGTCGTAGAACTCCGTCGCCACGCCGTACGCCTTGGCCAGGGACGTCAGCGCGTCACTGGGCGTACGGGGCGGGTCATCGGACCCACCGGGCGCTGCCGACCTCGCCACTCCCGGTGCACCGGGATCGGTCTGTGTCTGCGCGGGCACCAGCGAACTCCCTCTGTCGTGGCTGTCGCCGACCGTGCGGCCGCCGTAGCAACGTCCTTGCCCAGCCGGTTTTTTCGTCACGCGGAACGCTATCGGGACGGTTCCGGCGTCATGCGGGCAGTTCCAGACTGCCGACGCTCAGGAGAGGGCTGAGAACGACGCCGTAGCCGACGAGATAGGGCTCCCAGGAGGGGTCCGAGCGGCCCGACCCGAGGATCCGCCACGCTGCGCCTGTGGGCTGGCGCGGCACGGTCCGCAGCCGCCACCCCAGCTCATGGACGGCGCGGTCGGCTTTCTGGTGGTTGCAGCGGTGACAGGCCGAGACCACGTTGTCCCAGGTGTGCCGGCCACCGCGGCTGCGGGGGATCACATGGTCGATCGTCGCCGCGCTCGCGCCGCAGTAGGCGCAACGCCCGCCGTCGCGAGCGAACAGCGCACGCCGGGTCAGCGGCACGCCCGCGCGGTAGGGGACGCGCACGAACCTCGCGAGCTTGACGACGGAGGGGACCTGCAGCGTCAGCGACGCACTGTGCACGGCCCGGTCGGCAAGCTCGACGGCGACCGCCTTGCCTGCGACGACCAGCAGCAGGGCTCGCCGCTGCGGCACGGTGCACAGCGGCTCGTAGGTCGCATTGAGCACAAGAGCTTCACGCGTCTGCCCCACCAGTGCCAACCTCGGTCTTCGTCCAGCGCAACGAGCCAACGTCGCCCGGCCCAGCTGACGTCGCTGCTCGCGCCGACCGGGCCCCCACCCCCAAGTGTGGCTGCCGATGCGCCGATTCGCCACGATGTAAATCCGGACCGCGTCATAGGGTCGCGGAATGACCCGGCCGTCTTATCCGAGCGCCCCCCGCCTCGACATCGTCGAGCAGCTGCCCGAGAGCGATCCCCGCCACACCGTGGCCGATCCCTACCGCTGGCTGGAGGAGGCCTCCGATCAGCGCACGGCCGACTGGTCGCGGGCGCAGGACGCCATCTGGACCGATCACCTCGCCTCCCTGCCGGGTCGGGACACGGTGCGCCAGCGCGTACGCGCCCTGCTGGCGGCCGGGGTCGTGTCGGCTCCTTCGTGGCGCGCAGAGCGGCAGTTCTTCATGCGACGTACCGCCGAGCAGGAGCACGCCGTCCTGCTGACCGTCGACCCCGACGGGGCAGAGCGGGTGCTGCTGGACCCCATCGCCATGGACGCCTCCGGGCTCACCACGCTCGACTCGTGGCAGCCGACGAAAGAAGGCCACCTCCTCGCCTACCAGGTCTCCGAGGGCGGCACCGAGGAGTCGGTGCTGCGGGTCGTCGACGTCACGACCGGCGAGCTGGTGGACGGCCCCATCGACCGCGCTCGCTACTCCCCCGTCGCCTGGCTCCCCGGCGGCAAGGAGTTCTTCTATGTACGCCGCCTCGCGCCCGAGGGACTGCCGCCGGACGAGCAGCAATACCACCGGCGTGTGTGGCTGCACCGGCTCGGCACCGACCCGCAGACCGACATCGAGATCTTCGGCGCCGGGCGTGACCTGCGTGACTACTACGGCGTCTCCGTCTCGATGGACGGGCGCTGGCTGGCGGTGAGCGCCTCCACGGGCACGGCACCACGCAACGCGCTGTGGGTCGCCGACCTCGAGTCGTCGTCCGCGGAGTCACCCAGCTTCGTGGCGGTGCAGGACGACACCGTCGACGCCCAGACCGGCGTGCACGTCGGTCGGGACGGCCGCGCCTACCTCTTCACCGACCGCGACGCACCGCGCGGCCGGCTCTGCATCGCCGACCCCGCGGACCTGGCGCACGACCGGTGGGTCGACCTCGTCAGCGAGGACCCGGAGGCTGTGCTCGAGTCCTATGCCGTGCTCGACGGCGACGAGCTCGGCGACGCGAAGGTGCTGCTGTGCTCCTGGACCCGGCACGCCGTCTCGGAGCTGACGGCCCACGAGCTCGCCACCGGCCGCCTGACGTCCTCCGTGCCGTTGCCGGGCCTCGGGTCGATCGGCGGGATCAGCGCGCGACCGGAGGGCGGACACGAAGCGTGGTTCGGGTATTCCGATCACACGAATCCATCTTCGGTCTTTCGATTTGACGCGAGAACCGGCGAGACCTCGCAGTGGGCAGCTGCTCCAGGCGTTGTCGACGTTCCCGATGTCCACGTCGAGCACATCGCCTATTCCTCGCTGGACGGCACGATCGTGCGCATGTTCGTGATCTCACCCACGTCGACCCCCGAGGGGCCGCGACCCACTGTGCTCTATGGCTACGGCGGGTTCGGCGTACCCCTCGGGCCGGGCTACTCCGCCGGAATCCTCGCCTGGGTCGAGGCCGGCGGCGTCTATGCCGTCGCGTGCCTGCGCGGAGGCTCGGAAGAAGGCGAGCAGTGGCACCGGGACGGCATGCTTGCCAACAAGCAGAACGTCTTCGACGACTTCCACGCGGCAGCCGAGAAGCTCATCGCCGACGGCTGGACGACGAGCGCGCAGCTGGCCGTCAGTGGCGGCAGCAACGGTGGCCTGCTCGTGGGTGCGGCACTGACCCAGCGACCGGAACTCTTCGCCGCGGTGGTGTGCTCGGCACCACTGCTCGACATGGTGCGCTATGAGAAGTTCGGTCTCGGCGCCACCTGGTCGGTGGAATACGGAACGGCCGAGGACCCCGAGCAGCTCGGCTGGCTGCTCTCCTACTCCCCCTACCACCGTGTCAGCGACGGCATCGACTACCCCACCACGCTGTTCACCGTCTTCGACGGCGACACCCGCGTCGATCCGCTGCATGCACGCAAGCTCGCCGCCGCCCTGCAGCACGCGACGACCGCGGACCGACCGATCCTCGTCCGGCGCGAGCTCGATGTCGGCCACGGCGCCCGGGCGATGTCCCGCTCTGTCGACCTCGCTGTGGAGACGACCTGCTTCCTCGCGCACGCGACGGGTCTGGCGCTCTGAGGATGCTCGCGGCCGCCTCGGGTCCGTCGCCGAGCACCAGCCCGAGCGCGGGTCCCGTCGGAGCCTTCCTCGACAGGCCGCCGTGCTGGAAGCACGCCGACGGGGCGTGCCGCTGGGTCAGTGACCGGACCGGCAGCCACACTGCCGGCACGCTGGTCGACTGGCTGCTCGCCAAGCCGGTCATGATTCTTTTCATCGTGCTGCTCGCGGTCATCGCCCGCGGGGTCCTGCACCGCCTCATCACGCGGACGACCTTCAGCATCGCCGAGGGCACCGTTCCAGGAGTCATCGCACGGGCATCCAAACGGTCACCGTTCCTCGACGGCCCGCTGCTGTCGGAGCGGCGCAAACAGCGCGCCGAGACGATGGGTTCGGTGCTCCGCAGCATCACGACCGGTGCCGTCATCTGCGTCGCCCTGCTGATGATCCTCGGCGAGGTCGGCCTCAACACCGCACCGTTGATCGCCAGCGCCGGCATCCTGGGCGTGGCTCTGGGCTTCGGCGCACAGACGCTGGTGAAGGACTTCCTCTCGGGCATCTTCCTCGTCATCGAGGACCAGTACGGCGTGGGTGACGTGGTCGATCTCGGCTCGGCCACCGGTGTCGTCGAAGCGGTGGGCCTGCGGGTCACGCGGCTGCGCGACGTCAACGGCGCCGTCTGGTATGTCCGCAACGGTGAAGTGCTGCGCGTCGGCAACATGAGCCAGGGCTGGGCGCGCGCCGTGCTCGACGTGCAGGTCGCCTACACCAGCGACATCGACCAGGTGAAACAGATCCTGGCTGACGTGTCGCTCGCCATGCGCAACGAGGACGACTGGCGCGAGCTGATCACGGAGGATCCGGAGGTGTGGGGTGTCGAGGCCCTCTCGGCCGAGGCGGTGGTCGTACGCCTCGTCATCAAGACCGAGCCGCTCAAGCAGTGGGACGTCGCGCGTGAGCTGCGCCGGCGCATCAAGGGGGCGTTCGATGCCGCCGGCGTCAGTCCCCCGACCTCGCGCACGATGTGGGTCGGCGCGTCGCCGGGCGGCCCGACGGACGGACCACCGGTCACGGTGGCTGCGGCGGACGTCGGCGGTGGTGTTCCGGTCACCGTGCATGCCGACGGCGTCGGTGTCACGGAGGAGGAGCTGCCCCCCGCGCGGGCACCGAAGGCCTAGCGTCGACTGCCGGCTTCGACACCCAGCGCAGATGCGCCGGTGCCCTGCGGGGTCGACCATGGGGTCATGACCGCAGACCCCGACCACGGCCTCCTGTGCCTCGTCACCGGTGCCACCGGCTACATCGGCGGACGCCTCGTCCCCGAGCTGCTGACAGCGGGCCATCGGGTGCGCGTCGTTGCCCGCCATCCGGAACGGCTGCGCGACCAGCCGTGGATCGCCCACGTCGAGGTGGCGCGCGGCGATGTGGGAGACGCCGAGAAGATCGGGGCAGCGTGCGAGGGGGTGGACGTCGCCTACTACCTCGTCCACGCGTTGACCACGGGACCGATGTTCGCCGGAACCGACCGGCGCCTGGCCACGACGTTCGCCGAGGCGGCGAAGCGCGCAGGAGTCGGGCGCATCGTCTATCTCGGCGGCCTCGTCCCTGACGACGAGGAGCTCTCCCCGCACCTGCGGTCGCGCGAAGAGGTCGGCGAGATCCTGCTCGCCAGCGGCGTACCCACCGCGGTCCTCCGTGCGGCGATCATCCTCGGCTCGGGCTCTGCGTCGTTCGAGATGCTGCGCTATCTGACGCAGCGGCTGCCCGTCATGGTCACGCCGAAGTGGGTGGTCAACAAGGTCCAGCCGATCGCCATCCGCGACGTGCTGCACTACCTCGTCGGGTGCGCCGGGCTCCCGGCCGAGGTGAGCCGCGTCTTCGATATCGGCGGCCCCGACGTGCTGACCTACGCCGACATGATGCAGGGGTTCGCCGCGGTGGCACATCTGCCGCGCCGGCGCATCCTGGCGCTGCCCGTGCTGTCGCCGGCACTGTCGAGCCACTGGGTCAGCGTGGTGACACCGGTGCCCAAGTCGATCGCCCGCCCGCTGGTGGAGTCGCTGCGCAACACCGTGGTCTGTCATGAGCACGACATCGCGGCCTACGTGCCCGACCCGGTCGACGGGCTCACGGGCTTCTCCCGGGCGCTCGAGCTGGCACTCACCCGCATCCGTGAGCAGCGGGTGCCCAGCAGCTGGAGCTCGGCGTCTACCCCGGGCGCCCCGAGCGACCCGCTGCCGAGCGATCCCGGCTGGGCCGGCGGCGACCTCTATCTCGACGAGCGCGAGCGCGTCGTGAACGCGTCGCCCGACGCGCTGTGGCGGGTCATCGAAGGCATCGGCGGGGAGCGGGGGTGGTATTCGTTCGCCCTCGCCTGGCGCGTACGCGGTCTGCTCGACCGGGTCAGCGGCGGTCCGGGGCTGCGGCGTGGTCGCCGCAACCCCGACGACCTCTTCATCGGGGACGCCCTGGACTTCTGGCGCGTGGAGGAGGTCATCGACGGCTCGCTGCTGCGGCTGAGGGCGGAGATGCGGTTGCCGGGGCTGGCGTGGCTGGAGCTCTCGGTGCGGGAGGAGCCCGTCGAGGGAGGCGGTTCGCGCACGGTCTACGGGCAGCGGGCCACGTTCCATCCGCACGGGCTCGCGGGCCAGGCCTACTGGTGGAGCGTCATGCCGTTCCACGGGGTGGTCTTCGGCGACATGGCGCGCAACATCGCCCATGCCGCCGAAGCCCAGACCCACGGTGTCGCGGTGCCGGCGCCCGGCCCTGACTCCTAGCCCAGGGCCGCGTCGAGGGTGATCGTGGTGCCGGACAGGGCCTTGCTCACGGGGCAGTTGGCCTTGGCGTCGTTCGCGAACGTCGCGAACTCCTGCGCCGTCAGGCCGGGGACGACGGCGCGGACCGTCAGGGTGATTCCCGTGATGCCCTCACCGGGCTGGAACACGACGTCGGCCTTGGTGTCGACGCTGTCCGGGGCGTGACCGGCACCGGCGAGCGCGTGCGACAGCGCCATGGAGTAGCACGTCGAGTGCGCGGCGGCGATGAGCTCTTCCGGGCTCGTGCGCCCGTCGGCCGCCGCCGAGCGCGAGGCCCAGGTGACATCGAAGGTGCCCAGCCCTGACGAGTCGAGCGACACCTTGCCTGCGCCCTCCATGAGCGAGCCCTCCCAGTGGGCATTGGCAGTGCGGGTCGTGGCCATGTGGGGCTCCATCCGTGCGAGTGTCAGATCCGCCTGCGACCCTATGTGGCATGAACGAGCAGCGTGGGGCAAGGGAGCCGGCCTCCTTCTATGACGAGGTGGGCGGCAGCGACACCTTCCGGCGCCTGGTCCATCGCTTCTACGAGGGCGTGGCCCAGGACCCGCTGCTGCGACCGCTCTACGGCGAGGGCGACCTGGGGCCGGCCGAGGACCGGCTGCGCATGTTCTTCGAGCAATACTGGGGCGGCCCCCGCACCTACAGCGATCAGCGTGGGCATCCCCGCCTGCGGATGCGCCACAACGGCTGGGCGATCGGTGTCGCCGAGCGCGACGCGTGGCTCGGGCACATGGCGGTGGCGGTCGACGAGCTGAGGCTCGCACCGGGCGCGCGCACTGTGCTCTGGGACTACCTCGTCATGGCGGCAGACAGCCTGCTCAATGTCGCTGAGGGCCCCGCCGAGGGCGCCCGCGGCACTTCTGTGCCCCAGGCCTAGACAGAGGGCACCATGACTGCCGACCCTGGCCCCTGGTGGCGCGACGCCGTCATCTACGAGGTCTACATCCGCAGCTTCGCCGACTCCGACGGCGATGGGCTGGGCGATCTCGCAGGCATCCGCCACAACCTTGCGCATCTGGTGTCGCTCGGCGTCGACGCGTTGTGGATCACGCCGTTCTACCCCTCCCCACTGGCCGACGGCGGCTATGACGTCTCCGACTACCGCGACATCGACCCGCGGCTCGGCACGCTGGCCGGGTTCGACGCTCTGCTGACCGATGCCCACGCGCTCGGCCTGCGGGTGATCGTCGACATCGTGCCCAACCACACGTCCGACCAGCACGTCTGGTTCCGGGCGGCGTTGGCCGCCGGGCCCGGCAGCCCGGAGCGTGACCGCTACCTCTTCCGTGAGGGCCGGGGTGCCCTCGGTGACCAGGCACCCAACGACTGGCTCAGCGTGTTCGGCGGTCCGGCGTGGCGGCGTACGCCCGACGGTCAGTGGTTCCTGCACCTGTTCGCGCCCGAGCAGCCCGACCTCAATTGGAGCAATGGCGAGGTCCGCGCCGAGTTCGAGAGCATCCTGCGCTTCTGGCTCGACCGGGACGTCGACGGCTTCCGCATCGATGTCGCCCACGGCCTGATCAAGGACCCCGCACTGCCCGACGTCGGCTACGCGGGGCGCGAGCCCGCGGCCATCGACGTCGGGCGCTGGAACTCCGACACCCACCCGCACTGGGACCAGGATGCGGTGCACGAGATCTACCGCTCGTGGCGCAGGGTCAGCGACTCCTACGCCGGGAGGCGAATCTTCGTCGCCGAGGCATGGGTCTCGACGCCGACCCGCCTCGCCAACTACGTACGCGCCGACGAGCTGCACACGGCGTTCAACTTTGACTTCCTCACCGCGCCCTGGGACGCCTCGGTACTGCGCTCGGTGATCGAGCGCTGCATCGCCTCTCTGGGCGCGGTCGGCGCGCCCACCACGTGGGTCCTTTCCAACCACGACGTCAAGCGCCAGGTGACGCGCTACGGCGACGGCGACGTCGGGAAGCGGCGGGCACGAGCAGCCGCCCTGCTGATGCTGGCCCTGCCAGGCGGCGCCTACATCTACCAGGGCGAGGAGCTCGGGCTGCCCGAGATCCTCGACCTGCCCGAGGGCGCGCTGCAGGACCCGACCTGGGCGCGGAGCGGGCACAAGGAGCGCGGGCGCGACGGCTGCCGGGTGCCGCTGCCGTGGTCGGGCAGCTCCCCGGCCTATGGCTTCGGCCCCGAAGGCTCCACCGCCTCCTGGCTGCCGCAGCCGGCGTCGTGGGCGACTCTCACCGCGCAGCTGCAGACCGACGAGCCGTCGTCGATGCTCGACCTCTATCGGCGGGCCCTGCGGATGCGGCGCGAGAACCCCGCACTCGGTGACGGGACACTCACCTGGCTCGCTGCGCCGCCTGATGTGCTCGTCTTCGGCCGCGAGCCCGGTTTCGTCTGCATCGTGAACCTCTCCGACGCTCCTGTCGACGTGCCGATCGCCGCCGACATCCTGCTCGCAAGCGGCCCTCTCGACGGCGCGAGCATCCCGACCGACACCGCGGCGTGGTGTGCCGCCCGCCCGGTTGAGGCGGCCGGGACGTCAGGGCCTGCGCCGACTCCGGAGCTCACGAACCAGACCGAAGAGGCACCAGGCGAACAACGCGCACGGCAGCCACGATCCGGCATGCGCTCGATCGTGAACATGGACCCAGGACGGCAGCACCCACCCGGTCAGTGACGCCAGTGACCAGATCGCGAAGACCACGGTGCACAAGGCAGCGGCGAGGATCCGTCGTCGGCGCGTCTCATACCACCACGCATTGCTGCGAGATCCGGAACGCCGCTGCCAGTTCGCGTCCAGATAACCCACGGCGGCGCCGCCCATCGTCTCGTCGTGCAGGGTCGATCACTCTAGGCCGTGACGGGGCTGCGCTGGCGACGCAGCGTTTTCCTCGTCGACGTCCGGGCATGACGGGCGCATGACGGAACGCGACCTTCACGACATGGGCGGCGATATCGGACCGGCCTCGCTCACCACAGCCCAGAGCGACGGCGACGGCGACGATGCAGGCTCAGGCTATGCCCGGACCGTCTTCCGGACCGCCGGCTCCGACGAGTCCGATCCGTACGTCGCCGGGCCCCAGGAGAGCGGCAGTGCGGCTGCTGCTCCGGTGGCGACCACACGCGGGGACTATCTCGCGATCGACGACGCCGACAACCTCGGTCGTGGCGCCGACGGTGAGACTGCTGCGCGGATCGAGCAGAGAGACGACGGAGACCTCTGACCTCAGCCCGCGTTCTCGCTGTCGTCGGTGAACCGGGCCAGGAACGTGAGCTCCTCCTCGGCGAGGCGGCGGGGGCGGCCGAGCGACATGTCATAGGGCACCAGCACCGTGGAGGCCCTGGCATAGCTGCGGGTGTCGTCGTGCACGTCATAGGCGACGGTGAAGGACGACCCACCGACGCGGCTGACCCACAGGTCGATCGCGACGCCGAAGGGCGAATAGACGAGCGGCGCGAGGTAGTCGATGTCGTGGTGTGCTACGACGACACCGCGGCCCAGTGCTGCCATCCCCTCGCTGTCGCCGAGCACGAACAGCATGTCGACACGAGCCTCTTCGAGATAGCTGAAGTAGGCGACGTTGTTCACGTGCTGGTAGGCGTCCATGTCGCCCCATCGCATGGGGCACGAGAAGGTGTGGCGCACCAGGGCAGCCTGTCAGACACGACGCCGGCTCGTGACTGCAGGAGGGCAGACGCACTGCCCAGCCGACGGCAGGGGGCGCCGAGCGCTCGACTCAGCGATCCGGCTCGTCGCCAGCACTGCTGCCCACCACCGCGCGCGAACCGGCTGCGGCGATGGCACCCACGAGCTGGCGCGGGTCGTCCACCAGCATGCTCGCCCCCGCCGCTCGCAGCTCGGCCTCAGAGCCATAACCCCAGGTCACGCCGACGCAGCGGATCCCGTGTCCAGCCGCGCCGAGCACGTCGTGCTCGCGGTCACCCACCATCACCACCTCTGCGCCGCGGTCCGGGCCGACGGGCAGGGTTCTCAGCACATGGCCGATCACGTCGACCTTCGCCCGGCGGCTCCCGTCGAGCTCGGCTCCGCCCACACAGGTGAAAAAGCGCGACAGTGAGAAGTGCTCCAGGATTCGCAGCGCGAACACGGTCGGTTTGGAGGTCGCCAGGCCGAGCGTCATGCCCGCCCGCACCAGCGAGTCGAGGGCGTCGACGATGCCGTCGTAGACGGTGTTCTCGAAGATCCCACGGTCGCTGAAGTAGTCGCGATAAGCAGCGACCGCCGCAGCGACCGCTGGCCCGCGAAGTCCTGCGAGCTGAGCAAAACCGTCCTGCAACGGTGGCCCGACGAACAGGCGCAGCTGCTCGCGGCTCAGCGGTGGCGCGCCGACAACGGCCAGCGCGTGAGTCACGGAGCGGCTGATGCCGACGCCGGGGTCGGTGAGTGTCCCGTCGAGGTCGAACAGGACCGTGGTGAACACGCCCGGACGTCAGTCGCGGGTCAGCTTGCGATAGGTCACCCGGTGCGGTCGGGCCGCCTCACTGCCCAACCGCTCCAGCTTGTTCTTCTCATAGGACTCGTAGTTGCCCTCGAACCAGTACCACGCGGCCGGATCCTCGTCCGTGCCTTCGTAGGCGAGGATGTGCGTCGTCGTCCTGTCGAGGAACCAGCGATCGTGGCTCACGACCACCGCGCAGCCCGGGAACTCCAGCAGTGCGTTCTCGAGCGACCCGAGCGTCTCGACGTCGAGGTCGTTCGTCGGTTCGTCGAGCAGCAGGAGGTTCCCGCCCTGTTTGAGCGTCAGTGCGAGGTTGAGCCGGTTGCGCTCGCCACCCGAGAGCACGCCGGCCATCTTCTGTTGGTCCGGTCCCTTGAACCCGAACGCGCTGACATAGGCACGCGAGGGCATCTCGACGTTGCCGACCTTGATGTAGTCGAGGCCATCGGAAACGACGTCCCACAAGGACTTCTTGGGATCGATGCCGCCGCGTGACTGCTCGACATAGCTCACCTTGACCGTCTCGCCGATCTTGATCGAACCGGTGTCGGGGGTCTCCTGCCCGATCAGCATCCGGAACAGCGTGGTCTTGCCGACACCGTTGGGCCCGATGACACCGACGATGCCGTTGCGCGGAAGCGTGAAGGTGAGATCACGAATCAGAGTTCGGTCACCAAACGACTTCGTCAGCTTCGCCGTCTCGATGACGATGCTGCCGAGACGCGGGCCCGGCGGGATCTGGATCTCGTCGAAGTCGAGCTTGCGGGTCCTGTCCGCCTCGTTCGCCATCTCCTCATAGCGCGCGAGACGTGCCTTCTGCTTGACCTGGCGGCCTTTGGCGTTGGAGCGGACCCAGTCGAGCTCCTCCTTGAGCCGCTTGGCGCGTTTCGCGTCCTTCTGACCCTCGACCTTGAGGCGCGCCGCCTTGGTCTCGAGGTAGGTGGAGTAGTTGCCCTCGTAGGGGTAGGCGCGGCCGCGGTCGAGCTCGAGGATCCACTCGGCGACGTTGTCGAGGAAATACCTGTCGTGTGTGACGGCGACGATGGTGCCGGCGTATTTGGCCAGGTGCTGTTCGAGCCAGTCGACGCTCTCGGCGTCGAGGTGGTTGGTCGGCTCGTCGAGCAGGAGCAGGTCGGGGGCTTCGAGCAGCAGCTTGCAGAGGGCGACGCGCCGTCGCTCACCGCCCGACAGCACCTTCACGTCTGCGTCGGGCGGCGGGCAACGAAGCGCGTCCATCGCCTGCTCCAGCTGTGCGTCGAGGTCCCACGCGTTGCGGTGGTCGATCTGCTCCTGCAGCGCGGCCATCTCGTCGCCGAGCTCATCGGTGTATTCGGTTGCCATGAGCTCGGCGATCTCGTTGTAGCGGGTGACCAGGGCGATGGTGTCGGCAACGCCCTCCTGGACGTTGCCGAGGACGTCCTTGTCCTCGTTGAGCGGTGGCTCCTGCAGCAGGATGCCCACGGAATATCCCGCCGACAGCGTCGCGTCGCCGTTCGACGGCTGGTCCAGGCCCGCCATGATCTTGAGAACGGTCGACTTCCCGGCGCCGTTCGGGCCGACCACGCCGATCTTCGCACCGGGCAGGAAGGACAGGGTCACGTCATCGAGGATGACCTTGTCGCCGTGGGCCTTGCGCGTCTTGCGCATCGTATAAATGAACTCCGCCATGACCCCAGCCTAGAGGGCTCAGGCGGCGGCGTGCTCCCGTGCAGGTGTGTCATCCGGCGCCGTGCCCGCGCCCGGGTCGGGGTCCTCGACGCCAGAGCCGTCGGCGAGGTCGCGGGCGCTCAGCTCCTCCTCCGTGGGCACCTCGCGGGCCCTCGTCACGCGCGCGAACCGCGAGATGCCTCGGTTGAGATCGTGACCGACCGAGGTCGCATCCACCTCGGTGACGACGCCCGACCGGTCGCCCTGCGACCACTCGCGCACGCGCACGGTGCCACTGATGACGACCGGGTCGCCCTTGGACAGCGAACGGGCGACGTTCTGCGCCAGGAACCGCCAGCAGGTGACCGTGTAGTAGCTCGTGTCACCGTCCACCCAACCCCGACCTTTGGTCCATCGACGTGGCGTCGAACCCAGCCGGAAGCTGGCAATGTGGACCCCGTTGTCGGTCTCCACGTGACGTATGTCGGTGGCCACGTTGCCGGTGATCGTCACGGTTGCGTCATTCATCGATTGCTCCTCGGTCGTCTTGCGACGGCCCGCGCCGTCGCCGCGACCGAAGACTGCACCGCTGCGCCGCTCCACAGGCCGGTGCTCCGCCCGCCTGTGGACGACGTGAGCCGCAGGCGGCCTGTGGACGGGCTGCCGGGAATTCAGCCGGTGCGGGACTGCTTCCACAGGTCGATGCCGGCATCGACCGCGTGCTGGTCGATCGTCACCAGCTCCTCCTCGGTGAAACCGAGCCCGTCAACCGCCGCCACGTTGTCCTCGAGCTGACGGACGCTGCTCGCGCCGATCACGACAGAGGTCATGCGCTCGTCGCGCAGCGCCCAGGCCAGCGCCATCTGGGCCAACGACTGGCCACGCGCCTGCGCCATGTCATGGAGGACGCGGATGTGGCGCAGTGACTCGTCGGTCAGCAGGTCGGGTGACAGCGACTTGCCCTGGCTGGCGCGAGACCCCTCGGGAATGCCGTCGAGATAGCGGTCGGTCAGCATGCCCTGGGCCAACGGCGAGAACGCGATGCACCCCACACCCTGATTTCCGAGCACGTCGAGCAGCCCGCCCTCGATCCAGCGGTTGAGCATCGAGTAGGACGGCTGGTGGATGAGCAGCGGCGTGCCAAGCTCCCGAAGGACCGTCAAGGCCTCCAGCGTGCGCTCCGGGGAGTAGGACGAGATACCTGCATAAAGTGCCCGGCCCGAGCGGACGGCGGTGTCCAGGGCACCCATCGTCTCCTCCAGCGGCGTCTGCGGGTCGAAGCGGTGGCTGTAGAAGATGTCGACATAGTCCAGGCCGAGTCGCGCGAGCGACTGGTCGAGGCTGGCGAGCAGGTACTTGCGCGAGCCCCACTCGCCGTACGGCCCCGGCCACATGTCGTAGCCCGCCTTGGTGGAGATGACGAGCTCGTCGCGGTAGGGCGCGAGGTCCTCGGCGAACAGGTGCCCGAAGTTGGTCTCGGCCGAGCCGAAGGGCGGACCGTAGTTGTTGGCCAGGTCGAAGTGGGTGATGCCCAGGTCGAACGCGCGCCGCAGAATCGCTCGCTGGACGTCGAGCGGCTTGTCGTCGCCGAAGTTGTGCCATAGTCCGAGCGACACCGCCGGAAGCTTGAGACCGCTCCTCCCCGTGCGTCGGTAAGGCAGGCGCTCGTAGCGGTCTGTAGCCGGCAGGTAGGTCATGGGCGACATCTTGCGCCGATCGGCTGGGACATCCACGGGCGGGCCCGGTGAGCGGGATTCCTGTCACTCCCCGGCGCTAGACTCCGGCCCTCCGGCACGACGTCGGAGCTCCCGAAACGGGGCAGGCACGACAGGGGTGGATTGTTGAAGCGACGCACGCGAGCGCGACTCTGGGCAGCGATGGGAGCGCTCGGGATGAGCGCGGCACTGATGGCGCTTCCCGCGTCCGCTGAGGCGGTGACCTACGGCGCCCCGTTGAAGACGGCGGCGCGTACGGCCCCCTGGGTCGTGGCCATCTGGTTCGCCTCATCGGTGGACACCACTCCGACGCCTGCGTGCGCAGGCACGGCGATCGGCCCGCTGGAGGTGCTCACGACGGCGAGCTGCACCAAGGACAAGGGCTTCTACTTCGTCCGCGTCGGGGGCAACACCCTGACGACCGGGCATTTCATCGCCATCGAGGCGATCAACAACAACCGTGGCTTCCGCGGGTCGTCGCTCATCGCTGACATCTCTCTTCTGCGGCCGCTCTCGCCGCTCGGCCTGCGCGCCTACGCCCGGGTCGCCACGGCTGCACAGGCGGCCTCGGTGCGCAGCAAGCGTCCCCCGGCGCTGACGCTTTACGGCTGGGGCAAGAACGCCGGGGGCAAGGTGACCGGGGCCCTCAACGTCGTCACGGTGTCGCCGCAGACCGGGCTCGCCAAGGGCAGCTATCGCAACTTCAGCCCGAAGGTCCAGATCGCGGCCGGAAAGCGTGTGGGCAA
Source organism: uncultured Motilibacteraceae bacterium (assembly GCA_964236445.1). Lineage (GTDB taxonomy): Bacteria > Actinomycetota > Actinomycetes > Motilibacterales > Motilibacteraceae > CAXSDR01. Next base: position 13,472 of record CAXSDR010000023.1, on the reverse strand, counting down.
GAAGTTCGCCGGGCTCTGTGACGGTGACTCCGGGGCGCCCCTGATCATGAAGGCGGGCCGGGTCGCCGTCGTCGTCGGAATGGGCATCGGCTGGGACACCCGCGGCTGCTCCGTCGGTCCGTCCGCATTCACCAGCGTCGGGAACTACGCGGCGTGGATCACGCTCGCGCGCCGTGCCATGCCGGGTCTGGCCAAGACCGCCAACCGTGCGCTGCCGCAGCCGTCGGCGCTCCCCTCGCTCAACGGTGTGGCGCCTGCCCTCGGCGCCCAGGTCACCTGCCTGACCGGCACGTGGAGCCACAACACGACGTCGGTCGCGGCGACGTGGACGCGCGACGGCTCCATCGCACTGGAGGCGGGCGCGGTCCACACGTTCGTCGCCGAGGACGCCGGGCACACCGTCTCGTGCGCCGTGACGGCACGCTCGCGCGCCGGCAGCTATTCGTTGAAGGCCGGCGACATCGTCGTGCCGGCGGCGCCGGACCCCTACGCGCGTCCGGCCCTGACCGGCGTGCCGACCGACAGCAGCCTCCCGGTGCCCGGAACGGTGGCCACGTGCACCGGCCCGGCGCAGACTGCGCCCGGCGTGACGATCACCTATGACTGGTTCGCCTCGGCGGCGGGCGGCAGCGACCTCACTGGCGCTGCGCTCCTGGCGACCAACAGTGCGACGCTCACCCTCACGGCCGAGAACCTCCAGCTGGCTTCCCCGGTCGGCGTGGGGTCCGGCTACATCGTCTGTCGCGCCAATGTGAGCAACGCGATGGGTTCGGTCGCCCGCACCGCGGACCTCTATGTGCCGATGCACTTCACGCCGTCACCGGGCGCCAGCGTCGTCGGAACCCCCAAGGTCGGCTCACCGTTGACCTGCAACGCCACCGGCGTCGGGGGCTTCACCGTGAGCTACCGGTGGGGTCGCAGCACCACAGCCCAGTACGGCAGCGGTGCGCTGCCTGCGGCGTCGAGCGTCATCGCCGGTGCGACGACGGCGACGTACACCCCGACTGCGGCTGACGTGAACTCATATCTCCAGTGCGAGGTCACGGCGAGCACATGGTACGGAACGGGTGTGGACTACGACGGGAGCGGCTCGAAGACGGCGGCCTAAGGTCTTTCGTCGCAGCAGGCGGGCACGGGCGTTGGCGCGCCCGCCTGCTGCAGGCTCTACCGTTGAGCCGCTGCAGGCGCCCGTAGCTCAGACGGATAGAGCATCGGACTTCTAATCCGACGGTCGTTGGTTCGAATCCAACCGGGCGCACGCGGACTCCTGGCCGGGCCTACCCGGGCGCTGACCGTGGGCGAGCGGTGGACGGTCAGGGCGCCGCTCAGTGGGTTCAGTGCGCTCAGTGGCTGACGGTTGGTGGCAGCCGTGGGTAGCGCCGGCAGAGGTGGCACTGCGGTCCGCTCGTGTCGCCGTCATGACGACAGACGTGTTCTCCTCGGCGGTTCTCCCGCACAGCTTGGACGAAAAATCGCCACCGACCACGGACGCCGAGACCGCGGGGTACTTCACGCCAACGCACTGGATGACCCTAAGTCGCATGCAGCCGTGCCGCGTGGCAACAAAGAGCCATTCATCCCAACGCCACCGGTCGCAACAGCGCGTAGCCGCGGCCGCTGCCTCGTGAAGACGTTGCGGTGCCCGAGCCGCTGGGGACGAGGACAACCGTGAGCACCCATCTCGCCATGAGCTATGTCCTGCCACTGCGTACGTCCTCGACCGACGGGTTGGCGGAGCTCGCGGCGTACGTCGGCCGGCTTGCCACAGCGCTGCAGGTCATCGTGGTCGACGGGTCGCCGGAGCCGTTGTTCTCGCAGCACAAGGCCGTTTTCGGCAGCAGCGTCGTCCACGTCGCACCCGACCCACGTCACGCCTGGCTCAACGGCAAGGTCGCCGGTGTCGTGACGGGGGTCCGGCTCGCGCGGCACGAGCATGTCGTGATCGCCGACGACGACGTCCGCTACACGGTCCCGCAGCTCGTGCAGGTCGGCCGGCTGCTCGACGGTGCCGACCTGGTGCGCCCGCAGAACTTCTTCGACCCGCTTCCGTGGCACGCGCGGTGGGACACGTCACGCTCACTGCTCAACCGGGCGATTCCCGGCCGCGACCACCCGGGCACGTTCGGCATACGCCGCTCGCGCTTCGAGCAGATGGGCGGCTACGACGGCGACGTGATGTTCGAGAACCTCGAGCTGGCGCGCACGCTGCAGGCCGCGGGTGGCCGGGAGATCTGCGCCTTGGACCTGTTCGTCGTGCGCCGGCCGTGCTCGACCCGGCACTTCTGGTCCCAGCGCATACGCCAGGCCTACGACGACCTCGCCCAGCCGTGGCGCATGGCAGCCGCTCTCGCCTGCTGGCCTGCGGTCCTGCTGAGCCGCCGGCGCGCTCCGGCGACAGCGCTCGCCGCTGCCGGGCTTCTCACCGTCGTGGCCGAAGCCGGGCGGCGCCGCGCGGGTGGGCGCGCGGTCTATCCGCCGACTGCTGCACTCTGGGCGCCGCTCTGGGGCGTGGAGCGCGCGACATGCGCCTGGGTCGCGCTCTTCCAGCGATTCGTGCTCGGCGGGGTGAGCTATCGCGGGCGCCGCATCCGCACGGCCGCACACTCCACCACAACACTGCGACGGCGAGCTAGGAGCGCTGACTGCGTTCGTTGAGCGCGCGCAGCCGCGCGTTGTAGATCGCGAGCTCGTCGTCCGCCCCCGCCGCGACGGCACGGTCGGCCGCCCGGTCGGAGCGACGCGCCTCGCGGTCGTCAGCGCGCACCCAGGAGATGAAGACGACCGCCAGCACCGCGAGCATCGGCACCTCCCCCAGCGCCCAGCCGAGCCCGCCACCAAGGTGCTGGTCCGCCAGCGGATCGATGCCGTAGGGGTTCTGCAACGAGCGGTAGTAGCTGCCGGCGAGCACCGTCGACGTGGACATCACGGCGATCGAGAAGAACGCATGGAAGGGCAGGACGACGAACAGCACGATTACGCGCGCAAGGTGCGGGAGCTGGCGCGGCGCAGGGTCGACACCGACGAGCACATAGAAGAAGAGACATCCGGAGAACAGGAAGTGGATGGCCATCAGGGTGTGCCCGGTGTGGTGGCGCATCAGCACATCGAGCAGCGGCGTGAAGTAGAGCCCGTAGAGACTCGCGACGAAGATCCCCGCGGCCACCAGGGGGTGGGTGAGCAGGGACACCAGGCGCGAGTGCAGCACGCCGAGCAACGCCTGCCGTGGTCCCAGATCGGCCGGTGTCGCACCGCTGGGCAAGCTGCGCAGCGCCAGCGTCGTGGGGGCACCGAGAACGAGCAGGATCGGAGCGACCATCGCGAGGACCATGTGCTCGAGCATGTGGGCGCTGAACAAGACCGGGGCATAGGCCGCCAGGCCGCCGCAGGTGGCGTAGAGCCCGACCAGCAGACCGGCGAACCACGACACCGTACGCCCTAACGGCCAGCCGTCGCCGCGCCGGGCGAGGGCACGTAGCCCGCAGGCGTAGAGCGCGCCTGCGAGGACGACGCCCGTGAGCAGGAACCCGTCGATGCGGTAGTCGAGGAGGAAGCCCGCGAGCGAGGGGTGCCGCGGCGCATCGACACCGGTGACCAGCCTGACCCGTGACACCGCATAGGCGCCGGGATCGGTCGGGACGGGCGTCGGTGTCCGTGACATCGCCACGGCCAGGCCGATCGTCGCGCTCATCAGCACCAGCTCGACCGCGGCGAGTCGCGCGAACGCGGCCGCGGCGCCGTCACGCATCAGCGCCGGGAGCGTGAGGCTGCGGTGACGGGCGCCGAGAGCGGCCAGCGCCAGGAGAGCGGAGACCTTGATCAGGACAAGAGCGCCGTAGCCGCTCGCGGTGAGCGCCTGGAACGACCCGAGCCGGATGGCGGCGTTCACGCCGCCGCTGACCGTCAAGGCCGCCACGCACCACAGCGCCAGCGTGCTGAACCGCGACACCGCGACCGCCAGGGTCCCGGCGGCCGGCGGCCCGCCGTTGCGCTCCGCCGCACGGCGAGACGTACGCCGCCACACCCACAGCAGCGCGGCGAGACCGCCGACCCAGAGCGACGCGGCGAGCACGTGCACCACCAGGCTCGACACCGCGAGCATGTGGTCACCCGCGGCGGCCGAGTGACCGGTGAGCAGAGGTGGCGCGATGCCCGTGAGCGTCAGCGCGAGCAGCCCGAGCGCGAGGCGCACGGTGGAGATCCAGCGTCCGGCGACCGCGACGACGAGAGCGAGCGCGAGCTCGACGAGCAGCGCCCGTCCCTGCGGCACGGCCTGCAGGAAGCCACGGACGACCGCGGGGTCGAGGGCCCGGCCCAACGAGACGGCATCGATGTCGGCGCTGGTCAGCCAGAACAGCAGCGCGCTGCACAGGGCCCAGGCGGCTGCTGAGGCGGCGGCGTGGCGTACGGCGTGGAAGGCGCTCCCGCGCAGCCGACCCTCCACGTTGGGCAGCAGTGCGGTTGCGGCGAGCAGGAACCCGACGGTCGCAATCGAGGTGAGATCGACGCCGAGGCGCACGACCGGCATGAGCCAGTGGGTCAGCAGACTGGCGGTCGGCAATCCGTCGGTGCTCGGCTCAGGGGCGCCTCCCCCGACCCGTAGGGCGAGATAGAGAGCCGCGAGTGCCGCTGCGACGACACCGACCGGAAGCAACCACGGTCTCGTGCCGGGACGCGACATGCTCATGCGACCACCGTAAGCGCGCTCGCACCCCCCGGCCGCCTAGGGTGGCACCCATGCTGGACCGCTTGGTGTGGATCGACTGCGAGATGACCGGACTCAGCCTGACCGAGGACGCGCTGGTCGAAGTCGCGGCGCTCGTGACCGACAGCGAGTTGACGGTCCTGGGTGAAGGCATCGACATCGTGATCGCTCCCCCGCCCGAGGCGCTCGCGCACATGCCCGACGTCGTGCGTGAGATGCACACCACCTCGGGCCTGCTCACCGAGCTGGCGGGCGGCCTGACGCTCGCGGAGGCGCAGGAGCGCGTGCTCGCCTACATCAAGGAGTACGTCCCCGACCCCCGCAAGGCCCCTCTCGCGGGCAACAGCGTCGGCACCGACCGGGGTTTCATCGCGCGCGACATGCCCGATCTCGACGACCACCTGCACTACCGCATCGTCGACGTGTCCAGCATCAAGGAGCTCGCCCGTCGCTGGTTCCCCCGGGCCTACTACAACTCCCCGAAGAAGGCCGGCGGGCACCGCGCGCTCGCCGACATCAAGGAGAGCATCGCCGAGCTCCGCTACTACCGGGAGGCGATCTTCGTGGCGCCGCCCGGCCCCGACACCGACACGACCCGCGCGCTGGCCGCGCGCCATGTGATCCCGCCCGCCAGCTGATCGCGCGCGCGAGCGGGCGGAGGGAATGCGGTGTCGGCCGCTCACACCCAAGGGCTACACTTTCGGCGTCGCTGAGGCAGTTGTCGGCGGCCGTGGTGGGTGTAGCTCAGCTGGTAGAGCACCGGGTTGTGATCCCGGTTGTCGCGGGTTCAAGCCCCGTCACTCACCCCACGCTTGGCCTGCGGTTATACCGCAGAGTCAAGGCTTAGAACAGCACGCAGACAGAACGCAGTTGCTGTCGTCGGCGTTATAGCCTCGATCCGAGTGCGTGAGCGCAGCGACGGGACTTTCGCCCACGCAGTGAGGTGGCGCCTTCGCGGCGCTCGAGGCGGCGCCCAGCAGTCAGTGACGTTCAACGACGAACGCGAAGCCCGGCGCTGCCGCGCGCTGGTCGAAGCCCAAGGCCACGCCCGCACCGCAGACGAGGTGCTGGCTGGCTTCGGCGGCGTTGCACCGTCCCCCACAGGCCCGACGGTCGCGGAGTGGTCGAGCCGCTGGCTGGCTTCGCTGACTGGCATCGAGGACCGCACACGCAACGACTACGGCCACGAGCTGAGGCTGCACATCCTGCCCATCCTGGGCACCGTGCCGCCGCGGTCACGCGCGAAGACGTGAGCGGCAGAGCGCCGAAGACCGTCAAGAACCTTCACGGCCTCCTGTCCGCGCTGCTGCGCGACGCAGCGCAAGAGGAGTACGCCGAGACCAACGCAGCCGAACGGACACGACTCCTCCGCCGTGACGAGCTCGGCCAGCACGAGATGGTCTTCCTCACACCGCAGGAGTTCGAGCTGCTGCGCACAGCCGCCGCCCCTGACGTGCGCGACCTGCTCACCGTCGCCTACGGCACCGGGCTGCGCTGGTCCGAGCTGTCCGCCCTGCAGGTGCGCCACGTCGACCTGCTCGCAGCCCGCCCCACGGTGAAGGTCGAGCAGGCATGGAAGCGCCGGCCTGACTCGACCTTCACCCTGGGGGCACCCAAAACGCGCAAGTCGCGGCGCACCCTAGTCCTCGGCCCCGAGTTGATCGAGGCGCTCATCCCCTACGTCGCGTCACGCGCCAGTGAAGACTTCGTGTTCACAGCCCGAGACTGCGCAGCATGGCGTCACGGCAACTTCTACAACCGCCGATGGAGACCCGCCGTGGCTTCGGCGCAGGCCGCTGGACTCGGCAAGGCGCCCCGCATCCACGACCTACGCCACTCGCACGTCGTGGCGCTCATCTCGGCCGGCGCGCCCTCCCCAAGATCATGGCCCGGATGGGCCACGAGTCGGTCAAGACCACGGTCGACACCTACGGACATCTACTGCCCGAGCTCGACGACGACGTGCTCTACGCGGTCAGTGCCTCACTCAGGACGAGCGAGCCGCGTGCAGACATCGGCAGCTTCTGAGCACGCCCATGCGCAGACCAGCGCGGAAGACTTCGACGGTCCGCTCCGACGCGCGACGCTGCGCGAGCACGCCGATGATCACTCCCGACAGAAGCAGCTCCTCGTTGAACGCTCGAAACCATGGCAACCCTCTGTTGTGAACTCGTCACGGTAAGCGCTATCCCTGAGCGTGGGCTAGCGACGGCAACGCGAAGCGCCCCACCTCTGCGGAGGTAGGGCGCTTCGCATTGTGCGGGTGGTCAGGGCGCGTAGAGCTCTAGCAGCTGGTCAAGTGCCGCTGCCCGGACCCCACGGCAACAGACGTCCGACTCGTCGAAACACCGGTCACGAAAGAGTTCACGGTCGGTCGGATGGATCGAACCAAGTCGATGGCCCGGGAATGAACGTGATACCGATCAACCAGCAGTTGCGTCGGCATCTCGCCATGAAGGTCGAGTACCTCGATGCCCACGACGACGTTCATGGAGTTAAGATCAACGTTCACATAGCGGTTGACGGATCTGGTTCGGACGATCTTGTCGTCGGAGATGGCGATGTAGGCGGCACCTACCTCGCTGTCGATCTCCAGTCGCGGGAACAGCTCACTCATCGTCCTCACCCTTCCATGCTACCGACTTCACGACATACGGCGCGTCAGCCCGCCTAGGCATTACCCAGACCTTCAACGTTCGACCGTTGAGCCCTGCTCCTTGATACTCCAGGCTGTTCTGTTCCGTCGGCCAGCTTGAGAAGACATGACTCAACGCATGACTAATGTCACCTTCGGTGACACCGCGCTGTGCCATCCTCTCTGCGGCGTGCCGACCATAGCGCAGTATCACGGCTGGCTCGAAGCCAGTCCCTCGTTCAGGCGCACCTCGAACCCCATGGCCTTGATCAGGTCCCCCGCCCCCCGTAGGTCGATCGAGTGCCAGCCAAGCGTCAAGATCGGGATTGTCAAGACTGCCACGAAGGCAACGCTGTAGCGTCCGGCGACAAGGGTGCTCGCCACATTGGGTTCGATGACCCCATCCACACTCACCTCGTAGCTGCGCGCCGGATCCCTGGCCACCACGCTCAGCTGAAGGGGGTGATCGTCCGGGTTGAACCAGAACCGGCCGGCCACAAACATGACTGTCTGAGTCGGCAGCAACGTCCCATCCACGGCGGCGGCGGCGGCTCCGATGATCGTGAGGCCTCCGCTATCTACCTTCGCGAACTCAGCGAGTGTGGCGAAGTCGAGTTCGGCCATGCAGCACATCCTTGGTCGACGCCGATTGTGAACCTAGCTAGGCGCGCGAGCGTAGTCCCGCCGCTCGCTCTCCTTGTTGCCGCGTCCACACGTGTAGCGCTCCCCGCCGGACACAGGGTGTGCGCCTTGCGGGTGGCTGAGCGAGATGCCGCCGTCCTGCACGAACGATCTGGCCGTGGGCTGCCCAGGGCGTCGCAGTCACCGTCGGTGCGGTCCTTCTCGAAGCGCTCATCGACTGGGGCCGCCGGGTCGCGCGACGACGCGCCCTCGACTGATGCCCTACCCGGCCCGCCCGCGCCTCGACCCGCTTCCCCGAGTTCGCCACCACGAAGCGCACTGGCGTCAACGTATCGGCGGCCTATGAGACGTTCGTGCTCGAGCAGTACGCCGCCGGCCGCTCTCTTCGGGAAGTTCTCCGAACTCACCGGGCGCACCCACGGCGCAGTGCGCGACTTGCTGAACCGGTGCGGCGTGCTGCGCCGCGGCCGCGGCGCTGGGCCGGTCAGCGGGCCTGGAGGTCCTCGCGCATGGGCGGCGGGGCCCCACCCATGCTGGCGGCGATCCGCCGCACGGACACACCGGCACCGTAGAGCGTGCGGACGGGTCCGCGTAACAAAGCCCCGCCACCTTCCGGTGGCGGGGCGCTTCGTGCGTTACTGGTGAATCGACGGCTACTGCACCGGGATGGCCTGGCTGGGCGTGTCCCCACAGGTGTCGCAGCGGAGCGTCAAACTGTGGCTCGTACCCGAGAGTCTCGGGTCGTTGACAAGCCGACCCGGGTGCAGAGTGCCAGGGCACTCCTGCTTCGGACACCGGTCGCCGGGCTGTAGAAAGTCATCGCCCATCGGTCAGATGCTCTTCTGAAACTCGATGTCAAACGAGCCGGCCACGTACTTGTCGGTCGACAGAAGCGTCACGGTCGCGATCTTGCCCGGCTTCACGTCGCTCGCGGACCCGTTCAGCGTGGCAACAACGTCCTGCGTGGCCTTTTTGAGCAGCGTCACGGTGAACAGGTTGGTCCCACCGTTCGCGTCCTTGCCGTTGTAGCGGATGCGAGCCGTGCCCGTGAAGTCGTTGGTGATCTCCTTCTTCGACTGGAACGACACGAGCTCCCAGTCGCCGTCCACCTTGCTTGAGGCTGCAGCCTTGGCAGGTGCGCCAGCTTTCGCCTTCGTCGTAGCCTTCGCCTTCGCGCTCGCAGCTGCCTTCGGAGCGGCATCCTTTGTCTTGGCAGCCGTCGACGATGCGGCGCAGCCGCTCAGAAGTGCAGCGGCCAGCCCGATGGTCACGATGGTGGTCTTCACAATGTAACGCCCCCCGTAGTAGTGGAAGGTGATGCTAGCGCTGGGGTCGTAGCCCCACCAATACCGTCAACGCCCCGGACCGACGGTCCCGTGCAGCACACCGTTCGGATCAACGGCCAGCATGACCCGGCGCTCCTTGGTGAACAGCGCATCGAGGAGCCACACGAAGCCCCACAGGCCGCACGTGAACAGCGTGATCAAAGCGTGCACCACATGGTTCGGCTTCTTGCCGCTGACCAGCACCGCCGAGAGCTGCTGCTGACTCTCCACGCGGCTACCGCGCCGCAACTCCGCCGCGATGGCAGCCATGAGCACCATCTCGCGCTCGGAGGTCGAGGCGCCCTGGTGTTCGTACGGCGTCGACAGCGCCACCACTGACGTCGCCGTGACGATCTCGTCGTCGATCCAGAACCGCCACCCGTCCGGTGCGGCAGGCCAGTCAGCAGGTGGCTGCCATCCCTCTTCGGGGACCCAGCCCTCGGGGGATACCGGCCAGTTCGGCGGGCTGATGAAGCGGTAAACCATGACGTTCCCCCGAGCGACTTCCTGGAGTCGTGATGCTAGCGATGCTCCGCCAGCATGCGCCAGGACCCGAGCGGACACACCGACGCTGTGTCCGTGCGACACGCCTTGCGATGTGTGGACACGTGACCACGCATGTGGACATGAGTAGACCCTCGCAGACCCTCCACGCTCTCCGACGAACCGCCGTTGACCTGCGCCGATACGAAAAGTGCAGGTCAGGCGACACGTGTGGGTCCAGTTCAAGCCCCGTCACTCACCCCATGTCATCGGTGGCAGGACCTGCACCCCTCGGGTCCTGCCATCCACTGTCACGAGCGCCGCGCACGACGGGGAGCCGCCCTAGGATGCGCTGGTGAGCCGGCCGCCCCGGGACCGAGCCGACTTCCTTTCCGCTCCCCCCACCCACGCAGCACCAGCAGTGGCTGTCACGTCGGCGGCGGCTTGGGCTCCCCGCACGATCGCGTGGGTGGTCCGCCTCGTCGCCGTCTCCACCGTCGCCGGCATCCTGCTGCCCGAGGCTCACGACCGCTACGGCTCGCGCGTGCCTGACGCGCTGACCGACGGCTACGCCTTCGCAGCGGCGGTGGTCTCGGCGGCCGCGATGCTGCTGCTGGCGGGCGCCCTCGCCCGGCGTAAGCGTCTCGGCTGGGCGCTGATGGTGGCCGTCGTGACGCTCGGAGTCGTCGCGCACGCGCTCAACCACGCCTGGACCCTGACCGCTGCCAACAGCGCTGTCCTCGCGCTGCTCCTGTGGTCGCGCTCGCTGTTCACGGCCCGGTCCGAACGGCCCACGAGGTGGGCGGCGGTGCGGGTCCTGCTGGTGACGTCGGTCTTCTCCGTGGTCGCCGGCATGCTGCTCGCCGGTCACACCGCTCCCGATTCCAGCCTGGCCGACCGCTTCGAGCAGGTGCTCTACGGTCTGGTCGGCTTCACGCCGACGCTGCGCTTTCGCGGTGAGAGCAGCTCATACCTCACCCAGATCGCACTGGCCAGCCTCGGGGCGCTCAGCGCGCTCCTGTCCTTCGCCGCGCTGCTCGCCCCCGTGCGCAAGCCGTCACATCTGGAGCCGGACGACGAACAGTGCCTCCGGGCGCTGCTCGACCGCTTCGGCGGCCGCGACTCCCTGGGCTACTTCGCGCTGCGACGTGACAAGGCGGTGATCTTCTCCCCCTCGGGCAAGGCCGCGGTGGTCTATCGCGTCGTCGGGGGCGTGAGCCTCGCCGCCGGCGACCCCGTCGGCGATCCGGAGGCCTGGCCTCACGCGATCGAGGCGTGGCGCCTGGAGGCCGAGGAGCACGCGTGGACACCCGGTGTGGTCGGGGCGTCGGAGGAGGCGGCGACGGCGTACGCGCGGTGTGGCTTCGACGCCCTGGAGCTGGGCGACGAGGCGATCCTGGACCTCGAGCGGTTCTCCCTGCAGGGGCGCGCGATGCGCACGGTGCGACAGGCGGTGAGCCGGGTCGACCGCTGCGGCTACACCGTCGACGTACGCCGCCAGCGCGACCTGTCGGCCGGCGATCTCGGCGAGGCGGTCGCGGTGGCGAACGCCCTGCGCGGCGAGGAGGTGGAACGCGGGTTCTCCATGGCCCTGGGCAGGCTCGGCGACCCGGCGGACGGCGAGATGGTCATCGCCCGTGCCCGGGACGCGTCGGGAGCGCTCGTTGCGGTGCTGTCGTTCGTGCCGTGGGGGGACGACGGGCTTTCGCTCGACCTCATGCACCGCTCACGCACCAGCGAGAACGGCACCGTGGAGTTCGTGATCAGCGGCGTGGCGAACGCGGCGCAGGGCTTGGGCGTACGCCGGCTGTCGCTGAACTTCGCCGTCTTCCGCTCGGTGTTCGAGCGTGGCGCACGCGTCGGCGCAGGACCTGTGCTGCGGGCGTGGCACCGCACGCTGCTCCTGGCATCACGCTGGTGGCAGATCGAGTCGCTCTATCGCGCGAACGCGAAGTACTACCCCATCTGGAAGCCGCGGTTCGTCTGCTTCCGCCGCGCTGCCGAGCTGCCACGCGTCGGCGTGGCAGCCCTGCAGGCAGAGGCGTTCATCGCACGGCCCAGCCTGCGCTGGCTTGCCCGCTAGGGACGAGCGGAGCCAGCGGCCGGGCGCCCGCTGCGGCCACCACGGCCACCACGGCGCCGGCCGCCACCGGCCGCGGGTCCCGAACCGCTGAACCCTGCTGCGGTGCGCGAACGCTGCACCGGGCCGGTGCCCTGCTGGCGCGGGGCGGTGGCACGTGCTGGCTGGCTCTGCTGCGACGCGGCGAACCCGGCCGGCGGCTCGGTCGGGAACTTGAGCTCGGCCGCAACACCGACGAGCGCCGTGAGGACTGCGTCGCCGGGAGCCACCGATCGGGTCTGCGGAGCGATGCGCGCCTGCCGTGTCAGCGAGGCGACCTCGCTGCGCTGGTCGGGCGTGGAAACGGTGACGACGACACCCGAGGCGCCCGCGCGGGCGGTGCGGCCGGAGCGGTGCAGGTAGGCCTTGTGGTCTGCCGGCGGGTCGACGTGCACGACGAGCTCGACGTCGTCGACGTGGATGCCGCGAGCCGCGATGTCGGTGGCGCACAGGACGCGGACCGAGCCGTCCATGAAAGCCGCGAGGTTGCGTTCGCGGGCCGCCTGGCTGAGATTGCCCTGCAGCTCGACCGCCGGGATGCCGGCTGCCGTCAGCGCTCGCGCCAGCTTCTTGGCCTCGTGCTTGGTGCGGGTGAACATCACCCGACGCCCGGTGCCTGACGCCAGGTGGCGCACCACCGAGGGCTTGTTGGCCTTGTCGACCTGCAGCACGTGGTGCTCCATGGTCGAGACCGGAGCGGCGGCCGGCGCGACCGAGTGGGTGCACGGGTCGGTGAGGTAGCGGCGAACGAGCACGTCGACGCCGTTGTCCAGCGTGGCGGAGAACAGCATCCGCTGCCCGCGTTGCGGGGTGCGGTCGAGGATGCGCTTGACGGCGGGCAGGAAGCCGAGGTCGGCCATGTGGTCGGCCTCGTCGAGGATCGTCACCTCGATGCGCGAGAGGTCACACAACCGCTGACCCACGAGGTCTTCCAGACGGCCCGGGCACGCGACGACGATGTCGACGCCATCAGCAAGGGCCTTCGCCTGCCGCGACTGGGCGACACCGCCGAAGATCACGGTCGCGCGCAGCTGGGCGGCGTTCGCGAGCGGAAGGATCGCGGCGAGCACCTGGTTGGCGAGCTCGCGGGTCGGGACCAGCACCAGCCCGCGCGGGGCACGACCGCGGCCGGCGGAGCGCGAGACGGCGAGACGGGCCACGAGCGGCACGGCGAACGCGAGCGTCTTGCCGCTGCCGGTCTCACCGCGGCCGAGCACGTCGCGACCGGCGAGCGAGTCGGGCAACGTCGCGGTCTGGATCGGGAACGGCGACACCGCGCCGGCCTCGACCAGCGGCGCGATCAGCATCTCGGGCACGCCGAGATCGAGGAAGGAGAGAGTGGCCGGCCGACGGCTCGCGGGAACCGCGGCGGTCTGGGCTGTCTGGGCAGGCTGGGCGGGCTGGGCGGGCTGCGTACGGGCAGCGGGGCGGGACGAGGAAGGAGCAGAAGAAGGCACAGGGGTCCTGACGATCGATGGCCGCTTGCGCATGTCCACCGAGAGGGAACCCGCCCCTCGGGCGGTGCGACGACCTCGGGCGCGCGGCGAACGCGCTGCCCTCAGCAGC
>CAXSDR010000022.1:19918-41493 GCA_964236445.1 uncultured Motilibacteraceae bacterium | reverse complement strand
TTCGACTACGGCAACGTCGAGACCAACACCATGGACACCGGTGAAGGCCACATGGACACGGTCAACCTGACGACGTTCTGCGGGTTCGGGCCGTGCACCGGCTCCGGGCCCTGGGTCGAGGCCGACCTCGAGAACGGGCAATACATGGGCGGCGACGGCAACAATCCCGCCAACCTCGGCAACAGCAGCAACTTCGTGACCGCCTTGCTCAAGAACGACGGCTCGACGAAGTACGCGCTCAAGGGCGGTGACTCCACCTCCGGTGGACTGAGCACCTGGTGGGAAGGACATCTGCCTACCAACAAGCCCGGCTACATCCCGATGCAGCTCGAAGGCGGGATCGTGCTCGGCACCGGCGGCGACAACAGCAACTGGTCGGTGGGCTCGTTCTTCGAAGGCGTGATCACGAAGGGCTATCCGACCACCGCCGCTGACAACGCTGTGCAGGCGAACATCGTCACCGTCGGCTATTCCGGCCCTTCCAACGGCAACGGCGCGACCGCCGGGGCGATCACCGGGCCCGGTGGCAAATGTGTCGATGTCGCCGGTGACGACGTCGGTGTCGACCTGGCTCCCGTGCAGCTGTGGGACTGCCAGGGCGGCGCGGTCGACCAGCACTGGACGCACAACTCGGATCAGTCGATCAGCACGCTGGGTCGCTGCCTCGACATCGAGCACAACGGCACCGCCAATGCCACTGTTGTCCAGCTCTGGGACTGCAACGGTGTCGGTGGACAGAAGTGGGTGCAGCAGGCTGACGGGTCGCTGCGCAACCCGCAGTCCGGCAGATGCCTCGACTCCCCGAACGGCGCCACCGGCAACGGCACCCTGCTGCAGATCTATGACTGCAACGGTGCTGATGCGCAGAAGTTCTATGTCAGCGGCGGCGCCCCCGTCCCGGGCCCTGGCGGAAAGTGCATCGACATTGCCGGTGACGACAACAGTGGCAACGGCGGTGTGGTGCAGCTGTGGGACTGCCAGTCCTATGCTGCGGACCAGCATCTGGCTCGCAGCTCGGACGGATCGCTGCACACCAACGGTCGATGCCTCGACGCCGTCAACGGCGGCACGAGCAACGGCACGCTCGTGCAGGTCTGGGACTGCAACGGCACCGGCAGCCAGAAGTGGAATGCGCAGTCCGACGGCTCGCTGATCAACCCCCAGTCGGGCAAGTGCCTCGACTCGCCCAACGGGTCGAGCACCAACGGCGTCAAGCTGCAACTCTGGGACTGCAATGGCAGCGCGGCACAGAAGTTCCCGCTGAGCTGAGGTTCGGCGCGGGGGCGCGAACGCACCCACGACTGTCCTGCCTCTCCGGACGCGACAGTCGTGGGTGCGCGTGCACCCTTGCCCAGCCGCGCGCGACTCAGTAGTGCGTGATGACCGCGAGGCAGAGGACCTTCGACGCGTCCGTGCTGTCCACGAGGTAGCCGCCGTCGTCCGCGGTGGCGGGGCACAGGTCGGGAGTGCTCACCTCGGCCGTGGCGCGCCGGGTCCCCCGGTCGGAGCTGCACGAGACCGTCGCATAGCTGCCGCCGCCGTCGTTGGTCCAGCAGGAACCGACTCCGTCCGATGTGCCTGAAGAGCCGCTCACTGCATGGATGACGAACAGGGCGAGCACCACGAGGCCGACGACCGCGAGCAGCAGTCGCGCAACACCCACCGACTCCAGCCTCGAGTGCAGCGTGCGGGCCGGTCGCTGCCGCGCGGTCCACAGCTCCCAGCCCACCGGCGGGTCAGGCCACGCCGGATCGAGCGGATGGCCGAGACGCGGGTCGAGCCCCGTCGGCGCGTTCCAGGTGGGCGGTGGGTTGAAGGCGCGGTCCGAGGGGGCGGTCAGGGCCGCCGGAGAGAGGTTCGCCATGTCACAGCCCCTTGGTGCCGGAGGGCGGGTTGCTGTGCCCCGCGCGTACGGACGCGCGAATGCCCTCGAGATGTGACGCCGTGATCCCCAGGATCGCGGCCATGTCAGCCACCGCACGCTGCCCGGCCTCGGTCGTGCCCACGGTCGTGCTGCTGCTGAAGCCGAGCAGCTGGCCGACCAGCTTCTCGCGCCCCTGGATCGCCATCGCCTCGCTGAGCGGACGCAGATAGTCGACCAGCTGCTCTCCGTCGAACGCCGTCATGTCCCGGCGTAGCTCCTGCTCGCCGTAGGCCGCCCCGTTGAAGGTGCGTACGAAGGCGAGCGCCGCGTCGGTGTCGGAGGGGCTGACGGCCTCGAAGCCGGAGCGCTCGCTGCAAAGCACGCGAGCCGCGATCCCCCGCGTGCCGAGGGCGAGCAGGTAGTCGAACTGCTCACTGGTGAGTGAGGCCAACGCGTGCTCGTCGAACGCACCCTTGCACCGCGTGCACCGGACGTACTGCTCGCTCCACTTGAGCGGGATGAGCGGGATGAAGAAGAAGGTGAACCATCGGCGCGGCCGCACCAGCTCATAGTCGGTGTCCATGTCGCAGCGAGGACAGTGGAAGCGGCCTCGCGACAGCACTGCCAGCAGCGTCTTGAATCCCCAGATGAGCAGCATCAGTGCGTATCCCCCGGTCAGCGGCTGCCACCAGGCGGTCCGGCGGCACGAGGCGACAGCCTAGGGGCTTGCACGCGAAGCGGCAGGGCCTTCCGCTCGTGCGTCACCCGGCCAGGTGCATGGACCGCACCCGGACGTGACCCCCGGCTTCCGGCTGGCTCTCTCACACCCCGACGAGCGCGATCCGCTGCGCGAAGAACTCGACCTCGGGACCTTCGTTGGTGCACAGCACGAGCCGGTAGGTCGAGCCCGTGCGGTTGCCGAGGGCCGGTTGCAGTGCCTTGCCGGCTGTCGAGGCGACAACCATGCGCCGGCTGCAGTGCGCCACGCCGCTCACCATGATCATCTTGCCGTCGGACAGCGCGAGCGACATCCCGGTGCTCAGCTCGGTCGCGCCGATGATGCGCCCGATGTCGGGGCCGGTCAGATAGCGTCTCAGCTCCGTCTCGAGGCGGGCCGACTCGTCGGCGGCCGCGCGCTCGAGATCTGCGCCGATCTCACGCAGGACGCGACGGGGAAAGGCGCGGGCGAGCGAGGTCGCCTCGTTGTCCGGTCGACGGCGCCGCCGAGCCGGACGCGAAGGCCCGCGTGCCTTCAGCTCACCTCGCAGCAGAGCCGTCATGGTCGCGAAGATGAACATCGCGACGACGAGCGCTGGGTGCACCCTTCCACCTCTCTGCCGGTGGGCGCCTGGAAGGTCTGCCGAAGACCGGATGCCCGCTGCAACCCTGGCACAACCACCCGGGTAGCTGCCGAGAGTTTGCCGATCCCTCGTGTCATCGACGCTGCTTGCCGATGCAGCGATGGGCCGGCGGAGCGCTGGCGGGAGGGGACGGTCGTGACCGCATGGGCAAGGTCGGGGTGGGGGCATGGTGGCATGGCGGCCTGCTCGGCCGGTTGCTGCCCCACGGCGTCCCCCTGCCCGCCGACAACTGGTCGAGAAGGCACGAGGCGCTGCTGGTCGCGCTCTGGTTGGTGACCGGTGTCGTGTCCACCTGGTCGATGCTCGGATCCCATCTGGGCAGCGCAGACCTGCACCTGGCCGTGGCGCTCGCGTTCGCGGTGGCGACCGCCGCCTCCCTTCCCCGCAGCCGCGGTAGTGCCCATCGTGAGCTCACGAGCAGCGTGGTGACCTTCGGGCTGCTCTGGTGCTCTGCGATCGTCGTGCGACTCTCCGGCGGTGCGATCGAGGCACACTTCCTGTTCTTCGTGGTCGTCGCAGCCGCCACGCTCTATCAGAGCTGGGCGCCCTTCCTCACGACCGTCGCCTTCGTGATCGTGCACGACGGCGTGATCGGCTCGCTGCGACCCGGCAGCGTCTACGACCATCCCGGCACCTCGAGCGCCCGTGGCTGTGGAGTCTGCTGCACGCGTCACTGATCGGGCTCGCCGCCGTGGTGGGCATCGCGGCCTGGAAGTCCGACGAGCGCATCCGCCTGCAGTTCGCCAAGCTCGCCGAGCGCAACGACACCGTCCTGGCCACGGTGGCCGACGGCATAGCCGTCCTGGACGCCGCCGGCCTGGTCATCCAGGCCAACCCGGCCGCCTACGCGCTGCTCGGTCCCGACGTGCTGGGCCGGGGGCTCGGCGCGCTCCTACGCCCCGGGCTCGAAGGGCTGCCCCGCAACGGTTTCGACGGTCTGCTGGCCGCGGTGGCCGACGCTCGCGCGCTCTCCCGCGTGCAGGTGCAGACACGCCTCGACGGTCGGCCCGTCGAGCTCAGCCTGCGGCCGGTCGCCGTTGACGGAGCCACCGATGACGTACGCGCGGTGCTGAGCGTCCGCGACATGCAGCAGCAGCGTCGGGCGGAGCATGCGGAGCGCTCGCTGGCCTCGGCGCGCCGACGCGAGGCCGACCAGCGCAGAGCGGCTGGCGAGCTGGCAGCAGCCTTCCGGCCGATGCCGCTGGACGTGCCGGACGCCGAGATCGGCGTGACCTACCTTCCGGCGCAGTCGGCACCGGCGGGCGGTGACTCCTACGACTGGAGCGTGCTTGCCGACCGCGGCATCCAGGTCGTCGTCGTGGACGCGATGGGCTCGGGCCTGCCGGCCATGCGCCAGGCGCTCGCGGTGACCGCGACGATCCGCACGCTGACCCTCGCCGACTACCCCTTCTCTGCCCTGCTCGCGCGCACCGCCCGGCTGCTCGAGCGCGACGACGACGAGCTGGTCGCGACGGTGCTCGTGGCGCGCTACTGGCCGCGCAGCGGGCGCGTAAGCCTCGTCGGCGCGGGGCACCCGCCTGCCCTGCACGTGCACCCCGGGCAGACGGCCCACGAGATCGAGGCCCTCGGGGTGCCGATCGGCTATCCCGGTGGCGGCAGTGACGGCGTCGTCGAACTCGTGCTGGCGCCCGGGGAGACGCTGCTGCTCTACACCGACGGTCTGATCGAGGGCACCCGCAACGTTCTCGAGGGGCTCGCCGCGCTCACCGACGCGTGCACCACCCGTGCGCTGGTCCCCGCCCAGGAACTCACCGACTGGCTCATCTCGGACCTGTCGACGTGTGCGCGCTACGAGGACGACTGCCTGGCTCTGGCCGTGCGCCGGCCGCTGCCCCTGACGTCACGTCCGGCGCCGCCGGGGCCTCAGCCGTGGGGTCGGAGGCCCCGGTCAGCTCGTTGTAGTGCGCGATCTCGTCGGGAGTGGGGTCGACGCCGACCTCTTCGGCGAACGCCTCGGCCACCTCGGGATCGTGCGCCGCGCCGCTGCCCTCGGCAGCGAGCTCGCCGTAGGGGCCGTCGTCTCCGGGAGAAGTGCCTGGAAGAGCGCTCATGGCGCGGGGCATGCCCGGTCGCTCGGGCCCTGAACCCCGGACCGCCCTCAGTCTGCGCGGTAGTTGGGCGCCGGGAGGATCATCTGGACGTCGTGGGGGTGCGACTCCTTCAGCCCTGCCGGCGTGATGCGCACGAAGGTGCCTTTCTCCTGGAGCTCGGTCACGGTGCGCGCACCGACATAGAACATCGACTGGCGGAGGCCGCCGACGAACTGGTGGATCAGCGCGCCCACCGGCCCGCGGTAGGCGACGACGCCCTCGATGCCCTCAGGAATCAGCTGCTCGTCCGAACCGACGTCAGCCTGGAAGTAGCGGTCCTTGGAATAGGACTGCGTCACGCGCGAGGACATGGCGCCCAGGGAGCCCATGGCGCGGTAGCTCTTGAACTGCTTGCCGTTCACGAGCATGAGCTCGCCCGGGCTCTCCTCACATCCCGCGAGGAGCGAACCCATCATGACCGTGGCCGCACCCGCGACGATGGCCTTGGCGATGTCACCGCTGTGCTGGAGGCCACCGTCGGCGATGACCGGCACCCCCGAACCGTGGATGGCACTGGCGGTGTCGTGGATGGCCGTCACCTGTGGCACCCCGACGCCGGCGACGATCCGCGTGGTGCAGATCGAGCCCGGCCCCACGCCGACCTTGACCGCGTCGACCCCCGCGTCGACGAGCGCGCGCGCCCCGTCACCCGTGGCGACGTTGCCGCCGATGACCTGGACGTCGCGCGTCGCGGGGTCGCTCTTGAGGCGGCGCACCATGTCGAGCATGAGGCGCGCGTGCCCGTGAGCCGTGTCGAGGACCAGCACATCGACACCTGCCTCGATGAGCGTCGTCGCGCGCTCCCATGCGTCACCGAAATAGCCGACGGCGGCCCCGACCAGCAGGCGGCCTTCGGCGTCCTTGGAGGCGAGGGGGAACTGCTCGGACTTGACGAAGTCCTTGACGGTGATGAGCCCCACGAGCCGCCCCTCGCCATCGACGAGAGGCAGTCGCTCGATCTTGTGCTGGCGCAGCAGTGCGGTCGCGGCTTCGCGATCGACTCCGCTCGGCGCCGTCACGAGCGGCATCGGCGTCATGACGTCGAGGACGCGCGTCGTGGGCCACTCGGCGACCGGGGTGAAGCGCAGGTCGCGGTTGGTCACGATGCCCACGAGGCAGTTGTCGTCCCCGACCACGGGCATGCCGGAGACGCGGAAGCGTCCGCAGGTGGCGTCGAGCTCCTCGAGCGTCGCCTTCGGCCCGATCGTGACGGGATTGGAGATCACGCCGCTCTGGGTGCGCTTGATGAGGTCGATCTCGTAGGCCTGCCCCTCGATCGACAGGTTGCGGTGCAGCACCCCCAGCCCACCCTGCCTCGCCATGGCGATGGCCATCCGGGACTCGGTGACCGTGTCCATGGCGCTGGAGACGATCGGGATGTGCAGCGACAGGGCACGCGTCAGCTGCGTGGTCGTGTTGACGTCGCTGGGGATCAGGTCGGTCGCGCCCGGCACGAGAAGCACGTCGTCATAGGTGAGCCCGAGCTTGGCGAACGGGTCGGCCTGCGGGTTCATCTCGTCCCTTTCGTGGCACGGTTCACGACGAGCGCGTCGAGTCGCTGTGGGAGCGTCGCGCCTCGAGCGCCACCGGGATCAGCGACACGATCACGATGACGGCGATGATCGGCAGCAGGTATTTGTCGATGCCCTTGATGCGCGAGCCGAGCTCATAGCCCGCGAGCGTGACGCCCAGCGACCACAGCAGCCCCCCGATCACCTGCCACAGCGTGAAGGTCGCCACCGGCACGCGCACCGTGCCCGCCAGCGGGTTCAGCACCGTGCGTACGAGCGGGATGAAGCGGGCGAGGACGACCGCCTTCGCGATGCCGTAGCGCTCGAGCGAGCGGTCGGCGCGCCGCACCGCCTCCTGCAGCCGGGGGCGGTCGGGGCGGTCGAGCAGCGCCGGCCCGGCGTAGCGCCCGATGAGATAGCCGACCTGCGCGCCGAGCACCGCGCCGGCTGCCGCCGCCACGAGCACGGCGGGCAGCGAGAGGTGCAGCGAGGAGTCCGACTGCGTGGTGCAGAGCAGGCCGGCGGTGAACAGCAGCGAGTCCCCGGGCAGGAAGAAGCCGATCAAGAGCCCGGTCTCGGCGAAGAGCACGAGGAACACCCCGAACACACCGAAGCTCGACAGCAGGCTGTGCGGGTCGAGGGGATTGAGGGCCAGGGTCTGCGCCGCGTCGGCGAGGGTCATGCGTGCTCCGGTCTCGACGACATCCTGGCCCAGCCTATGACGTGACGTCCCTGGTCGTGAACCGCGCCCATGCCAGGCTCAGCGCCACCGCGGCGTAGCAGGCAGCGCACAGCACCCCCCGTGACATGGCGGTCCACTGCACCGGCGCCCGCAGCAGGTCGCCGAACGTCGTGAACCAGTGCGTCAGGAGGTAGGGGTGCAGCCACCGCACCTGCGGGATCGCGTCGAGGATCTGCGTCACGATCGGGAATGCCGCGGTCGCCGCCATGGCCCCCATCGGCACCTCCGTCAGGGTCGAGACCAACAGGCCGATCGCGCCGAGCCCGGCCAGCATCGCGGTGGCATAGGCCGCGATGACGACCGCGCGCAGCAGCGCGTCGCCGGTGGTGATCGTCGACCCCGACAGCAGGGTCGCCGGCCCGTGTGCGAAGAGCACCAGCCCGACGACGACGCCCGAGGCCATCACGGAGAGGGTGCAGGCGCCGGCGTAGGCCACGATGCCGGCGTACTTCACCGCGAGGACGCGGGTGCGGCCCACCGGGACGACGAGCAGGCTTCGCAGGGTCCCGCTGCTCGCCTCTCCCGCGACCGCCTCGCCGGAGGCCACGGCGACGGCGAGCGGGAGGAAGAACGGCATGGTCACGACGAGCGAGGTGAACACGAGGAACAGGCCGTTCTGCGTCACCTGCGACAGGAACGGCGGGCCCTCGCCGGGCTGGGGGGAGGACAGGCGTACGACGGTGCCCAGGAGCACCGGGATGGCGGCCAGGAAGACGAGGATCACCTGGTTGCGCCGGCGCCGCATGACCAGGCGCAGCTCGGAGGCCAGCAGCCGCGGGACGAGCGACCGGGGAGCGGGTCCCTCGGACGACGCGGAAGCGGCAGGCGCGGTGCCGCGCAGCGTGTCAGCGCTCGACATCGAAGCCCTCCCCGGTCAGCTGGACGAAGATCGACTCGAGGTCGGGCCGCTCGGCCGCGATGCCACGGACCGGGACCCCGGCCATGACGAGGCGCTCGGTGAGGTGCTCGACCGCTACGTCGCCCTGGTCGCCCTGGCCGCCGAGGTCGGCGAGGACATAGCCGTCGTGCTGGTGGGGGGTGCCGGTGCCGCACGAGAGGAGCACGGCGGCTGCGGCCTCGGGCGCGCTGGTCGTCACGCGCACCTGCTCGCCCGCTCGCCGGCGCAGGTCGGGCAGCGTGCCCTGGTAGACGAGCCGGCCGGCGCTCATCACCCCGGCGTGCGTGCAGACCTGCTCGATCTCGCTGAGCAGGTGCGAGGAGACCAGGACCGTCGCGCCCTCGGCAGCCACCTCGTGCAGCAGCGTGCGCACCTCGCGGGTGCCCTGCGGGTCGAGCCCGTTCGTCGGCTCGTCGAGGACGTAGAGCTCACGTGGGCGCAGCAGCGCCCCGGCGAGGCCGAGGCGCTGGCGCATGCCGAGGGAGTAGTTGCGGTAGCGCTTGCTCGCCGCCGCGGCCAGCCCCACGCGGTCGAGCGCCTCGCCGACCCGCTGGCGCACCTGGCCTCGCGCCACCGTGCGGTCGGCGGCGTCCAGGCGGACCAGGTTGTCCCAGCCCGAGAGGTAGGGATGGAACGCCGGGCCTTCGACCAGGGCACCCACGCGCGGAAGCACCTGAGCGGACGCCCTGGGCATCGGCTCGCCGAGCAGCGCGTGCGTCCCGTCGGTGGGGGCCACGAGGCCGAGGAGCATCCGGATGGTGGTTGTCTTGCCCGAGCCGTTGGGGCCGAGGAAGCCGTAGACCGCGCCCCGTGGGACGTCGAGATCGAGGGCGTTCACCGCCACCTGGCCGCCGCGGAACCGCTTGGTGAGACCTGTCGTGCGGACGGCGGCGTCCCCGGCCGGAGCCGGGGACGCCGCCGTCGCGCGTAGGTCGTCGTGGAGCTGGGTGCTCACTTGGCTGCGGGGTCCGCGGCTGCGGCCTCGAGCGCCGCGGGTGTGACCGCGCCGATCAAGGTGCGACCGTCGTCGAGCAGGAGCACCGAGACCAGCTTGGTGCGCAGGAGGCGTCCGCTGCCGAAGGTGCCGCTCACCGGCGTGGTCGCGCGAAGCATCGTGGCGAGCGTGCCCGAGACCCCCGAGCCCTTGGTCGCCGCCGCATCGGCCGGCGAGCCGTGCAGCACCAGGACCGAGGTCCAGCCCTTGCCGACGACCGTGGTGCCGCTCGTGGCACCGGCCTTGTCGGGCGTGGCCTTCTCGGCCTTGGTGTCCTGCTCGGGCGTCGAACCGCCGAGCTGCTTGACCTTGGCGCCCGGCGGGGGCGTGAAGGCGAACAGGTCGGCCGAGGGCGTGGCGAACTCGATCGAGGTGAAGCTGGTCTCGAAGGCGGGCTTCGTGCCGCCTGTCGCATAGACCTGCACGCGCAGCGGGGTCGAGGTGGCACTGTCGATGGCCAGGCGGACCTGCCCGATGAGCGAGCTGGGGTCCTTGGGCCGCAACACCAGCTCGTAGACGGGGCGCTCGGCGACCCGCGAGGTGCCCGACACGGTGACCGCCGTCGTCGGGTCGATCGCTGCGAGCGCCTGCGTGGCTGCCTCGGCCGGTGTCAGAGCGGTCGCCTCCGGTGTCGGGGCGGTCCGGTCGTGCGCGCCCGCATCACCGGCCTGGTGGGCCGGGAGCGTCGCGTGCTGCGCGGTGTCGGTGTCACTGCTCCAGATCCAGACGTCGCGCCCGTTGTGGATGACATCGGTCTCGGCGAGGTCGCCGACGAGGGCGACGCGCGTGCGGTCGGGCCCCGCATACCAGACGCGCGCGGTGTGCGTGCCGCTGACGAGCGACTGCAGTGACGTGTCGTTGCCGGGCAGCGCCGGGATGCCCAGGCGAGCGGTCTTGGTGACGGTGCCCGCGAACGGCGCGCTCCCCGCATTCTGGACGGCGACGAGGAGCTCGGCCGCTGTCTTGTCGGGGAGGCCGGAGTCGGCCTGGGCCGACGTGCGCACGGCGACTCCTCCAGCGGCGATGACCGCGGCGACCGCGACAGGCACGGTCCATCGGGCGGAGCGGGAGAGGGGTGCGGGCATGAGGTCCTCACTTCGGCTGCATGTGGTCGTGCGGGGTTGCCGGTGTCCACGATGCGCCGGCCCACCTGTGACGAGGCTGAGAGACCGCGGGCCGTGGTTTCCCTTCGTCGCCGACCCCAGTGAGGTCAGGCGGTCGTCGGACCATGGGGTTCATCACCCTGCAGGGTGACGCGGTGCATGACCCGACGCGCGTCGGCGTAGTCGCGGTTTGCATAGTGCACGGTGCTGCGGTTGTCCCACATCGCCACATCGCCCTCGCTCCAGCGATGGCGCACGACGTGTTCGGGCTTGACCAGGTGGGCGTAGAGCAGGTCGAGGATGTGCCGGCTCTCCGCGTCGGACACTCCCACGATGCGGGAGGTGAAGCCCGGGTTCACGAAGAGCCCCTTGTGTCCGGTCTCCGGGTGCACGCGCACGACGGGATGTTCGACCGGCTCGAGGTGGGTGTAGGTCTCGCCGTCCCAGGTGTTCTCCCGGCCCTTGCGTTGGGCGAGGTAGTAGCCGAACTCGCGGCTGCCGTCGTGGACCGCGCGCAACTGATCGGCCATCTGCTGCACGGGGTTGGACAGCGAGTCGTAGGCAAGCTGGCTGTCGGCCCAGCTGGTGTCGCCGCCGGTGGGGGGCAGGGTCACGGCCTTGAGGATCGAACCCAGTGGGGGCCGACGCACGAAGGTGACGTCGGTGTGCCAGACGTCGGCGAAGCCGTTGTCCGTGCTGTCGATCGCGTAGATCTCGGGGTGCGCCTCGTCGAGGCCGGGCACCACAGGGTGCGATGTGGTGAGGCGCCCGAGGCGGTTGCCGAGCACCACCTGCTCGTCAGCGGTGAGGGACTGGGCGTGGAAGAACAGCACCTTGCGGTCCACAAGTGCACGCCGTACGGCGCGCAGCTGCGGGTCGCTCGCCGTGGCCAGGTCGAGTCCGAGAACGACCGAGCCGAAGGCTGGGCCGAGTGGGTCGAGCTCGAGCTCGGTGTCGGTGCGGTGCAGCGCCTCGGCTGTCGCGGTCATGAGGGGGCTCCTGGTTATCAGCTGGTGGAATTGCCGAACTCTGACAAGCGCTTCACGCTGCTGCTGCGGCGCGTACGGCGGCTCCTATCTCTGCGCGCAGGCCGGCATACTCCGGCAGCCCGCGCAGCTCGTCGGGTGACACGCCGCTGCGCGCCAGCGGCACCGGCAGGTCGAGCGCAACCCTGCCGGGGCGCGACGAGAGCACCACGACGCGGCTGCCGAGGAAGACCGCCTCGTCGACGCTGTGCGTCACGAACACAGCCGTCCGCCCGGTCTCGGCGGTCACCCGGCGCAGGTCCTCCTGCAACCGCTCGCGAGTGAGCGCGTCGAGGGCGGCGAACGGTTCGTCGAGCAGCAGCAGCTCGCGCTCCCCCGCGAGCGCACGGGCGATCGCGACACGCTGCTGTTGACCGCCGGACACCTGCCAGGTCCGGCGCTGCGCGGTGCCTTCGAGACCGACCCGCTGCAGCAGCGCCTCGGTGCGCAGGGCGCGAGCCTCCTTCGGCACCCGCGCATAGCGCAGGGCTGCGTCGACGTTGCCACCGACCGTGCGCCAGGGAAAGAGCCGGGGCTGCTGGAACACCACGCCTGCGGTGCGACCGGGCACGGGCGCAGCACCGGACACCCGGACGATGCCCGAGCTGGGCTGCTCGAAGCCGGCGACCAGCCGCAGCAGCGTGCTCTTGCCGCAGCCCGATGCACCCACGAGCACGAGGAACTCACCGGGCGGCACGGTGATCGAGACCGGGCCGAGTGCGTGAACGGCGTTCGCGCCAGTGCCGTAGGAGTGGATGACATCGCGGACGTCGACCGCGGCGGCACGCCCGCCGGAGGTCGTTGCACGCACGGCGGCGTCAGGAGCCGAGGACACCGGGCAGCCCCTTCACATAGATCGCCTTCTCGAATGTGGCGACGTTCGGCACGGCGTCGACCTTGTGCTGACCCTTGAGGAAATCCGCGGCGCTTCGCAGGTTGGCCGCCAGCGCACCCACCTTGCCCTCGCTACCGAGCCACTGCTCGCTGGTGAGTTGCTCCGGGGTGAGGAAGACGCCCTGGCTGAGCTGTTCCTTCGCCACGGCCGGCGTCATGGAGAGCTGCTTGGCGATGGCTGTCGAGGCGGCGTCGGGGTCATTCTTGATGAGGCGCAGGGCGCGCGCCTCGGCTTCGCGCCACGCGTCGACAACCTCCGGATGCTTGCTGATCAACGCGCTGGAGACGACCCCGAGGTCGAGGGTCGGCTTGCCGGCCGTGGCGAGCTCACGGCTGGCGATGAGCACCTTGCCGTCCTTCTTGAGCTCCGCCAGCGTGGGCAACCACGTGTATGCCGCGTCGATGTCGCCCCGCGTCCACGCGGCGAGGATGTCCTGCGGCTCGAGATCGATGAGCTTGACGTCCTTCTCGCTGAGGCCGGCCTGCGCGAGTGCGGCCAGCAGGCTGTAGTGGGCGGTAGAGCTGAAGGATGTCGCCACCTTCTTGCCCTTGAGTCCGGCAACGTCGGCGATACCTGACCCGTCACGGGCGACAAGGGCCTCGTTGTCACCAGCGACATCGAGGACGAACGCGACCTGATAAGCGATGTCGAGCGGCGCGCAGAGTCCGCGAGCGACGGGGCTCGACCCCATAGCAGCGATGTCCAGGGCGCCCGCGACGAACGCGGTGTTGATGCTGGCGCCCGAGTCGAACTGCGACCACTTCACGGTCCAGCCGGGCAGCGCATCCTCCAGCCAGTGGTTCTCCCTGACGACGAGGTCGCCACTGGGGAAGGCTTGGTAGGCGATGCGCAGCGTGCCACCGCCCCGGGGGCTGCCAGTGCTGGCGGCGAGCGATGTGCTCGAGTCGTGGCCACAGCCGGTGAGGGCGGTGGCCAGAACAGCGGCGGAGGCCACGAGTAGCAGACGTAGTGAGCGCGTAGGCGGCACGGAGTGTTCCTTCGGAGGTGGGGTGTTCGGGGGACGCAGACGGGGATTCAGACGCGGCCGCGCCAGGGCACCAGATGGTGCTCGGCTGTGCGGAGCAGCGCGTCGATCAGCAGGCCTGACAGGCCGATGGCCAGCAGCCCGAGAATGACGATGTCGGACTGGTTGTAGCGCTGGGCGTCCCGGATCATCCCGCCGATGCCGGGCACGCCGTTGACCGTCTCCGCCGCGACGACGGAGGAGTAGGCGATGCCGACGGCCAGCCGAACGCCGGTGAAGATCTCGGGCAGGGCTGAGCGCAGCACCACGCCGGTCACGACCTCCCAGCGGGTCGCGCCCAGGGCCTGCGCCGCCTCGACGAGCTGCGTCGCGGCGCCGGAGACGGCCGATGCCGTAGCCACGGCAACCGGTGGCAGTGCCGCAATGGTGAGCAGGACGAGCTTGGGCTTCTCGTCGATGCCCAGCCAGATGATGACGAGACTGAAATACGCCAACGGCGGCAGCGCTCGAACGAAGGTGACGAAGGGTTCCACAACGACCCGCACCCACGGCAGCGTGCCCATGACGACCCCGAGAACGAGTCCACCGGCGATGCCGAGGCCTGAGCCGATGAGCACTCGACGCAGGCTTGTTCCGAGATGTTCTACGAGCAGGTGGTCGCGGTAGCCGCGCACGCCGTCATGCGTGGTGGAGGTCTGGACCAGCTGGTGCCAGACCGCGCCGGGCGACGGGACGATGACCGCGCGGTCCACGATGCGTGCGGCGACTTCCCACACCGCGACCAGGGCCAGGATCGCGAGGGCCCGGACGACGACGCGGTGCCACGCCTGCGAGGTTTCGCGTCGCGTGGTGACAGCCGGCACTGTCCCCGCATCATGCGTCGGCGCCGCCGCGGCATCGGACGCGGACGAGACGGTTGTGGACATGGTCCTGGACACATTTTCTCCGCAGGAGCAGACCGAAAGCCCCGACTGGAGCTCGCGGTGGGGTGGGTGGTGCAGCGACGGCGGCGGTTCGCTCAGCCGGCTGCGGGCACTGTCAGGGTCGACGACATCGGGGGTCGGAGGCTCGCCGAGCCGCGCGTAGGCGGCCAGAGGTGGCGGGCGACGTGTGCATGCGCACTGTCTATCACCTACCAACCCGATAGACAAACTAGATATTCTTGACCGCGGTGGCTTCCAGTCCAGGTCCGGCGCTTGCGTGCCGACGACGACCTTGCGACGATCCATAGCCGCGATGAGGCAGGCTGGCTCCGTGCGACTGCTCGTTGTCGAGGATGAGGTGCGGCTCGCCAAGGCCCTGCAGCGTGGACTGCAGGCCGAGGGTTTCGCTGTCGACCTCGCTCATGACGGCATCGAGGGACTCCATCTGGCGCGCGAGGGCAGCTATGACGCGCTGATCCTCGACGTGATGCTGCCGGGGCTGTCCGGCTACCGCGTGTGCGAGCAGCTGCGCGCGGCCGGGATCTGGGTGCCGGTGCTCATGCTGTCGGCGAAGGACGGGGAGCATGACCAGGCCGACGGTCTCGATGTCGGTGCCGACGACTACCTCACCAAGCCGTTCTCCTATGTCGTGCTTGTCGCGCGCCTGCGCGCCCTGCTGCGCCGGGGGTCTCCGCAGCGCCCCGCCGTTCTGCAGGCGGGCGACCTCACCCTCGATCCGGCACGCCGGATAGTGCGCCGCGGCAGCACGGAGATCGCGCTCACCCCGCGCGAGTTCTCGCTGCTCGAGTTCCTGCTGCGACGCAAGGACGAGGTGGTGTCCAAGAGCGAGATCTTCGAGCATGTGTGGGACGCCTACTACGAAGGCGACCCGAACGTCGTCGAGGTCTATGTCGGCTATCTGCGCCGCAAGATCGACGCGCCGTTCTCCCGCGCGGCGCTGCAGACCGTGCGCGGTGCCGGCTACCGCCTGCTGGCCGACGGGGGCTGACGTTGCTCACGCGCACCGGGCTGCGCACCCGACTGACGCTCGTGGCGACGGTGCTGATGGCGGTCGGGCTGGTGCTCGGCTCGTTGCTCGTCGTGCACGTCCTGCGCTCGTCGCTGCTGTCCTCGATCGACCGCACCGCGCGCGCCCGCGCTGCTGACGTCGCTGTCCTCGCCGAGACCGAGCAGCTCGCGACGGTGATCGCGCTGCCCCCGGGCACGGCGACGGTGCAGCTGCTCGACGCGGACGCCCGGGTCGTCAGCGCGTCGCCGGGCAGCGACCATCTCGTGCCGCTCGTGTCGGGCGAAGACCTTGCTGACGTACGCGCCGGGGGCACGGTGGAGGTCAGTGCCGCGCGTACGGGCACGGGCGACCGCCTGCACGTCGTCGGTGCGAACGTCGGCGACCGGACCGTGCTCGTGGGCACCTCGGTCCTCGCGGTGGACGCGTCGCTCGACGTCGTGCGCACCGCGGTGCTCGTCGTCGCGCCGCTGCTCCTGCTCGGTTTTGCGACAGCCTGCTGGCTCCTGGTTGGCTCGGCGCTGCGCCCGGTGTCGGCGCTGCGCGACGGTGCCGAGCAGATCGCGGCCACGGGGGTGCAGGGGCGGCTGCCGGTGCCGGCCGCGCGCGACGAGCTGCGTCGCCTCGCGGAGACGCTCAACGGCATGCTCGAACGGCTCGAAGCGGCGAGCGCGCGGCAGCTCGCGTTCGTCGCCGACGCTGCTCACGAGCTGCGCAGCCCGCTGGCGTCGGTGCGCACGCAGCTCGAGGTGGCCCGGCTGCACCCCTCGGCCGCCGACTGGGAGGGCACGGCCGACGAGGTCCTCGAGGACGTCGAACGGCTCTCGCGCCTCGTCGCGGACCTGCTCCTGCTCGCGCGGCTCGATGACACCCGCGCCCCGGCCGCCGCCGCTCAGCGGGTCGAGCTGGCGGCCCTCGCCCGGACGCTGGCGGGTCGCTCGCCGTTCCGCGTCCCCGTCACGGTGAGCGCCGACGAGGCGATCGCCGTCGACGCCGACTACGACGGTCTCGACCGCGCCCTGCGCAACCTCGTCGACAACGCGGTGCGCCACGCGCGTACGGCCGTGACCGTGCGCGTCAGCGGGGACGACAGCGACGCCGTGGTCGAGGTGGTCGACGACGGGCCGGGCATCGCCCCCGCCGACCGCGAACGCGTCTTCACCCGCTTCACGCGCCTCGACGCCGCGCGGACCGGGCTCGACGGCGGCAGCGGGCTGGGACTGGCGATCGTGCGTGACCTGTTGCACGCCTACGGCGGCACGGTGACGCTGTCGGACGCCCAGCCGGGAGTGCGAGCGGTCGTACGCCTTCCCCGCGCCCCCGGCAACGGGCTCAGTCGGCCGTGAGCTGCTCGACGATGGCGCGGACATAGAGCCGGCGGACCCTCATCGTCGCCTCCGTCGACCTCGGCACGAGCAGCACGCCGTCGGCAACGAGCGAGTCGGCGTCTTCGAGCGCCTGCAGGAACCGCACTGCTGCAGGAGCGGCGGAGGGCTCCAGATGAAGGGCGAGTGTCATCTGCAGCTCGCCGGACCGTTCCGCGGTGAGTGCCTGGGAGAGCAGCTGGCGACGGGCGTCGTCGAACTCCTCCGTCGCCTCGTCGAGCCGCTGCGCCAACGCGACGACCTGCGGCGAGCTCGCTGCCAGCGTCACCTGCGTCGTGGCGTTGAGCCGCAGCAGCTGCAGCTCGCGGATCAGGCTGTCGGTCTCGTGCCGGCTCGCGAGCAGGTCGGGCACGCTCACGTCGACGACCACCGTGCGGGCGGAGGACGAGGCCGGAACCTCGAAGCTCTCGGCCCACATGGCGATCAGGTCCTCGGTGTCTTCCAGGTCGACCGGCTCGAAGGGCTTGTCGATCTCGACCCACACGACCTTGCCGGTCGGCGCGATCCGGTCCACACCCCATCGAGCGCTGATCCGGTCGACGAGCAGCAGACCGCGCCCGCTCGTCGACGCGAGGTCGGCTCCAACGAACCGTGGCATCACTGCCGACCCGTCCGTGACCGTCAGGCGTACGCCCTCCCCCGCCGGCGCCAGGTCGAGCACGAGCTCTGTGCGCGCGTGCATGACCGCATTGGCAACGAGCTCGGACACCACGGTGGCGACATCGTCGGCGAGGTGCTCGCGGCCGAGCCGGGACATCTCCGCGGCGGCGAATGCTCGTGCCGCGTGCGCGCTCGAAGACAACGGCGGCAGCGCGATCTGCACGGCGTCCCCCTTCGCTCGTCTGCTGATCTTGCACCTTCGCGGGCGGTGCTCGAGGCAAAAGTCCGTAGGCGGTGTCCCGCGACCGGCCCTTGTTCTTCACGTGCGGCCCGCGCTGGCGGCGAGGGTGAGGGCGTCGCGGTCGGTGAGCTCAG
Organism: uncultured Motilibacteraceae bacterium; assembly: GCA_964236445.1. Classification (GTDB taxonomy): domain Bacteria; phylum Actinomycetota; class Actinomycetes; order Motilibacterales; family Motilibacteraceae; genus CAXSDR01. The sequence goes on along the minus strand of CAXSDR010000022.1, from coordinate 23,694 downwards.
CCAGACGTGGCGGCGACATAGACGGTGTTTGCGGACTGCCCGTGCGTCAACGGGTTGGCGAACGTCACGACGGCCGCGTGCGATGTGAGGAAGACCTCGCCCAGCACCGCCAGGAAGTCCTCGTCCGGCGGGTCGTCGGACCACAGCGCGAAGACCCCGCCCGGATGCAGTCGCGAGGCAACCGCGCGCAGCCCGTCCGGGGAGTAGAACCCCGCATGGCTGGGGTGCAGCACGTTGCGCGGTGTGTGGTCGATGTCGACGAGGATGGCGTGGAGCCGGTCAGGCACACCGCGACCGAAACCGTTGCCGGCGGCGACGAGCGCGAAGAAGTCGCCCGCGAGCAGGCGGCACCGCGAGTCCGACGTCAGCTCCCCCGCGAACGGCAGCAGCCCCTGCTCGTGCCATTCGATGACGTCACCGAGGGCCTCGACGACCACCAGGGAGGCGACCCGGGCGTCGGAGAGCACAGCGCGGGCGGTGAAGCCGAGTCCCAGCCCACCGACGACGACATCGAGGCTCGTGGGCACGTCGGTCACGAGCTGCGCCAGGCCCAGGTTCGCGAGCTCCACCTCGGCGACCGTGAACAGGCTCGACATCAGGAAGTCGTCGTCGAGCTTGACCTCGTAGACGTCGACCTCGAGCATCGGGTCACGCCGGCGCCGCAGCGAGATCTCCCCCATGGGCGTACGCCGCCAGGCGAGCTCCTGGAACCGTGCGCTCATCTGCTGCCTCTCCGACGCCGACACCTGCAGGCGAAACCCTACGGGCGACGGGACGTCGGATGTCCCCTGACCCGACGCACGCGCATGCCCTGCCGAGCGTTGGATCGGCCGCCTCCTCCGCCGTGCTGATGTCGTGGCTACCATCGACTGGTGGCGATGACACCGGTGGATCCGGGCTGGGCGGCCATGACGCGCGGCGCCGGTCGCTCTCCCCGATCTCGCGCCCGGGGCTGCTCGAGGTGCTCACCGCAGCCGAGGATTCGCTGACCGCATGAGCACCACGCCGACCTCACACGGGCACGCACACCACGGCCACGGGGAGGACCCGGGCAGCGCCGGCATCGCTGGCAAGGGTGGTGGGCACAGCCACGGCACGCCGAAGGGCCCTGGCGCCCGGCGGCGGCTGTCGATCGTGCTGGCGATCTCCTCGACGATCCTGGTGATCGAGGTCATCGGCGCGTTCGTGTCCGGGTCGCTGGCGTTGCTGGCTGATGCCGGGCACATGCTCACCGATGTCGCAGGGTTGAGCTTGGCGCTGCTTGCGGCGGTTCTTGCCGACCGCCCGGCAACGGCCGAACGTACGTGGGGCTACCGGCGCGCGGAGGTCCTCGCTGCTGCAGCGCAAGCCGCGGTCCTGCTCGCGGTCGGGGTGTTCGTGCTGGTGGAGGGGGTCCGGCGGCTGCTCGAGCCTCCGCAGGTCGGGTCGACGGCGATGCTGGTGTTCGGCCTGGTGGGTCTCGCGGGGAACTCGGTGTCGATCTTGTTGCTGGCCAAGCTGGCAGGCGACACCCTGAACACCCGGGCGGCGTTCCTCGAGGTCGTCAACGACGCCCTCGGCTCGGCCGCCGTGCTGGTCGCCGCGCTGGTGATCGCTGCCACGGGCCGGCTGCGGGCTGATGCGGGCGCCTCGATCCTGATCGGGGTGCTGATCCTGCCGCGGACGTGGAATCTGCTGCGTGAGACCGTCGACGTGCTGCTCGAAGGCACCCCGAAGGGCGTCGACCTGGCGAAGGTGCGGGCGCACATCCTCGACGTCGAGCACGTCCGCGAGGTTCACGACCTGCACGCCTCGGCGGTCGCCTCCGACCTGCCGGTGCTGACCGCTCACGTGGTGGTCGACGACTCGTGCTTCCTCGACGGGCACCTGCCCCGCTTGCTGGACCAGCTGCAGGAGTGTCTGGCGGGGCATTTCGACCTCGAGCACTCGACCTTCCAGTTCGAGCAGGCGAGCCATGCGGCCCACGAGCACCACGCCCACGCATGAGAGCAGGTGCGCTTGTGAATCCCTTCACAAACCAGGCGTGATGGGTCTAGCATCCACGTCGAAGGTTTTCGCAGCACAGGAGGCGCCGCATGTCGGCGGACATCGATCAGCAGCTGGTCGGCACCATCGGCCATCTCAGCGTCCCGGTCACCTCCGCCCGCCCCGGTGAAGTCGTCCTCCCCGTACGCGGGGGGACGGAGGCGTTTGCGGCCTTCGCGGACGAGCCGATCCCCAAGCACTCTCGCGTCGTCGTGATCGAGTGCAGGTCGGCACGGTCGGTCACGGTGACTCCGTTCGGCTGACTGCGGCTTCCCAGCCGCACGCCTACGGAACGGCACGGATCGACGCGTTGGCAGGATGCGCGACTGCGCGTCCTGCGGACATCGTGTGCAACGGTGCACACGTCACCTGAAGGAAGTCAGATGTTGTTCTGGCATGTGCCTGCGCCCAACGAAGCCCTGCTCATCTCGGGCTCGCGTCGCAAGGGCGAGCAGACCCAGTTCCGGATCGTCACCGGCCACGGCACGTGGGTGCTGCCGGTCAAGCAGAAGGCCCGCATCCTTTCGCTGTCGCTGCGTGAGTGCGAGATCGCCGAGGAGTGCGTGACCACACAGGGCATCCGCCTGCGCATCCGTGCCGTCGCCGCATTCAAGATCGGTGACGACAACGTCTCGATCGCCAACGCCGCACGGCGTTTCCTCAGCGAGCAGGAGCGCATGGAGGAGCTCGTCGGACGCATCTTCGCCGGTCACCTTCGCAGCATCATCGGAAGTCTCACCGTCGAGGAGATCATCCGTGAGCGCGATCGACTGGCTCAGGAGGTGAAGGACGGCAGCCACGGCGAGATGGAAAAGCTCGGCATCGTCGTCGACTCGATGCTCATCCAGGAGATCGAGGACGGGTCCGGCTACATCACCAATCTCGCAGCTCCGCACGCAGCCGCCGTCAACAGCCTCGCGCGCATCGCGGCCGCGAAAGCCGACGAGGAAGCGACGCAACGCGAGCAGGAAGCGGCCGCACTGCGTGCGGAATACCTGCGTGACACCGAGCTGAAGCAAGCGGGTTTCGCTGCAGAGGTGCAGGAAGCCAACGCACGCGCCGCGCAGGCAGGCCCGCTGGCGCAGGCTCGCGCGTCGCAGGAGGTCATCGAGCAGCAGACGGCTCTCGCTGAACGCACCGCGCAGCTCACCGAGAAGCAGCTGGAGTCGCAGGTCCGCCGACCGGCAGACGCCGAGGCCTACAAGCAGCGCAAGCTTGCCGAGGCGAACCGCGACAGCATCAAGCTGCAGACCGAGGCGGAGGCGTTCAAGCAGCGCGCGCTCGCCGAGGCGCACCGTGACACCACCCGGTTGCACGTCGAAGCCGATGCCAACCGCTGCCGGGGAATCGCTGACGCAGAGGCAGACGCGGCTCGCGCCCGTGCCGACGCCGGGGCCTATGCCGAGCGTGCCATGGCGGCTGCGGAAGCCGAGGCGATCGGGGCGCGCGCCGACGCGCTGACCAATGGCAACCAGGCGCTCATCGCCGCCAACAAGCTCATCGACATTCTCCCGCAGCTCGTCGACGCCGCATCACAGGGCATCGCCGGCTCGCACCTCACCGTGCTCAACGGGACCGACGGGGTGAACGAGGCCGTGGCCGGCCTCGTAGGCCAGGGACTCACGATCTATGAGAGCCTGCGTGCCGCGCTTGTCGCACCGGCGCATTCGTCGGCCGCGTCGAGCCTCGATGTCACCGCGCACGTGCTGAACGGATCAGCGCGGTCGGCCTGACGACAGCCGCTGGCGACG
>CAXSDR010000022.1:2496-19818 GCA_964236445.1 uncultured Motilibacteraceae bacterium | reverse complement strand
GGCGACGGGTCAGCCCAGACGGATGCTGTTCGCGACCGTGTCGGTGGATGCCACGCTGAGCTTTGCGTCCCGGCTGATCGTCACGATGTAGGCGTTGCCGTTGTGGATCGCGTAGATGACGCGTGCTGCTATGGGGAAGCCGTTGCTCGCGAGCGGATAGGTGTAGTCCATCTGCGCGGCGGGTTGGCCGCCGAGCGTGACTGCCTTCGAGGTGAAGCTCGTGGTCTTCAGGGCGGCCAGTTCCTTCTTCACCGACGGCACGAGCAGCATGATGTCCTTGGCGGCGAAGCCGCCCGACGGCTGCACGATGACATTGACATTGGTGCCGAACTCTTTGGCGCCGGGCTCGATGGCCAGCAGCTTCGCGCCCGCTGCATAGGACTGCTCGGCGGTGGCGGCGAACTTGGGCTCGACCTTCTTGCCTACCGGGCCGCTGATGCTCAACGGTGCTGACCGGCTGGCGTCAGGAGCCACCACCCACCCGGCGGGCAGCTCCAAGGAGAAGCCGTTCGTCGAGTCGACGACGTGGACGAGGCCGTCTGCAGCGGTCGGTGCATCACCTGTCGTGTCGGTTGCACCGGCCGAAGGCGTGGAAGGCGTGGAAGGCGTTGAGTTGCCTGGCGTCGCCGCCGACGATGACGCAGTGCTCGAAGAGCCGCATCCGGTCAACAGCAGGAGTGCTGCAGCTGCTGAGACGACCATGGTCTTGGGCGGATGGACGAGCTGGGCCAGCACGGCGGACTCCCGAAAAATGCAGTAGCGCGACCGCCGGTCGACGGACGCGCTCCCACAGTCTCCCGCAGGTTTTTCTCCAGCGGAGCGGCGGGCTAGGCTTTGACGACGTTGGCGCCGTCGACTTTCACGGCGATCTCCTTCAGCGGCTGGGTTGCCGGACCCTTGACGACGCTGCCGTCGGCGAGTGAGAACTCACTGCCATGGCAGTTGCAGCTGATGATCTGGCCCTTGATCTGCGCTACGGGGCAGGAGAGGTGCGTGCACACGGCGCTGAACGCCTTGACGGTGCCGGCCGTGGGCTGCGTGACGACGAGCGGCTCGCCGACGGACTTCTTCGCGTCGAGCAGGATGACGCCGCCCCCCACGGGCACCGTGGCGAGACTCGTGATGACGCCCGAGTCGCTGGAACCGCCGCTGCTGGAACTGCCACAGGCGGCCATCAGCGGTCCTGAGATCATGGCCGCTCCCGCGGCCGCGGAACCCCGCAGCACGTCGCGTCGTGTCGCTGTCATCGTCATCCCTCTCGGTCTCGTGCCGAGGCTGCCGGGGGCAGCCGAGCCCACGGGGGCCTCGACTCGAGCTAACGACGCTTCCCCTCGCCGCGTTCCGAAGTCGCAGGATGGTTCTGTCATGGTGCGGCCACCTTCAGTTGACCGAATCAGGCACGAGCGCTAGCCGGCCGACCGCGAGGGGGTCGCTCATGCGTCTCGTCGGTCAGCCCTCGTGGTCGTGGTCGACGTCGAGCGCCAACTCCCTCGAGCTCGCGCTCTACGTACGCGATGCGTTGGCTCTGGACATCGGCGACGGTGCTCCGCCGCTGACCGGCTCGATCCCCACCGCCACGTCGGCGGCGACACCCGCCGAGCTTCGCGAGGCCCCGGCACAGTGGCCGAGCTGGTGGGAGGCGCTCGTCGCGCGCGAGCTGTGGCTGCAGGCGCAGAAGGCCGCGCATCCCAGCAGCCCGGGAGACCGCGACTTCTTCGACGCATTTCTGCAGCAGACCCGTGACGCCGGTATGCCGCCGGACTTCGAGGGACTCTCGGACCGTCCCGCCCTGCAACGGGCCGCGTTGCGGCTTGCTCGTGCGGCGACGGTGCGGGCGAATGCCATGGACAGCGCGCCCGAGCAGCCCCTGCCCCCGATCGGCTTTGCGTGGGTTGCTGAACGTCGACGCCGTCTGGTGGCGCCACCTCGCGCCCGGGGTCGTGCTCTGCTCCGTCGCAGCCGCAACGGACTCCGTCGCGGCTCCGGTCATCGTCCGTGAGACCTACGAGGCCGGACTCGCGCGGAGCTGACCGCACATGGGCGTCCTGCATGCCGAGCCTGGAACTCACCAGCTCGCCACGGCCGCCAACAGCGATCCCAGGACGGCTTCCTCATGGACCGCCACGCCGACCTTGAGCATGGCGGTCATCAGTCGGTCGTCCCAGACCGCCCGCACGGGATCCTCCGACAGCCCGGGGCCGTCGACAGCGGCTCCGGCCTCGTAGTCCTCAACGCCCATGAGCCACGGCTCGACGCCTGCTGCACGCATCATCCGGTTGGCGATGTGGATCCCCGGCCAGTCGAAGTCGCCGTGGTAGCGAAGCCCCGCGCTGTCGGGGCCGACCCGGCGAAGCACGTCGAGGACGAGGTTGGTCGGCTGGCCGAAGCCGCAGACGACGCACGCATCGCTGCTCGCCTCGGCGATCGCTTCCAGCACGCGGGGGTTCTCACAGACCAGCACCGGGCCAAGCGCGGCGCCTGCCAGGTCGCAGCGCGCCACGTCCCACGCCGAGAGGTGCGTCGGGTCGCCTGACTCGGCGGCTGATCGCAGTCGCTGGGCCACGGGTTCGCTGCCGCGCGGCCGCAGGTTGAAGGCGAGAACCGTGGTGGACACGGCATCGGGGCGTACGCCGGCCCTCGCCCAGAGGCGACGACGCTGGGTGTTCGTCACCGCCGGAGCGAAGCCGTGCTGCACGGACAGCGCGCGCAGCACGAGCTGGGACAGACTTGTCCCGTCGTCCAAGGCATGAGCGTTCCCGACCACGGAAGCGGCCAGATCTGTGCGCGCAATCGACTCGTCGGACGCAAGGTGCGCGAGCACGTTGAGGGCGTCCGTGATCGCCCGGGGTGGATGCCCAGCGCGTGTCAGCAGACCGGCAGCCCGTATGTCGGTCAGCCACGTCTCGAGCCACGGGGGCTGCCACCCATGCGTCTCGATCCACGAACGGGCATTGCTGTAGGGCAGCTCACGGTCGCGCACGCGCAGCTCGTGCACCGCGCGTCGATCTGTCATGGGCGAGCCGGTCAGCGCTTCGATCGCAGCGACCAGACCGGACATTCCTGCGCGGGTTCGGCAGCTCTCGTCGAGCTCTGCCAGGTCGAGCGTGACCGCCGCCGTCGTCAGGGTGCGGCCGAGCAACCCGCCGATGGCATGGCGGGTTGCACGGTCGAGGCCCGCCAGCCGCACCGATCCGGACGCCGTCAGGCCATTCCTCTCGAGCCGAAGCCGGATCCGCTGCCACAGGCCGTCCAGAGCGGGATCACGCAGCCATGCCGGTGGCTCGGTCGATGTCACGTGCCGAGCGCAGCCAGGCGTACGCCGTCCCACACGTGGCGGTACTGCGCGATGCCGCGTTCGTTCGGCGAGCGCAGCGCCTCATAGATCGCCAGCGACGGGACCGAGGCGTGGTCACCCCAGAGGCGTTCACTCGTGATGACGAAGTCGAGATCGAGCTGGACGAGCAACCCGAACAGCAGAGGATGAGTTCTGACGTCGATCTTGGGAAAGGCGTCGTCAAGGAGCACGAGGCGCGGTGCATGGGGAGCTGCCCCCGCGACGGAAGAGAAGTGCGCAGCCGCCGCGGCGAAGAGGGGCAGATAGCAGACGACCTTCTGCTCGCCTTGGGACAGCGCGGTGCGGCGCGTCAACTTCTCCCAGCTGCCAGGCGTTTCCGGGCGCGTGATGCGCACGGCGAAGGACGACCATCGCCGGTAGTCGAGCGCACGCTCGAGGTGCTCGGCATAACCCAGCGCCGAATCTTCGGCACGTTCGCTCTCGATGAGGCGATGCAGGGCATTGCGCAACGATTCGCGTTCGTCGGCGAGCAGCGCACCGAGGGGGCGCGCGAGCAGTGAGGTCACGGCGCGTACGTCGTCCGACACGTCATCTCGCAACGACCAGTCGAGCTTCACGGCGATGCCTTGCGAGGTCGTGACACCCTTGAGCAGCGTGTTCATCGCGGCGACGAGCTCCTGGGCCTCGATGCGCCTCGTGCGCAGCGCCTCACCGAGATCGCCCAGCAGGTGCTCCTCGAAGAGCTTGCGCTCGCGGGCGGTGAGGAGCGCCCGGTCGGCGTCGACGCGGGCAGCGAGCCGGGGGGCGAGCTCGGCCAGGGGGGCCTCGCCGAGCTCGTCACGTGCGAGCACGGTGAGCACGCCGGCGACGTCGACGATGCGCGGCTCGACGTCCGCGCCCGGCCCGGCGGTCAGCGATCGGTGCGCTTCGAGAAGGGCATTGTCATCGCTGGGCCTGTCGTCGGGCGGGATCGCGACGAGGCCGCGCGCCAGTGCGAGCACGGGTGCCGAGATGGCGTCGCCCTCGACCTGACCGGCGGCGAGAGCCCACGCCTGCTGCGTGCCGACGTCCACCACGCCCGTCGCTGACCTGACCAGCCCTGGTACGCCGGTCATCGCGGCGAGCTCGGCCACCGCGAGGGCGAGCTCCGGTGCGTGCTCGTCACGTCTGCGCCGCGCGTCTTCGGCTGCCTGCTCGGCCCGGCCGAGGCGGGTGGCTCCCGCTGCTGCCGCCGTGCGCGCCTCTTCTTCGCTCCGTCGGGCAAGCGACCGCGCTCGGCGGGTCTCGGCCAGTGCGTGTTCGAGCTCGAGCACGCTGGCTCCGAGACGTTCGCGCAACGCGTCGAGCTCGGACTGCGCCTCGGCTGCGCTCGACAACGCCGTCCGGCTGGCAAGCTCGGCCGCCGCGGCCGACTGCCCGTCGGCGAGCGCCCGCTCGGCCAGTGCTCGCCACGGCTCGGGGCGCGCCCCCAGCGACATCAGTCGGTCGCTCAGTCGACCCAAGGCCGACTGCACATCACGTACGCGGTCGCGGCGTGCCCGCAGCGCTTCGGGTTGCGTGGGAGCGGAGTGCGCAGCGGCGAGGTCGCGCAGCTCGTCGTGTCGGCGGGCGGCCACCGCGCGTGCTGTCTCTGCACGCGCCCCCGCAGTGAGGACAGCGTCGCGCGCCCGGCCAACGGCGGTGGCGCGTTCGTCGAGGGTGACCCACGCGCGGGTGAGCTCTGTCGTCCCCGGCAAGGCATCGACCCAGGCGGCGAAGTCGCGGGAGCGGTTCGCCGCGGCGCTCGACGCCTCCTGCGCGGCGGCAAGCTGCTCTGCCAGCTCCGCGAGGGACGTGTCGAGCTCAGCGAGTCGCCGCAGGCGTTCGTCGGCTCGGGCGCCCGCGCCGACGTACTGCGGTCGGGGCTTCGCAGCCCGCCCCGTCAGCGGGCCGAGCTGCCACGAGCCGTCGAGTCCGATGCGCGCAGTGCCGTCACGTTCGTCGCCGCCGAGCGCGACGCGCGACAGAACGGCGTCGACGACCCCGGGCGTCACGACACTTCCCGGCGGACAGGCGGCGAGAAGAACGCTCCGCAGGTCGGTGCCCATCACGGCACCGCCGATCGGGAGCACCGTGTCGAGGGACCCGGGCGCCAGAAGCGAACCATCGCGCAGCACCAGGGCGTCGAGCAGCCCCGAGGCATGCAGGGCAGCCTCGAGATCGCCCCGCGTCGCCTCGGGCACCGCTTCGGCGAAGTCCACGAGCCGCCACAGCGGAAGACCGAGCGCGACGTTGCGCTCGGTGCGAGGCGGTTCGGGCGCAGGAGGGGCCGGATCGGACTCGGCCTCGACGAGGAGGCGCCTGCGGCGCAACCGGTTCTCCTCCTCGCGCAGCAGGCGTGCGGTGACAGCGAACTCACGCTCCAGGGCCGCGCGCTCCTCGCGTTCGGGCGTGAGCAGGGCACGCACCGTGGAGCCGAACCGCGCGACCGACGACGTGGTCACGTCGGGCACATCGATGACGATGCCTCGCTCATCGGCACGCCACGTGCTGAGCAGTTCACCGAAGCGCGTTTCGGCGATCTGCGCCTCTGCCGTCGCTTCGGCCTCACGCACAGCGGCGCGTTCCTCGCGTTGCTCGGCTTCGGCGAGCTGGCTCTCGGCGTGCCCTTTGGCCGAATCAGCATGCTGCGCCGCGGTGAGCGCTTCCTCGACCATCGCGAGAGCCGCGATCACCCGACCGACCACCGGTTCGCCGGCCCGTGCGCGCTCGACAGCCGCAGTCAACGCCGCCGTCAATGCGTGCGCCTCGTGCGGGGCGCCCACCGACGGCGGCCCGAGCGCGCCGAGCGTTGCCAGGACGAGTGGCACATGCACCGCACCGGAGTCGGCGATCAGCCGCTCCGTCACCGTCGCCGCTGACGTGATGTCCTCGCCGATCCTCGCCGACTCCAGCTGCGCCTGCTCGGAGGAGGCGAGCGCGCGCTGCTGCTCCCCGCGTGCTCGTTCCTGCGCCTGCGACGCTGCGTGCCCGAGCTCGCCCAGCCGGCGGAGTTTTTCGGCGAGGAGCTTCTGCCCTTCGGCGGCGGGGCTCGACTCGAGCATCTGCAGCCGCACGACGGCCTCGCGCACGCGTTGCACCGCATGCTCCGTGGCTTCACCTGCGGCCTTGACGAGGGCGACCGACTCGGCGAGGTGACGTTCCTTGTCGGTGACGTCGCGCGCGCGGCGGCGTTCCTCTGCGGCGGCTTCGACCACGGTGGCACCCCGGGTCCGTGCGACTCGCCGGGCGTAGCGCGCGTAGGTCTGTGCGACGGCATCCACGGCACGGGCGGCGCGCTCTCGGCGTGCCAGCTGCTCGCCGTGCTCGGAGAGCTGGTCGAACGTCTCTCCGACGCTGCGCAGGGCGCTCTGGTCGACCTCGGGAAGGGCCACGGACAGGATCTCGGTGAGCCGCGCCGGCTCGATGTCCTCACCGACCTGCGGCTGGCGCAGCCAATACAGCAGGCGGAGCAGGTCGTCATAGCGGCTCGGGTCGAGCCCGAACAGCACCCGCCCGACATGCTCCTTGTAGGCGCGTGGCGAGTCGAAGAGCTGGCCGCCGGCCGCCGTCACGGCCTCACGACAGTGCTCCTTGGTCAGCGGGCCGGCCGCATCCTCCAGAGCCATGCCATCGCCGATCGGGACGGGCACGGTGAAGAACCAGCTGCCGGCGGTCTTCGCGGACTTCGACGCACGGATGCCCACCGCGCACGTCAGGATCTCGCGTACGCCGCTCTCGGTGTCGCGGGCGAACTCGACCCAGAGATAACCGGTGCGGGTTGCCGCGTCGACGCCGTCGAGCATGAGCCAGAGCAGGCTGGTGTGGTGGCGCGCCGACGCGGTCATGCGGGCCTTGTCGCCGTCGATGACGAAGGGCAGCAGCATCTCCAGCGTCTTGGACTTGCCTGCGCCGTTGGAGCCACGCAGCAGCAACCGGCCGTCGGCGAAGGAGAAGACCTGGTCGTCGTACTGCCAGACGTTGAGCACGCCCGCGCGGTGCAGCCGGTAGCGATGTGGGGATGCGGCGCCAGCGGCGCGGCTCACGGCTCGTCCGTGTCGAAGAGTGTCGGTTCCGCCGAGCCGGTGGCTCGGCCGGTGCGGGTCGGGCGCGCCGCATAACGGGCGGCGGCGGCGCTGATGGACCAGGCGCCGTCGGAGCCGATGTCGACCAGTCCGAACGCTTTCAGCAGATCCCGAGCCTCCGTGAGCAGGAGCGCCGGACTGTCCCGGTGCGCTTGACGGAAGGAGTCGGCGTACGTCGCGTGGACATCGTCGGCGAGCGACTGGACGGTCTCTGCGGCGACTCGGCGCCAGGTTCGCTGCGCGACATCATGAGACACCGCATCCTCGCGCGCAGCGAAGGCGAGCCTTTCGAGCAGGAGCAGCGCGAAGTGCTTGGCGGAGCCGGCACCGGGAAAGTCGTCGTCACTGAGCTCACCCTGCGGGTCGATGGCGACTGCGCCCTCGGAGCGCAGCTCGAGCTCCAGGCCGAAGAGGTCGCGCAGCCGGTCGCGTTCACGGTTGCGGTTGCGCCGCCACCACTCCGTCTGCTCGTCGGTCAGGTCGGTCGAGGACAGGACCGGGCTCTCGACGAGGCGACGCCGAACCGCCACGCGGGCGCCACCTGCTGCTGAGGGCAGGGCTGCGTTGCGCAACAGCTGCTCGGGGTCGTCCACCGTGCCCAGCGCAGCGGACACGAGCAGCGGCAGTCGCTCACGGCGTACGTCGAGCAGCGACTGCGCCCGGGTGTCCTCCCCCCACCGCGAGAGGTCGCCGTCACGCTCACGCAGAATGCCCAGATCGAGCAGGGCGAGCAGGGCGGCGTGCAGCGCCCGCCGGTCGGCTGCGGTGTCGAGGTCGACGTCGAGGTTCGCGTCGGCAGCAGCGGATCGCACCTCGGCCACCAGCTCGTCGACGAGGAGCTGGTCCTTGCAGCGGGAGAGCGCCGCGACGACGAGGCAGAGCAAGGCGTAGGCGCGGGGCGAGAACGCTCGACCGTTGCGACGCAGCAGGGGGCGGGTCGCATCCTCGCCGAGGCCCGTCTTGAACAGGCGTGCCGCGCCCGGCTCGACTTCGAGCCGGTAGCCGAGCCCTTCGGCGAAGTCGGCCGCCAACGCCTCGCGGTGCCGTCTCACGCGCGCGAGGTCGTCGGCGTGGGGTCCGTCGGCCACGAGCAGCGGGTGCCGCAGCAGCGCGCGTGCCGCTCGGCGGCGCTCGGCGTCTGCATAGACATCCTCGGCGGGCGGTGGGCGCTCGATCACGGGACTGCGCCCTCCCCGTGCGCGGAGGCATGCGCCAGCTCGAGGGTGAGGTCGCAGAGCTCGAGTCTGCCCGAGGGTGAGATGACGACGGTGCTGCTGCCTGGCGTACGCCGGACGCCGAGGTTCAGCGCGTCAGTGGAGGTGGCACTGCCGTTGGCGGCGAGGGTGCGGGCATAGAGCTCGAGCAGTACGCCGCGCGCCTCGTCCGACATGTGCGCCGTCGCCACGATGCCGACGTGGGCGCGCAGCTCGGCAAGCGCTTCGCCCCGCGCGCGTTCCGCAGCCGCCCGCTCGGCCAGCCGGGCCGCTTTGACCGTGGCGAAGTCCTCGCGACGACCGGAGCGGCCACGGACCGCGCGCTCACCGCTGACCCGCAGGCTGAGCGGCACCTCCGCGACCGGCGCCACCCACCACGAGGCACTGGCTGGCACGTCTGCGTCGTCGCCGGCGACGAAGGCCAGGTGTCGGCACGAATAGAGACCGAACGCGGCCGCCCACAAGGCGTGCGCGGTGTCGTCGTTCGCGTTGTCGAACCACCGGGCAAGCGTGAGCAGGTCGGAGTAGCGACTCGTCTCGCGTCCGACGGTCGCGATGCGCCGCAGATTCACGAGCAGCGCGCGCATGGCCTGGGTGGCGAGAATCCGCACCTGGGCCGCATCGGAGGTACGCCCCGACGCCCCGAGGAACCAGGTGCGCAGGTCGGCCCAGTCGGACTCGTCGAGCCCTCGGGCTCGCCGGGCGCGCGTGCCGTCGACACCGAGGAGTCGTTGCCCGACGTCAGCCCGGGCGAGCAGCGCGGGCGTGGTGGCGGTGAGCGAGCCGAGGACCTCGGCGATCTGCGGCATCGTCAACGCGACCTCGTCGACGAACCTGCTGAGGTAGTCGAGCAGCGCACCCTTGAACGCCTGGAACTCCCCACGGCTGAGGTCATAGCGGACGAGCACCTGGCTGAGGTAGGTGTAGAAGTCGCGCGTGCTCTCGACGAGCCGCTCGAACTGGGCGAACAGCGTCGTGACCTCCCGCGCGACGACGTCGGGCGCAGTGACGCGCAGCGTGGCCTCGTCATAGCGCGCCAGGTGCTGCAGCGCCTCGAGGATCGCGCCGAGCATCTCGCTCGACACCTCGCGCGCGGACTCGGTCGAGCCGAGCAGCTCCTCGATCTGGCGATGCACGAGCTCGCCGCGCTGGGTGAGCTGATAGCGGGCGCGCGCCGAAAGATATTCACGGATCGAGCGCGCATCCGTCTCGCGTGGGCTGCGTGCCAGGTTGCCGTGCGAGACGAGGTAGGACAGGCGCGCCTCGACGGTGTCGACGTCGAGCTCGATCCCCTCCTGTGCGAGTCGAGCCGCTGTCTCCGCCGCGCTCTGGTCGGAGAGCAGGCCCGCCACGCCTCCGGTGAAGATGCGCATGATCGCGAGGTAGGAGATCGCTTCGTCGTTGACGGCGTAGCGCAGCGCTTCGAGGCGTACGCGGTCGGCGTGGGGAAGGGAGGTCATGAGTTCACGTCATCCGAGGTTGCGCGCGTGGACTCGACCATGGCCGCAGCGAGGGCGGCCTCGACGTCGTCGCCCACGATGGGAAATCCGGAGATCTCCGTCCATCTCACGCCAGTCGACGACGAGACGATGTCCTGCTCTGTCATCTGCTCTCACCCGCATGTCCGACGTTCAGGAAGGGGCTGGCTGTCCCCGTCCACGTGACGACCAGCTCGTCCCTCGCGCGACTGCAGGCGACGTAGAGCAGCAACCGCTCCTTGTCCATGACCGCTGGCTGGTCCGTGGGTGTGGCGGACTCCACGAGATAGCGGAGAGGCAACGCGTCGGCGTCGGCACCGAAGACCACCACTCGGGAGAACTCCATGCCCTTCGCCCGGTGCATGGTCGCAACCACGACAGCAGCCCGACCTGACTGGCTCGAGGAGCTGAGCACCTCCACGGGGATGCTCATGGCCTGAAGTGCGGAACGGGCGCGCTCGCGGTCGACTTGCCGACGGACGAGAATGCCGACGGTGCCGGGTGCCACGCCGCCATCGAGCCAAGCTTGCACCACGGCCGCCAGATCGCGCTCCTCGGCCAGCGACGATGGAAAGCCTCGCAGTGTCGGCGCCGGACCGTCGAAGGCCGCCCGGTAGCCGCTGACCGTTTCGAGCTCGCCGTCGGAGTCGACGATGTCGACGTCTGCGAGAACACCGAGGGCAAACCGCAGGTTCTGCCGTGAGGATCGATAGTTCAGGGTGAGCCTGCGCGATCGCCCTCTCGTCTCGATGCCGAAGCGGCTGAGCACCACGCGTTCGCCGTAGATGCGTTGATGAGCGTCCTCGCAGATGAACATGTCATTCGGCCCAGGTGTCACGAGCGCACGCAGGAAACGCCAGTGTGCGGCGTGCAAATCCTGACCCTCGTCCACAACGACGCTGTCATATCGTGGCTCGGCGACCTCGGCCGTGTGTGAGGCCAACAGTTCGAACGTCGTGGCACGCTCTGCGACCAAGGCTCGCTGGAACTCTTCGTAGATCCGCCACACAACTCCGCGTTGCAGCCGGTTCAGTCGCACGGTTCTGCCGGGGCGCTTCGCGGCGAGGTAGTTGTCCTTCGTGAGCGCCGGCATCGCCAGCATCACGGACCTCAACTCGGCCGACAGGAACTCGACCGTCAAGATTCCCCGCAGCTCTGCGGTGGGGTCGACTGCCGCGACGGCTGCTGTCCACAGCCGCTCCTGCGTCTTCGACTCGATGGGCCGAGCCACGCCGGTGCCGCAGTCATTGGCGACCCTGCTGACGAGCTGGTCGACGCCGAGGACGTCGATGCGCGCGACGACCTCTGCTGAAGCCAGCCGGCGCAGTGCTGACTCGAGGCTGGCGGCGAGTGTCCGGTTGAAGGTGCACAGCAGCACCCGCTTGCCCGGTTGCTTGGCGAGGAAGACGGCTCGGTGCAGCGCGACGACCGTCTTGCCCGTGCCAGCACCTCCCGCGAGGCGGAACGGCCCGTTGTAGACGGGGCGATCGGCCAGCGTGCGCTGCTGCGGATGCAGGAAGGTACGCCACTCCTCGAAGTCGCCCTCGACCATGCGGCGCAGCTCTTCGTTGTCCTCGATGGTGACGAACTCCATGCGCGTGACGGCACGAAGGAGCGATTTCTCGGGATCGTCACTCGGTGCAACGCCGACCTCATAAGCCACGCGCACCTCGTCGAGGCTCTTGCCCGTGGCCAGGTCCAGAAGCGCCTGCTGTTGCCATTCGGGAAGGCCCTCGACGAGGGCGATGAGCTCGTCCTCGCTCGTCAGGCGGACTGCTTGCTCGGCCACGTCTGGGCGTATGCCGATCTCGACGAGTTCCGTCACGGCGAACGGCAGCACTTGCGACAGCTCGACGGGCCGGGCCTTCGCCCGGAACTGCTGAACGGTGCGCTGGATGGTGTCCTCGGCGATGAGCTCCATCGCGCCGTTCGCGGCGTTGACGTTGAGCGACACCGAAGCGGCATAGGCGTAGGCCTCGTCATGCGGCTTGATCGCAGCCATGACGTAGGTGTCCGGCGGCAGGACGAACAGCACCGCGCGGAAGTTCTGGTCGACCCGGGCGGTGCGGACCCGACGGTCAGCCGCGGTTTGCGGCATCTTGAGATCGAGGCCGCCGCCATCGGGGTCGCTGTTGAGCTTCATCATGAAGTCCCATGCGCGCGACTTCATCGATCCGTCGACCTGCAGGTCTTTCTGATATTGCTTCGCGATCACGACAGGCATCAGCCGCTCATCTCCGGAAGGCCGAGCGCCGCGCGAACTGCGACCTCATTCGCCGAGACCACCGTCCACTGGTGTGCTGTGAGCCAGTCGTCACGCTCGTGGTCGATCTCTACCACGACGGCGACTCGAGGCCCGTGCCATGCCAGATCGATGGTGTATTCACCATCTGCCACCTCGAGGCCGGCTTCCGGGACACCGACGCCCGTCGGCGCAATGCGCAGCAGCATCTGCGCGACCTCGCCGTCGAAGGCGGCAACGATCTCCTGCCACACCGACGGAATGTGCGCCGGCGCCGGTGCGCTCGGGTCGGTGGGCAAGCAGCTGAGGGTGGTGACCTGCACGCTCCCGGAACCGAGGAACTGCAGCACGTTGCCCAAGGCGAGCCAGTCGCGCCAGGCGCGGACATGCGCGTCCGTGCCCAGAACCTCGTCGCGATCATCGATAGCCAGAATTGCGCGTACGTCCGTGGTCGCCGCAACGTGAAGCCCCACCGAGGACCCGCCGGGAGTCTCCCCGAAGAAGAGCTGGTCGCTGCCGACGGGCGTCGCGAGCTGCTCCCCGCTCATCCGCGAGCGAACCAAGGCGGGCAGAGCCTCGGAAGTCGAGGTGATCACCGACGGCGCCAGACTCGACGCAAAGGCAAGGGCGACGCTACGAGCGGCGGAGCTCCACTCAGCGGGGCCTGAACGCAACAAGAAACTGGTCAACAATGACATCGGATCGGTCAGGACAGCAGCGACAGAGACGTCGCCTGGACCACACAGCTGCATGCCGAAGCCGCGAGCGGTGTCATCGACGCCGGAGCCGGCCCATGCCGGTGCCGGCATCGGCTTTGCGTCGAGGACACAGTCGAAGGCATCGAGATCAGCATGCGTCACCGCAAAAACCACCACGCCCTGCTCGCGCAGCTCCTGACGCTTGATGCCATCGTCGGCGATGCGGTTGTGCTCGGCGCTGGCGTGGAACTTCACTCCGTCGCAGAAAACCGCGACGTCGGCGATCTCCGGATCGGGCACAGAGAACACGAAGTCGGGTCGCACGAACCCATAGCTGAACTGCGGCTCGGCCCGCCACCGCTGACCTCCCGACGCAGCGGGGAACAGCAGGTCCACGCGATCACCCACGCCGCTTGCATGCGCGCTGACCGTTGCGCCTCGCGCCTTGGCCCACCGAATGATCTGCTGGCGGAATCTGCGCTCGATCGGAGTGTCGTGAGCTTCGACGACGATCGAGCCCAGGAACTCGATCGGCTCAGGCGACCAGTCGTGGAGAATCTCCGCAAGCAGCTCCGCGGCGCGGTCGCGACGCGCGAAGGACGCGTCGGCCGAGGGGACATAGGGCAGCAGGCAGCGGTGACACGCGGCAACGGGATCGTCGCGGCACGGGCACGAGGCCACGACATCGAGTGCGCGCTGCAGCAGCGCACGCACCTGCTCCGGATCGGCGAACCTGGCCAGGTATCCCGTGCCGCCGGCGACCTTGTCGTGAATGACCATCGCGCGGCGATCGATCGAGCCCGGCGCAGGGTCGACTGCGCTGATGACGTCGAGGTGGTCGGGATCACCACCGAGCACCTCGCGCAACCCCAACAGCAGGGCGGCGCGGAACGAAGTCAGCAGCGTGTCGTCGACCCACACCACGGGCGGGACGAGCAGGCGTACGGCCTGGGTTCGCAGGTGGTGGCTGAGCACGACCTTGGTCCACCCGTCGGGGCGGGCGACTCGACGCTGCCCGCACCAGCCACGGTGGCGCGCTTCAGTCGCGCTGTGCACGCCACGCTGCGCTGTCCAGACCACCCCGCACGAGATGCAGGACTCGAAGTGAGCAGCGGTGAAGTCGCTTCCCGCGATGCGTGAGACCGCCCCGCGGCGTGAGGACGGACCGAGGTTGATCCAGCGGATGTCGGCACGGAACAGCACCTCGGCGCCGAACTGGTAGTTCTGCAGGCCCCAGGCCGAGCGCACTGCCGCCGGGTCGGCATCGACCGTCGTCACGATCGTGAACTGGGTTCTGCGCCGCTCATCGAGATCGTCGTCGCGCTGCGCGGCCTCGCGCGAGGCATAGGCCGATGCCTTGCGGAACGGCAGCACCTTCAGCACCTGCCCGGTGTCTGCGGCCGCAGGGTCCTGGCAGCGCGGGCATGCCACGATCGCGACGTCAGCGGTGTCAGACCAGCCGCATGATGGACAGAACCGCCGCCACTCGGTGGCGGGATTGCGGCTGCTGCCGAGATCCAGACCGTCGATCTCGACCGACACCCCGCCCACATAGAACGTGGCACCGGGCGCCAGCTCATGCAGCGCCGTGCGGCTGCCGCGGACGTAGGTGTCGTCGCTCTGCTCGGCAGCACCGGTCTCCTCGTCGGTCCACCACAATGTGACGTCCAGGCGGGTCTTGTCATCGAGCAGCGCATAGTTGGGCAGCAGGCTCAGGTCTTCGAGCGCCTTGATCCAGTATTCGGACCGGCGCTCCGAGAGCAGTCTGCCCATCGCCCGAGCCTCGCCCTTCACTCTCTTGAGGTCTCGCTCCTGCGTATCGTCGAGTGAGGGCGCGTCGTCCATGAGCGCGATCTCCGCGGCCAAGGCGGCCCGGCGCTGCTGCAGATCGGCGAGCTCGTCGCCCCAGCTCGTGCACGCCTGCTCGATGGCTCGCTCGAACTCGGGCACGACAGGATCACCGACGGCGCCGGCCCACACCCGAAGCTCGGCGGCCGTCTCGTCACTGACCAGCGATCCGAACCCGGCAAGGAACTCGGTGACATAGGTCTCGGCATGGACGCGTGCGTCGGCCACGAGCACACCGAGCCAGCTGGTCGCGGTGAGACCCTCGGAGAAGACCTCGACCGCGGTGCGCATGGGACGCGCCTGTTCGCTGCGGGCACGTCGATCGACCAGTGACGCGAGATATTGCCGTCGCAGGATCTCGACGGCGTCGAGATAGCAGGCGGGCGGCACGACGTCGCCGGCGATCATGGTCAACGGGTCGACGAGGCGCTGCAGCTCCAACGGCCGGGCCGGCAGCAGCGACAGCACGAGCGAGCTGCCGGTCAGCCGGCCCGCCCGCCCGACCCGCTGCAGATAGGACGCGGTGGACCGAGGCAGGGACGTGAGGGCCACCATCGACAGGTCGCCGATGTCGATGCCGAGCTCGAGCGTCGGCGTGCAGGTGAGCACGTTGGGGTCGCTCGCCTGCTGGGCCGACTGCTTGAACTGCTTCTCGAGCGCGACGCGCACCTCTGGCCGCAGCAGCGAGGTGTGCTCGCGAGCGACGATGCGCCGCACCTGACCGGCGCGATAGAGCTCGCGGTAGTAGTCAGCCTCGAGCTCGACGACGTCGTAGCGGCCGGGACAGCTGATCCTCATGCACGGTGCCGACGCCAGCTCGGCGAGGATCACGGTCGCGGCCGGGACGACGGTCGAGCACACCGTGCAGCGAAGGGCCGGTGGCCGGGAGCCCGTCGTGCGCTCAAGCCGCAGGCGCGCCGGCGGGAGGCACCACACGCGTACGTCGTTGTCACCCTGCACCGCGTGCAGCACTCCCGCGGCGGCGAAGGCGTCGAGCAGGGCGCGCACATATCTGCTCGCGTCGACGCTCGGCACACCGAGGGCGCGTGCGGTCCATAGCGCATACCACCCCTTCGCACCGGTGATCGTGTCGAACGCCTCCGACGCCCTTGCTGTGGTCGGAAAGCTCGGCGCGGATCGGCCGGCGGGGAAGGCGGGCATGCCTTCTCGACGCGGACGCCCGCCCCAGATGCTGTAGCGGTCGCCGCCCGAGCGAAGGAACTTCGTCAACCACGGATGGTCGATGCCGCCCTGCGCGCGGATGCGTTCGAGCACGCCACGCGCCCACGCCGTCGTGCCGGCGACAGCCGCATCGCTCAGCGCCAGCTGGACGTCGAAGGAGTCGACGACGGTCAGCGCATGCGCCACGACGTCAGCGAGCGACTCGACCACGACCTCGGCCGTGGCCGCCCCGGTCAGCTCCAGGGTGCGACCGACTCGCGAGGACAACCCGAACTCCAGCGAGGCGCCGAAGTCCATCAGTCTCACGACACGTTCGCGTGTCTTGGTGTCCGGGCGCTCATCGTGCCAATAGCGGCGGAACGAGGCGTGATCCTTGAGGTCGGGCGGCAGCACCGCGAAACGCTCTGCTGCCGAACCGGCGTCGTCCACGACGGACGTGCCGACGTCGTCGAGCGTGCAGCCGTCCTCCCCGATCGCGCGAAGCAGCAGCGAGCGCCGGTTGAGCGCATAGGCGCGTGACTCGATGAAAGCCGCACGGTGCGAGGCATCCTGCACGCTGTCGGTGAAGACCAGCGTCTTCTTCTGGGCCGGCTCGACGTCGGGGCTGGCGAAGACGTGGCCCAAGGCGGCGGAGGCCAACGTCGCCACACTCGAGCCGAGGAAGCGGATGCCGTCGTCGAGCCCGCACAGCGGGCAGCGGTCCTTGGCGCCGGCTTCCTTGTCGGGGGTGACGATGACGGGGACTTCGCTGTGCTGAGGGGAGCGCTTGGTGGACAGCTCACCGGTGTCGCTGTCGGCCCACTGCACCCGCGGGTCGTCGGCGGCACCCTCGCCCGGCGCGAACATCCACGCTCGGCGCGCTTCGCTGTCGGTGAAGGAGGCGCGCCACACGACCTGCGGCGCGATGTCATGCCCGGCCGCCGCCTTGGCCGTCACACCCCAGCCCGAGCGTCCGCAGTGCCGGCAGTAGAGCGCCGCCAGGGCCTGCCCGGCGTCGGCCGCACCGGCGTCCTGCCACAGGAACCGGGGTGCCACATCGAGCCGGCGCGTGAGGCGGCGCACCTCGCGCAGCCACAGCTGCACGTCGACACCGAGCAAGGGTCGCCCGGCGTCGTTTCGTGCCTCGCTGAGCAGTGCCAGATAGGCCGACACAGCCGTGCGCGCCTGAGCGGGCTGCGCAGCCCAGCCCTGCTCAACGCGCGCTGCCACGTCGCTCAGCGACTGCGACTGGCTGGTCAGGTCGAGCAGCGCCCGGGTGAAGG